>NZ_JBSXOI010000059.1:0-59716 GCF_056859395.1 Marinobacter sp. L-80
GGCCTGCCAGTCCGATAGCGTCTGTTGCCAGAACTGATGTAAATCAGGGGTGGTCATCGGATTCCTCCTTCATTTGAAAGCAGGAATCAGTGTGGCGAAATTCAGTTGCCAGCCACAGGTGCGGATTTATTGGCGCTTACATTGGTTCGAGACATTTCCAGAAACGGTGAGGTTCTGGACCGGGCGCAAGTCATCCAGCAGAAGACCAGTCAGCCTGTTCAGTTTGAGATAACCAAAAAGACGCGCGAATCGGTCGAAGCATGGATCGAGTTGCGAGGACTCGCAGGTATGGATTATTTGTGGCCGAGCCGGATGCGAAAGTTCGACCATATCACTACTCACCAATACGCCCGTCTTGTCAAAAAGTGGATTACCAGCATTGGACTTGATCCTTCAGTCTACGCAACCCATTCAATGAGACGGAGCAAAGCGACATTGATCTACAAGAAGACCAAGAATCTTCGAGCCGTCCAGTTGCTGTTGGGACACACGAATATGTCGAGCACCGTGCGGTACCTTGGTGTCGAGGTCGAGGATGCTCTGGAGATAGCTGAGAGTATTGAAATTTAGGTGCGTAGCTTCTGTATTTGGTCTCTTTGGATGCCGCAAACGCTCCCAGCCCCGGTCGATGATCACCCTCGGGCTTCGATCAGACTCCTCCCGTCGCTAAACAAAAGCGAACATTCGGAGACCAGCCAATTCCCAGCCCGATTCTCTTCAGAGTCTCCCCCGATAGCTTCCTCTTTCAGATCCGCAAACTCCCGATTGATAACTGCTTGAAGCATGGAAAGTCGATGGCAAAAAGGCCTGTCGCTAAAGTAGCGGCATAATGAAAAAGCCTGAAAAACGCCAAATTTTCTGCGGTTTAGTTTGCGCGGCGCTGCACACTTTTCACAAAGCCCCTCTGTAACCCGTTGACTTACATTAGGAACTTTTTGACCTTCTGCATTTTTTGCAAAAACGTGCACGGATAAACCGCCTACACACTATTCACAAACGATGAAGCCCGAAAACGGCCAGGTGCAGCTAGGCAACACTTTGAAAAATGGGCACTATCAAGGCTGTGAAGCAGATTTGGACGGGGCCATGCGGTTGCGGTTTAATATGAACTCAAACTAATAAGCTGTTAGGTAACAAAGTGGATGGCTAAAGAACGCGCGCCAGCATCAGGTGAAGAAAGTGCCATCAGAGGCTATTTCGTTCAGTACGAGTTTTCGGCCAGCGCCCTCCTGCGCCTCATACAGGACAACCAGCTTGACGCAATTTCGGTCTGTGATCACGCCGCAGGTATCTGCGATGACCTTGTTGCGATCAGCCGCCATGAGTTACTCGCCTATCAGATCAAGTCCCAGACCTATCCCGACCGCTTCAGTATGGCAACTGAACTTGTCGACAACAGGCTGATTGCCGAGATCGCGAAAAGCTGGAGCGCGCTTCGAGAGGAATACCCTGACAAGAGGATCTGCATTCGTTACGTCTTGGCAGGTTATCCGTCCACCAATGATAAGAAAAAACTTGGCGATGTTGGTCATAGTGCGCAGTTATTTGCTTTCCTTACAGACCCCGAGACTGATCTGAGCCGAGAAGCGCTGCTAGATTCCCCTTGGGCGCCGTTCATCCGGGAGCTTATGGTAGTTTCGATGCTGCCAGAAAAACAATTCTTCGAGATGTTCTGTCAGCTGAGATTCTACGATCAGAATGAGCTCACCAGACGTCAGATAGAGAACCTTGATGCATACGCCGCGAAAAAAGCCCGGCAGATAAAGCATCTGATACCTGAAATCGTTGCAGACCGTAATACGAAGAAGCTCTGGACCGAGCAAGAGCTCATCGACACACTTGGTTGGAACCGCATCTCTGGGCTTCGCGCATCACACAGTTTTCCGCTTTATCAAGATGTACAGGTCAACCCTGCTGTTGAGAAAGCCCTAAGACGTGTGATTGACGATCACAGTTCTGGATATATAAGCCTTATTGGTCCACCAGGTACGGGAAAGTCCACAACACTGCAACATGCTATTGCATCCACGCCGCGCTATGGCGTTGCGCGATATCTCGCCTTTGTGCCTGACGAGCGCCACGGTCTTGGTAGAGCCGAGGCTATGGATTTCCTCAATGACGTCACATTCGCTCTAGATAAGCTCGGTTTTTCACGTCCGCGATTTGCGGACGCGGAACAGCTTCGCGAGGAGTTCCTAAACCAACTCGAAGAGGCCAAGGAGCTATTTCTGGAAAAAAGTCAAAAGACCCTCATCATCGTCGACGGTCTGGACCACATTCAGCGGGAAGAAAACCCGCAACACAACCTTCTGTCGATACTGCCACCTCCGCAAAGCGTTCCCGATGGAGTTCTATTCATTCTCGGCTCGCAATACCTAGAGCTTAATGGATTGGCTCCCAGTATTGTTCAACAAGCCTCAGCCGAGGATCGGCGCGTTGAGATGGCACCGCTGCCTAAGCAAGCCATCTTCGATATGGCCGACAAGGCTGAACTACCAGAGCATGTTGATCGGCAAGCGCTCTCCGATGTGTGCGCTGGTCATCCACTTTTAGCCCGTTACTACATCGGAAAACTCTCAGAGACCGAAACCAAGGAGGAGGCAGATCATCTCCTTTCCTCAAGTGAAATCGGCACCAACGTTGAGCTGATGTATGAGCTCGTCTGGAACGGGGTCCATCTAGACGATGACGCAAAGCACGTTCTCGGACTGCTCGCGAGGGCGGATAACAAAATCTCACCTGCGGAGCTCGCAAGCGTTGTCAATTATGCGGCCGTTGAGAGTGTTCGCAAGCAAGCCGGGTTTTTGCTCTCCGGCTTGAAGTCAGGAAAGTGGAGCATCTTTCACAACAGCTTCCGCGTATTCTTAGGCCAAGAAACCAAAAAGCGTTTTGGGCAGGAAGACCCGAGCGTCGATGCCGCCTTATATTCAGAACTGGCAGAAGTTGCTGCGCGCGCCGATAGTACAAGCGATCAGCACTGGCTTGAGCTGCGCTATCGCTCTCGTGCGGGAGACAAGCAAGTTGTAAAGGAACTGGCTAAGCCCGCCCTCTTCCGGAAGCACTTAGAGGAGTTTCGTCCTGGCAAGGACGTTTACGTTGACCTTCGGCTTGCATACAGCGCGATCAATGGTAAGGACGAACTACCAAAACTCATTCAACTGATGATGGCCGAAAAAGAAATCGACTATCGCCTAGAGGCTATCAGTCAGCTCGACCTTGTCGACACCTATCTTACTTTTGAGGAACTGGATCGCGCTTTCCAAACCGCGATAGCGGATGGCGACGCAACCGACGGTGCGTTTGCGCTCCTGGATGAGCTTCATGAGCGAGGGGATTTCGTTCGCGCGCGATCTCTGTTTGAGGTAATCGAGCCTGCCGAGTATTTCTTCGGACAAGGTAATCAGTCAATCCGTAATCCCGAACTACGAGGTCTATATGACTGGATCGAGCGCGCTCATCGCTTTCGCAGCATAGAGAACATCCTTGAGATCGTTGCTGGTCTACCTTTCGATGATCTATTTGAGTATAACCCCACAGATAACCTCAAATTCGTTCTTGCCCGCGGCATCTTATACGACGATCCAACGACCGACATCGACCAGCTCTGTACCGAGATCGGCATAGAGGAGCCGGCAAAGACTGCTCTGCTCGTCCAAGCGGCAAACTACCTGAATCACGCGGAAGACAGCGAGCGCGTCAGAGGTTTGCTGGCACGGCTAGCTGAACAAGCTGCTGATCTATCTATCCCTAACTCGCGCGTGTGCGCCCGTGTTGCATTCGAGCAAGGAGATCAAGATCTCGCAAGGCGTTTTCTCGAAAACGTTCGTGTTAGCGCAAGCGACAACTTTCGTGAGTACGGCTACCGCGAGCATATCGGCGGGCTCCTCGCGAGTGCCTTTTCGGTTGCACGACTGAGTGAGCACCTTGGGGTAGACGTTCTCTTTGAGGCGTCTGAAGAAGATGAATTCCAGAACAAGGTGTTGGAAAACGTCATTCGATTAGGTCGCTTGCAGGGCAAGTTGGAGATGGCAAGTGATCCCCGTGACGTCCCGGTCAAGGAAGAGGTGGTCAAGAGCTGCCTATTCGTGGCTCTCGCTGACTCGGGTGAAAGGCACCAATCCCTTGGGCCACTCTCGGGTGATAGCTTGAAGTGGTACGCAAAGACGCTTGTTAGGATTTCGGCGCTTCATAGTGGTGCAACGCTTGAAGCTCTGGAAGAGCAGGTAGGACGACTTTACGCGCGAGGTGATACGCGGCTTCGCTTTACGCCGTTCAGGTTAGCGTTCGCGAGGGAGGTTTATGGTGTAAACGGTGATCAGGACAAGGCACTTGAGAGAGTTAGATACCTAGACCGCCTCATCGAGACGGAGTCCTCGCCGCACTCCGCGGTTCAATTACGTCTGGATCTTGCAACGGCTCTAGCAGAGATCGATGCGGCTGATCAGGGGAAGGCCGAACTGGCTCTCATTCACAACGATACCTGCGGGTACTGGCTTGCGGCAAAGAAGGAGCCGCAATACGTCTTCTGGAATGAAGCCTTCGAGCGGGCATGCAATACGGTGCCTGATCGCGCGGGAGAACTAGCTCTGGAGTTCGCGCGATTTGTCATCGGCCTGTCCGATACAGAAGGAAGCGACACAGGTCATCGCGTTTCCTATGGGTTACTAAAGAATGTCGCGCGGGCCCCTGGTCATTGCGCAGGGATCATCTCTCGGGTCATCGGAACGCGCCTTCTAAATTGGGCAGATATCGTTGCTGCCACCTTGCACGGGATCGTGCTTGAGCGGCCAGACCTAGCCTGGCAATGCTTTACGCTCTACGGCAGGCTCGTTGTACCCTTTGCTGGAGATGATGCCTATCAAGCGATAGCACCAATCTACGACCGGCTGCCGGAAGCTGTGAGAGAGGAGGCGGAGAACGCCTTTGTTACGTGCACGCAGATGTTCGCTGATACGTCCCACGAATCGGCTTTGCTCTCTCGCCTCAAAGATGTGGCAACCAATAATAACGAAAAACTCGATCACGCACTCGAACGTGCAGAGCGTGAACTTACAGAGATCCGTAACGAAGGACCACTGGAAGGAGGTGCTTCATCGTCATTCGATTATGACGAGAAGAAGCTGAAAGCGATTGAGTCCCTATCTGCACTCGTGGCCGCAAATGATGGTGTTGCATCCTACGGTAGAAGGCATGTCGACTATTCATATGCGCGGCGCGCGACCGATCTCCTCGAAACTGCATCGCTCGCGGAAGTAGAGATGTTTCTGAACGAGCGCCCGATCGTTCTGGAGGACGCAAAGTTTGCGATTGCGGCGACATCGCGTCTGATGGATCTTGGTGCAAAGGAGAAAGCTGATGAACTTTATGTTGTTGCCGAAAAATGTGCCTTGAAGGGTAGCTGGTCAGTCTGGCTTGGCGGAGAGAAGATCGCGCTTCAAAAGTTGCGTAAAAAACGCGACGGTGAAGCGAGCCAAGAACAAGGGTTTGGTTCGATCGTGAACGACTTTGCCCATGGAAGGGCGTCCGCGCAGATGGTGCTGCCAGATCTTGATGAGGTATTCGACCTAATTGCCCCCGATGCGGACTGGTACAAGGTGTGGATGCAAGTTCAGGATCATCTGTCAGTCTACCGAGAATACGGCGCCGCAGCCCCTGTCGAAGTGCTCGATGACGTCTCCTCGCACGAGGAGTTGATCGGACATATTTTTCGAACTGGGTTCTCGCTTCTATGCTACCCACTAACGGATAGGCTCCGCGAAAGCTTGCTCGATTTGGCTGCGGATCCCGAAGGGCTGCAGCTATTCGATGTGATTGCCGGGATGTTGTTAAGCGTCGAGAAGTGCCACCGCGAGCTCTCAGCGATCTTCTGGAAGCTCGTTGACAACTCAGCTTGCAAAGACACCCTCATAAAGTACGCGCGCGATCTCTCTCTTTCCGACGACGCGGTAGTCACCAATATTGCGCGCAACATTCTCCATCGCTTCGGGATAGCATTCGATGTGCCTTCACAAGAATTGCCAGTGTTCTACGAAATCTCAGTCCTCGGCGACGGAAACGCAGAAAAGTTCGAGCTCCCTGCGGGTGTGGAGCCGGATTCGAAATTCTGGATTGATGATCCATGGTTCTGGACGGCTGCGCTCGGTTACGAGATCAAGATGGTCTCCCGCGCTTCAGGACTTGAAGTTGAAGCGATCCGAAGGCGATGCGCTCAGTTCATGCGCGAGGTTGGCGGTGAGGAGGCATTTGGCCCCCCTGCCGAGAAGCAGCTTGCGATCGACCTCAAGAGCCTCGATCTCCGTTTTTCTTACGCGCGGCTTATGCCGTATTGCGCTCTGGTTTCCCTCGGGAAGGTCATAGAAGAGCTCACAATAGCAGGCCAATTCGACTTCAGTGTCTTCCAGGTTCTTTGGCCTGAATTGGGAGGAGCGCACTTTTCTCGCCGTGAGATCCCGCGTGAGCCACGACCTGACTGGATTGTTCCTGCAGCTCTGCCCAAGATGGATCATTGGAGGATCGAAGCGGATACGTGGCTTCAGTTGGGCCCGGAAAACTCCTTCGTGCCCATTGCTGATGGTTTTTTCGTTCTCGCTGAACAAGCGGAGTTTGCATTCGTCGGAAACTGGAAGAAATGTTCGGTAGTCCGTACATCACTCCCCGAACTTGAATGGGCTTGTGGACCCGATGAGCATCTGTTCGGTATGGCAAGAGCCATGGATCTCGACAATCTAGGCTCAATGATAAAGGATCGCGATGGTGCGATGCTTTGCACTGTCGCCGACCTGATGTATGGAGATCTGCGCGATCCAATTCTGACCTTGAACCAACGCGTTCTTGATGAGTTCGGCTGGAAGCGCTCGCGAAAGCGTCCATTTGACATTTACGATGCCGAAGAGAAACTCGTTACAACGACGCGTATCTGGATGGACGGGCTCGGCTATCCGGAGAACAGCTTCAAGGAACGCTCAGGCCATGGGCACGTTCTTCTAATTTCTGAAGAAGCGAAAGAGAAGCTAGGCGCGCGCTTCGGAAGTCTCATGGTCAAAACTCGGGTTATCCTGCGCCATGAGTCCAGTGATGGTAAGTACGAGCGGGTGTACTTTGATGCGCTTGTAGCGGATGGCTAACTGCTGAATGTTTGTCGCTTGGATGAAGCCAACAATGCGTAGAATAGATCTCAGGCCTTGAGTAGTCCGAGTGTGCCACCAGAGCTCTCGAAGTATTGTCGCGCCATCGACTATTTTGTTGCTGGGTATGCCATTTCCTCGTTTTACCGCCTGCCTAAGGGTGCGTTTCTCCATCGCCGGGTCATAAAAGCGGCTGAGGCAAGAAGCGGTTGGCTCGCATGCAGGACAAGCAAGCCCATCAATACAGAAAACTGCTTTAAGATAAGCAACGGATTCAATCCCCAGGGTAAGAAAATTGGGTATCTACCCTGATTATACGTCAAGCTTGAGCCTGGCTGTGCAAGATTTCAAGGGTTAACAGCTGTGCTGCGGCCGTGGACGACCATGCATAGAACTTAGCTTACGCAACCATCATTTAGTGGCTTACCCGCTAAAATCCACACAAAGCGCTAAGACTTAAAGTCGATTCGAGAATAGGGCGCGCTCCTCTCGGGTTCCATGAAAAAAAGCTAAACTCGGCGTCAGGCTCAGAGTAAGGAATAGTCTCGCAGGAAAGGTAACTGATGGTCAGTTTCTCAAAGGTGGCAGCCTAAATGTTGGCGCCAAGCACCCCAATATGCTCTCTCCGAACGTTCAGAGTACAACTGAAGAACCACACTTAACGAACAAACCTTCTTCTACAATCAATATCGGCTCTGTTTCCGGTGAAATGGTTCAGATTGGCGATCAAAACGTTCAGGTCGCAAGCGTCAGCATTAAACAGCTTGTCGGGCACGTGGCTAAAAGTGACGACAAGGGAGCAAAATCAAAACTTAAAGCATTGCTTGAGAATGGCACTTTTCACCGTTTTCCAATGTTAGTCAGCTGATGCATTCGCGCCCAAGAATGGTTCGGGTATCTATCTATGCAAACGAGCAAGGGTGTCAACGTCAGTCTCGCTGCATTGCGTCCGAAGTGCTATGTTTGGGGCGGCAAATACGTGTTTGATTCTTGGTTAGCTGGAAGATCGAGGGTGCCCTTATAACCTTGCGTCGTCGGGCACTCGTAATATTCAAACTCTTCAACTTCATCGGTGCTCGCGGGAAGCCGGTAGGCCACCTCCGCCGTCACTTTTTTCTGGATCAGGCTTTCAACCAAACCGACGACCCTTTTATTCCAGATATCGTTGTGATCCTTGACGACGTGCTCGGTGGTGCTCAGGGTGATATAGGGGTGGTTTTTTACAATGCTGTTTTTAAAACCAAACACGAGCTTGTCGTCTTTGAAAGTCAGACAGTGCGTCGCTGTTGCGGCGAAATCTCCCGGACCCTTCAGCGTTGAGCCCTGATTGAATCCTTGACGCTGCAGTAGCACCGACGGGTTCTTACCGTTATCCGCACAAACCAACACTTGGCCGTTGTCTCGCATACGATCGGGCAAGTTCCTGATTAGCTCCCCGGGAGCCAAAAGCAAGCGTACTGCTTTGTCAGCGGTCGAGCTTACAATGACAAGTCGCTTGGGCTGGTTCTCGCTGAATGTGGCACACCCCTCTTGAGCCAAGTTGAACAAGGGCAGGTGGTGCTGTGCCGGGAAAGCAGGGTTGATCAGGACGACCAAGTCACCGAAACCTCTAACGGTGTCCGCGTTCACTTGACGGTCTACCAGGTAGCGACTTTGTAGCACCGGCGCGAGCGCGGTGTAAGTTATCAGCCCTCCGAAGCTGTGCCCCACGGTAACGAGAATGTTGTCAGGGGAGCTTTCGGGTATTTTCACAATGCTTTCGATCTCGGTAAATATGGGGGTAGCACCGAAACCCACTTGATGGGCGGATTCACTGCGGTCCCAATATGTCAGTTCGTTGATCCAAGGCACCAGGAACGAATCACCCCGCCACCCCAGATAGAGGCCAATGATGTTTCGATCTTTGAACTTTCTGGCAAGCCCGGCGAGCATGCCTCGGAACGAAACGACATTGCCATCTTGAAAAAACGCATTGTGATGCCACCCGTGGGTGAAAATGACGACAATTGAAGGCTCGGCCATTTCCTCTTTGAGATAATCGAGCACATACGCTTTCGCCGCGTAATCGTGCAGCGCACCCTGGTCATCAAATTCAATAAAGCCGAGGGAAAACTCGCTATCTGTACCGGGATTCACGACTTCAATTAGCGCCCGCTCTTGGAAAGGACAGTAATCCTGTCCGACTGAACAGTCACTCATGTCCCATTTAAAGACCGCTTTGTCACTGCGCATGGGTTCGTTGGCCGCACAGCCGACAAGGATCAAAACAAAAGGTAAGACCAAGAGCGTTTTCATCGTCGTTGATATCCCTGTCTTTTGGTGTATTAAGCTCCCACAAGCATGCCCTGAATGATCGAAAACCAACCACAGCATGTTCAGAAGTCTAGTTGCCCCTTTAGCAGGCCGCCAGGTGACTAACCTTCCAGGAAGTCGTGTAAGCCGGGGACAATATCGGCCAGCCAATGGCCATGTGCTGTTGGCGCCCAAACCTGATCGAATTCCAATGTGGCACGTTAATTCATGCCAAAACCGGGGGAGACCCGATCGAACGAACCTTCATTGGAAAGTTCGGGTTCGGTACCGGCTGCGATACGCATAGGCCCAGCCGAATGAGTTACCAACTTTATTAACGTGTTACCGACTTTATTATCACGCCACAATAGTCTCACTGGAACGGAAAGATGAGAGGCAAGCAACAGGCCTTGTTAGCAGGAGGCGCAATTAAACATAAGCGTGCTTTGTTTCCGAATAGCCGGATTGGGTAAACCCCGACCTGAAAAGGTCCGCTTAGTGGTCAATTGAATCATTTCTGAACGTCCGCTTTTGTTTAGCTGAGGCCCGTGAGTAGCCTTGGTCGCAAAGCGAACGTTCATAAGTACTGTTCACTACAAGCCCGAGCCGAGAAGCGGAGCTTGGACAGTGCTCAGTAAATGACACCGCTCGATTTATTGAAAGCCAGCTACTGACCATCAGCAGTACCTATCGACCTAACAGCTCGATAAATCGGCACGACAATCTGTGAGAACAGCGCCAGCCCCCAAAGAGCGTTGCCGAAAATCGACGGCACGAAAGGGTGAACGGCCAATAGGACCAAGGCCATGAAAATACCGAACACCCTCAAACCAGTGCTGTGGTAGTGGCAGCTGGCATCGTCTTTGGCCACCATCCGCTGCAGCGTCCAGAGCGCCGCAAGAAAAACGGCGAGGCCGACCGAACCGAGCGCACCATAGCCTTCAGGATAAGGCTCCCGCAGACCGACATAAACTTCACCGGCTAGCGCGACGCTAATCGCCACCGCGCTCCAAAGGATCGCGATGTGTCCCAGCCAGTATCCCACCAGTACACCGATATGGCGGCTCTTCGGCTTCGCATTGCCGACGCTGTCGAAATAGATCCAGGCCAGCGCGAAGAGAGACAAACCGCCCATGGTCACATTGAAAAGCGTCCCCGCGCCAACCTTATAGATGCCCTTATCCGCCAGCGTTAGCACCAGCTTGAAGAAGCCCTCTCCCAGCAGAATCAACACCAGCAGGCCGAAACGCTCCGAGATATGGCCAAGACTCGGCACGAAGCGCTCGAAACGCAGGGTACCGACGCGCGGCAGCATGTACTGCAGCTGAATGGCTACCACGCCGGCACCGAAAACCCAGTAAGCATGTGGTTTTGGTAGAAAAGCCGACACCGCGAACAACCCGGCCAATACGAAGAAATTCCGCCCCTGCTCCTGCGCCAGCTCGTTACCCGCGCTGTCGACACAACGCGCACGCCAATACAAATAGGCCGTCAGCGCCCGATTCAGCGCGTAGCCCAGCGCGAAATACACCCAGCCTTTACCGCCCACGTCTGGAATCGCCGCCGCAATCACCATCATCGTCACGATCTGCAGTGCCATCGCCACGCGATGCGGCATGTCCGTGGAGATATACAGCGAGTTGTAGACCGAACTGTCTGCCCAGGCGTAGAAAATCGCCAGGAACAGACCGGTGAAAATCCAGAAGCCCGGCCAGTCCAGATGGTGGGAAAGGTAGTTCCCCAGAATGAAGATCGTGACAACATGGATCAGATCGAAGAACAGCTCGACCCAGTGAACATGGTCGTGGGCATCATCCACATCCATGTAATGGCGCGGTCGCCGCCAGAGAAGATCGTTCAGTGCCATACGCTCATCCTGTTTTGCATTGCCGTGGCGGCAAGTATCAATGCAGTCACCGCCAACCCCAAAAACGCAAACGCTCCAAGCGCCTTGATCTCTCACCACTTTGGTCAGCAAGTTATCCGTTGAGCTTTTCACAGGTAATTTTATGACGTGATCAAGCCTGCTCACCTGCCTTTCAGAAACCCTCTAAAACGATCTTGCCCTTCGCTTTTCCGCTTTCAATCAGGGCATGGGCGCGCTTGAGGTTTTCGGCATTGATCGTCCCGAAACTCTCGGTCGCGGTCGAACGAATCTTCGCGGCGTCGATCAAAGCAGCGACGGCATCCAGGATTTCACCCTGACGCGCGATGTCGTCGGTGGTGAACAGCGAACGCGTGAACATCAGCTCCCAATGAATCGACACGGCCTTAGCCTTGAATGGCATGATGTCAAACACTTCAGGATCGTCAATCAGGCCAAACCGACCCTGAGGCGCAATGAATTCGACGATCTGCGGCACGTAGGTTTCGGAATAGTTGGTCGAAAATACGAACCCTGGCGCGCCGATGTTCAGGGCTGCAATCTGTTCCGACAAGGATTTGGAATGGTCCACGACATAATGCGCGCCCAGCTCCTTGACCCATTCCTGCGTTTCGGGGCGCGAGGCCGTTGCAATGATGGTCAGATCGGTCTGCTCGCGCAAAAGCTGTATCGCAATAGAGCCAACGCCGCCCGCGCCGCCAATGATCACGATGGCATTCGCGGCACCCGGCACGGAATCGGTGACTTTCAGGCGGTCAAAGATCATCTCCTGGGCTGTCAGTGTCGTCAGGGGCAAGGCGGCAGCTGCGGACGTTTCGATGCTTTTCGGCGCGTGGCCGACGATGCGGGCATCAACGAGGTGGTATTCGGCATTGGTGCCGGGGCGGTTGATCGCACCCGCATACCAGACCTTGTCGCCGGTTTTGAACTGGCTAACCTTGTCGCCAATTTCCACAACCTCGCCCACGGCGTCCCAACCGAGGATCACTGGCGTACCGCCCTCGCCAGCGCGGCTTTGGCGGATTTTCGTGTCGATCGGGTTAACCGACACGGCCTCGACCTTGACGAGGATGTCATGGCCGGTCGCGGTGGGTTTTTCGATCTCAAGGTCGATCAAGGCGTTGGCGCGGTCAATTGCGCCATTAATGGTATAGCCGATAGCTTTCATTTTCGTTCTCCAGAAGTGGCTTGGGATGCACGGCACGCCACTGTTTGTGACGACGGTTTCGATGGATCAAATGTACAAGCCTTCCATTGCCGGATAAACGATCGAAACACGAAATAATAATCCGGAAAATCCGGACATTATTTTTTACGGAGATACCCTGTTCCAGTAACCCGATCGCCTTCGGTTTTCGGAATTTCGTGACAGAGGCCGAGTCATTTAACTGTTTGCCATGGTCGGATAAATGGATAAGATCACAAGAGATAATTCGGAACTTCCTTTTAATGTTGATTGATAACATCCGCCTTTTTCTAACCATCGCCGAGAAAGGCAGTCTTGTCGCTGCCGGCCGTGAGGTGGGCCTTTCTGCAACCGCGGTTTCCGAGCGGCTTGCCGCTCTGGAAGCACATTACGGCGTTGTTCTTTTCAACCGCACCACACGGTCGCTAAGCCTGACCGAAGAAGGCCGGACGTTGCTGAGTGGTGCCAAAGAGGTGCTGGCCGAGATCGATGACCTCGACACTCGAATCCGCCACGGGGCCGAGACACTGTCGGGGCCGATCCGCATCAGTGCACCGATCGGTCTGGGCCGCAGTTTCGTTTCGGATGTGATCTCGACCTTCACAACTGAGCATCCCGCGATCTCAGTCGACTTGCACCTGTCCGACGGATATGTGGACATCGTTGGCCAAGGTTTCGATCTTGCGTTGCGCTTTGGCACGTTGACAGACAGCACCTTGAGGGCCCGAAACCTTGGACACCATCGCCGGATTGTCTGCGCATCTCCTGCATACATTGCTGCACATGGCGCACCGCAAGAGCCTGCCGACCTGATTCGACATAACTGCTTGGTCATGCGGTTCGGAGCGATCCCTGACAATGTGTGGCGCTTTGGTACGGAGAAAAGCCCAATGAGTGTGACGGTGCGTGGCAATAAGACAGTTAATGATGGCTCTTTAGTGCGACGATGGGCGCTTGATGGCCTTGGCATTGCCCTCAAGTCAGAACTGGAAGTTGGGCCCGACATTGAATCCGGGAGGCTGGTGCCTCTGTTGCAGGAGTACAGCCCGCCGCCGACCCCTCTTCAGATGATGTTTCCTCCGGGGCGATCACAGTCTCGGCGCGTGCGCGCTCTGGCGGAAGCATTGACTGACGCCGTTGCGAAAAAGATAAAGGTGTAATCGGTTTCAAATGTTTACTTTTGTTTGCGACTGGAGGAGCCTGATCGAAACGCGAGGGTGGTCATTTCAAATCCTACGAAGGGATGAGTCACACATTTCAGGCGGAGCGGGAGTGGCCGGTCGTCGCCAGGGATCTTCTTCGTTTCTTTGCGGGAAGTTAGCACCAGATAACTTATGACCGGTGCCCGCTAGGGTCGCATACCGGGCGTTGAACACGACGCTCTGGGCGTCGCATTCACCGTAACGCATACGGAAGCGAAAGCGGAACATCAGAAGTGAATCACCGAACGGATGCTTTTGCCTTCGTGCATCAGGTCAAAGGCGTCATTGATCTGTTCAAGCTTCATGTCATGAGTGATAAAGACATCCAGCGGAATCTCTCCGGTCTTGGCCTTTTCCACGTAGCCCGGCAGCTCGGTGCGGCCTTTCACCCCGCCGAACGCAGAGCCTTTCCAGACCCGGCCGGTGACCAGCTGGAACGGACGGGTGCTGATTTCCTCACCGGCACCGGCCACCCCGATAATGATGGATTCGCCCCAGCCCTTGTGACAGCACTCCAGGGCCGAGCGCATCAGCTGGACGTTGCCGACGCACTCGAAGGAATAATCCACCCCGCCGTCGGTCATTTCCACAATGACTTCCTGGATCGGCTTGTCGTAATCCTTGGGGTTGACCACATCGGTGGCGCCCAGGTCCTTGGCGATGTCGAATTTACCCGGGTTGATGTCAATGGCGATGATGCGGCTGGCCTTGGCCATTTTGGCGCCAATAATCGCCGCCAGGCCGATACCGCCCAGGCCGAAGATGGCTACAGTGGCGCCTTCTTCCACCTTGGCAGTATTGAGCACGGCACCGATACCGGTGGTGACGCCACAGCCCAGCAAGCAGACTTTTTCCAGCGGCGCTTCCTTGGGAATTTTTGCCAGCGAGACTTCCGGCAGCACCGTATACTCGGAGAAAGTGGAGCAGCCCATATAGTGATATACCGGCTCACCCTTGTAGCTGAAGCGGGAGGTGCCGTCGGGCATCACACCTTTACCCTGGGTCTCACGCACGGAGCCACAGAGGTTGGTTTTCCCGGACGTGCAGAACTTGCACTGCCCACACTCGGCCGTATACAGCGGAATAACATGATCACCGACTTCTACAAACGTCACGCCCTCGCCAACCGCTTCGACAATACCGCCGCCCTCATGGCCCAGAATGGCTGGGAAAATGCCCTCCGAATCGGCGCCGGACAAGGTATAGGCATCGGTGTGGCAAACACCGGTCGCAACGATGCGAACCAGGACTTCGCCTTTTTTTGGCGCTTCAACGTCAACTTCTACGATTTCCAGCGGCTTGTTAGGCGCGAATGCCACGGCGGCACGGGATTTGATCACTGGCAGACTCCTTCAATACAGTTCAGGGGTAATTCGGCTATTCGGGACAACATGTCTCGGGTTATACGAATTTGACTCATTGTAGACGACCGGTCTATTATAACAAGCATGACATCTACTGACACGCGTAACCACATCATCCAGACCGGCGCCGACCTGATCGGCCAGAAAGGGTTTGGCGCGACAGGCATCAACGGCGTACTAACATCGGCCGGCGTGCCCAAAGGGTCGTTCTACCATTATTTCAAGAGCAAAAACGATTTCGGACTCGCCATCATTGATTTCTTCGCCGAGGAATATGACGCAAAGTTGGATCGGATTTTCAACGACACCAGTCGTTCCTGCCTTGATCGTCTTCGCGCCTACTTCGACACCGGCCAGGAAACCATGACCAGTTGCGAGTTCACCCGCGGTTGCCTCATTGGCAATCTTGGCCAGGAACTGGCCGGCCAAGATGAAGTTTTCCGCAAACGTCTGGATACTGTATTTCAGGGCTGGGAAAAGCGTTTCGAGCGCTGCATTGAAGAAGCCAGACTGGCTGGAGAAGTGGATGAATCCATCGTTCCCGCCGATGTAGCCAGCTTTCTGCTTTCAGGCTGGGAAGGCGCCATCCTGAGAGCCAAGGTCCTGAAGAGCACCGAGCCGATGGAGCGTTTTGTTTCCGTCTTTTTCCGTCAGTGTCTTGGCATTGCCTGACACCTCCTTTTTTTTCGCCATTCGACTAGTAGACTGGTCTAATTAAAATCATTTCATCCTCAGGAAGGATACTTAATGAGCAATCCAAACGATCCACTGTTTCAGACATATCTTCTGGGCGATCTTGCCCTTCCCAATCGGGTACTGATGTCGCCCCTTACCCGGGCCCGCTCCACTCAGCCCGGCGATATCCCGAATGAGATGAATGCCCGGTACTACCAGCAGCGCGCCGATGCGGGCCTGATTTTGAGCGAGGCCACTCAGGTATCGCCCCAGGGCAAAGGCTATGCGTTTACCCCAGGCATTCATTCCCCGGAACAGGTTGTGGGCTGGAAGAAGGTAACAACTGCCGTGCACATGGCCGGTGGACGCATACACGCTCAGCTATGGCACGTAGGCCGGATTTCCCACACCGCCCTGCAGCCAGATGGCAATAAGCCAGTGGCTCCGTCTGCCATCCAGCCTGAGGGTGCGAAAACCTTCATCAGTGCCGATTCAGGAATGGTGGATGTGCCGGAACCAAAAGCTCTGGACGCGGGTGAGATGTCGGCTATCGTAGAGCAGTTTCGTCAGGGCGCCATCAACGCCAAGTCCGCAGGGTTCGACGGTGTTCAGGTACACGCTGCCAATGGCTACCTGCTGGACCAGTTCCTCAAAAGCGGCAGCAATCAGCGCACCGACGAATTTGGCGGTGCGGTGGAAAACCGCATGCGCCTGCCGCTGATGGTGGTGGAAGCGGTCATCGACGTCTGGGGTAAAGAAAACGTCGGTGTGCGTATCAGCCCGACCGGCAGCTTCAATGCCATGTATGACGAAGATCCAGTGGAAACCTTCGGTGCTTTTGCCAGTCGCCTCAATGATCTGGGCATTGCCTATCTGGAAGTGGTTGAAGATTCCTTCCAGGGCAACCATGCCAATGGCCGCCCGGAAGAAGTGATCGACGTTATCAAGGCCGGATTCAAGGGCACTTATATTGCCAACGGTGCCTATACCGCAGAGGAAGCGCGCAAGCGCATCAGCGCTGGCCGTTGTGACCTGGTCACCTTTGGCCGTCCGTTTATTGCCAATCCCGACCTGCCGGCGCGTTTCCGCGAGCACGCCGAGTTGAACAAGTGGGACGACAGCACATTTTATGGCGGCGATGAGCGCGGCTATACCGATTACCCAACGCTGAAAGAACTCGAAGTCAGCGCCTGAAGAAAACTTTTATCACCAAAAGGAAACAAACCATGAGCAACACCAACGATCTGATCAATAGCAAAGTTGTGATTATCACCGGCGCCAGCAGTGGCCTCGGTGAAGCTACGGCCCGCCGCCTGGCCGACCGCGGCGCAAAACTGGTGCTAGCAGCACGCCGGGAAGACCGCCTGAAAGCCCTGTCTGAGGACCTGAGTGCCAAGGGCGCCGAAGTCATCTGGCAGGTCACCGATGTAACCGACCGCAAACAGGTGGAAGCCCTGGCCGCCTCGGCAAAAGAAGCTTTTGGCAGGATCGATGTACTGGTCAATAATGCCGGCTTGATGCCATTGGCACCGCTGGATGCGCTCAAGGTAGACGAGTGGGACCAGATGGTGGATGTAAACATCAAAGGTGTGATGTACGGCATTGCGGCGGTGTTGCCCACCATGCGGGAACAGCACAGCGGCCACGTGATAAACCTGTCCTCCGTCGCCGGTCACAAGCTCTTCCCCGGTGCCGCTGTTTACTGCGCAACGAAATTCGCAGTCAAAGCCCTCTCGGAAGGCTTGCGGATGGAAGCCGGTGATGAGATTCGCAGCACCAACATCTCACCGGGTGCCGTAGCGACCGAACTCACCAGCACCATTACCGATCCAAATGCCAAGAAAGCGGCAGAAGATCTGTACAGCGTTGCGATTGATGCCGATGCCGTGGCGCGGGCCATCGTTTATGCCATCGAGCAACCGGCCGATGTCGATATTAACGAGATTATCTTGCGGCCCACCGCCCAAGAACTGTAAAAGTCGAGTTCGTCGTGACGTCGCCCTCCTGGGGCGGCGTCACGACAGTATCACCGGCCAATTTCATCGATCGCATTCTGCACATCGCTGGCGCCACCCTGGATTTCAGCAACGATCGACTCAGCATCTGTTACCTGCTTTCTGCCTTCAACGGCCTTGCCAAGCAACTCACGTACCTGACGCTCGACGCCCCTTGAAAGCTCCAGAATGGCATGAATTACGTCCGCAATTTCTTTGATAGAGACGCCTGTATTTGACGCCAGCGTGCGAACTTTATCAGCAACCACGTCCAATCCTCGCCCATGCTCACCAGCCCGGGCTGCTTCTACGGCTGCGTTCAACGACATAAGATTGGTCTGGTCAGCCACGCCGGCGATGGTGCCGACCATTTTTTCGATACTCTGAAAGCGTTCGTTCAGATCCGCAATGATCGCCGTTGCCTCGTCGACACTCGCTTTTTCAATACTGCTTCAGATCCAGCAACAACGACCATCCCATTTGGAGTGAGGTAGCCTGTCGCGGTGACATGTTTGATAGAGAAGTTAAGGATTTCAGTGTCTACTCCTGGCTCTTCGTTACCGCCGGGTTCTACCCCGTTTCCACGGATGACTTACTAGAGGCAAATGTTCGCTTTTGTCGCAAAGCCGACATTCAGATTTACGCTTTGGGTAAGTTCGGTTCCCTTAAAAGTAAAAGGGCATCCGGTGGAGGCCTTTCGCTACTCCGGCATAGAGACCGTTACGCTGATGGATTCGTACCAGGCAGCCAAGTCTGATATTTGCTGGTCCGTAAGGTCTTTTGTGACAACCGACATCATCTCGTTTTCGCGTTTACCGCTGCGGAAGGCCTTCAGCTGTTTCACAAGGTAAATCTGACTTTCGCCAGCAAGGTTTGGCGCAATTGGGATTTTCGCAATCCCATCAAGACCATGGCAGGTTTTGCACTGAGCTGCGAGTATGCGGCCCTCGGCCGGGTCAGCGGCAAAGGTGTTTGCAGAAAAGCCGAGGGACGCACCCATGAGTATCACGCCGAAGCGCGCTTTGGTCAGTAGTGACATTTATTGTTATCTCTGAGTAGCCAGAGAGCCTGGGACTCTCTGGCGTAAGGGATTGGAGGTAGGGTCTCAGGAACCGGATCCGGTATAGGCAATCCGGTAGACGGCGCCAGCCAGGTCATCAGAGACCAACAATGAACCATCTTTCAGTTGTGCCACGTCCACTGGGCGGCCGAGGTATTCGCCGTTTTCGCTAAGCCATCCTTCGGCAAAGGGAACGGTTTCGCCCGTAACATTGCCTTCGGCATCCACCGGAGTGAACATGACTCGTGCACCAACAGGTTCAGTTCTATTCCAGGATCCATGCTGCGCGATGAAAATTCCGCCCTGGTAACGTTCAGGGAACATATTTCCAGTGTAGAACGTCATGCCCAGATCAGCCGCATGAGCGACGGTCTCAACAACCGGAAATACTACCTCCACGGGCACTTCTTCTCCTTGGTATTCGGTTGTGCGCACGTTACCCCCGCCGTACCAGGGGTGGCCGAAATGTTGGCCCATTTCTGTCTGTCGGTTGAGTTCTCCGGGAGGTATATCGTCACCCATACCGTCAACCTGGTTGTCAGTCCACCAAAGATTTCCGGTGGTAGGATGGAAGTCCTGTCCGACCGAATTACGTACACCTCGGGTATAAACTTCCCTGCCAGTGCCATCCTGGTTGATACGGATGATCCCGCCGATACCCACTTTACTGAAGGTATCGAGATGTTCTGGCGGAGCAACGTTATAGGGTTGTCCCAGCGAGACATAAAGTTTGCCGTCGGGGCCGATGTCGCATACCCGGGCCGTATGATTGTAGCTGACAAATTCCTCTGGTATCAGCTCACCTTCGGGAATCAGTTCGAAGGCAACCACATCGCCGCTTTCATAGAAAAACTCTGCGGCGGGGTAGGCCAGAATCCGGTTCTGTTCGGCAATGTAAAGCACTCCCTGCGGTGAAAAACACGGGCCATTGGGCACAGCCTTGTCGATCGACGGGGCAAAGTTCTTCACCTCATCCGCAACCCGATCCTTGTCGCGGTCTGTCACTGCCCAGACTTCGGTTTTTCGGGTACCTACAAACGTAACAACGCCCTGCGGCCCCACCGCTATGTGTCGAGCGTCCGGGACCAGTGCATAAAGGGAGATTTCAAAACCTTCTGGCAGTGTAATTTTCTCAAGTGTTTTCCGGATAGCATCGGCACTGCTACTGTTCTGGTCAACAGTCGTGAATTCCGCCTCACCAGTCACCTGGAATTTGCCGAGCTTTTCCAGGTTGTTGGACTGGCCATAAGCGAAGGGTGTGGCGGTAAGGCCTGCCACGACAGCGAGAACTAAAGCTTTTTTATTCATTGTTTTTATTGCCCTCTTGATTCACTGATTAACAGTCAGCCAGCGATCTGGTGGCTGCAGTTTTACTTTTTGTTATCACAAAAAGAGTAAAGTTCGCGAGTACCCGGAAGTCAAGGAGCAGGTTGGTGGTAGTCAGGGTAATCCCGCCATATGAGAGCTGGTAAAATGACTGGCAGCGGGCTCAGCAACACCGACTATAAAAAGCAGCGAGCCTGCTCAACATATCCGCGTGATTGACAGCTTTGCGGAATCCGTGGCCTTCTTCCGGGTAAAGCCTGACCAGAGGTTGCTGGCCATTCGCTCGGAGCGCTTCCGCCATGCTCCGCGTCTGTTCCGGCACGACGACGGAATCCTTGCCGCCCTGAAAGAACGCCATTGGCCGCCTGATTCGACTGGCCTGAGCCAGAGGTGAGCGTTGCTGCCACTGGTGCGGTACCTGATCCAGGGCCCCAGCAGCCAGTCCAGATAACCGGATTCGAACCGATGGGTCATCTGCCGCAGGCGCTCAGGGCCGCTCACGCCGAACTGGCTCACGCCGGCGGTGAAATAGCCGGACGATACCAGTGCCATCGGTGCTGTGTAGCCTCCAGAGCTGCGCCCCTGCATGAAGAGAGACCGACGGCTGGTTTTTTCGGAACTGCCGCGGTAGTTCACTTCGGCTGCTGCGAAGCCCTGATGACATAGAAATTGATTCTGAGGATTCAGTACGAGGCAGACCATGGAGGTAGGACCACCATGGGCAATCATCACCAGGAGCGGTGCATTGCTCAGCAATGGTATTGCCGTCAGCCTGAGAGAGGGCGCGCAGGGAATGGTAAACGAGGTCTGGTCCGTTGCCGGAACCTTATTCCATCGAGGACCACCATTACAGTGCTCAAGCACCCTGAATAATGGAAATCCACTGCTCAGGTCATCATGAACTTATGCTGTGCACCAGACATCCAGGGGCATGCCTTCCCGTAACATCAGCAAGCCGGTGGTGTGCCCGGAGTCGAAACCGCCGGGCCTAGGGGCATCAGATCAGGCTAAGCTTGCCCAAGACGATGTTTTATCCTAATTCACTAATCAAATGCACGTTGCATATTCAGGCATGTCGTTGGCACCAGAACCGCCTGCAAAGGAGAACTGACCAGTGGCTGTGCCTAGAATCATGTCGAGCTCTCGTCGGGTGATTGCATTACTAACGCCCGTAGTTGCCATTGTAGCTGTGATGTACCAGCGATGGTGCCCGTGACTGAAGTCACGTAATCGCCCGAGGGCGTGCTATTGGCCGGATCCAAATCACCGGCACTAGCGACTAAGTAACAGCGCGAAAAGTGCCAGCTGCGGGGTTCTTCCAACCTGTCGACGTAACGTTACATGGCCTCGTCCCGCGACACTCCCTTCTGGCACTGAACATTAGAATCCGACTTTCACACCGGCGTAGAAAGTACGCCCCGGCGCAGGCTCGTAATAGCGTTCGAAGCTGGCATTGATACGCACGTTCTCGTAGTAGTCCTCGTCGAAGAGGTTGCGAATACCCCCATATAGATCCACGGTGGTGTCGCCACCCACGTGCCACCTTTCCCCGCCCCTCAGGTCAAACCGCCAGTGGCTGTCGACCTCTTCGGTGTTGGCGTCATCGACATAGAAATCCCCGACATAGTGAGCACCCACTTCGGCGAAACGACCGCCCAGCCCCTGCCATGCCAAAGCGCCGTTCCAGAGAGTTTGCGGCAGCCCGGGCAGATCGTTGCCGGCATAGTCATCGCCGCCACTGGTGGTGTAGCGGTCAAACTCGTAACGGGCCAGGGTCAGGCTGCTGCGGACCTCCCAGGCAGGCAGGAAGGGATAACGGACCGCCGCCTCCAGACCGTCGCGGGAGGTTCGGCCTGCGTTCCGATAGAAGGTACGCCCACCAGGGCTCTCAAATGGAATCAGTTCGTCATCGACATTGATGGAAAACAGAGCGACCTCGTATTCCAGCCCCATGTCGAATAACCCGCGGGCACCCATTTCATAGTTCCGGGCCTGTTGGGGCTCTATGTCAGGGTTGAAGCCGCCCGTGCCATCAGGGCGGGCAAACTCGGTGAAAGTTGGTGTTTCGAAGGCATCGCCGACGGTGGCGTACCATTGGTGGGCCGGTCGGTACTGATAGCTCAGACCAACGCTACCGGACCATTCGCGAAAGGTTCGCTCGCCACTATCATCGCTGCCATCCCCCAGATAATCATCGTCTATTTCCATGGCAACCCGGTCATGTCGAACCCCAGCACTGAAGGCGAGTTTTTCCGTCAGCGCCCACTCACCCTGTGCGAAGACCCCTGTGCTCCTAGCTTGCTGAAACTCATCCCCCGTCGTGCCGGTAACCATTCCGGTGACATCAACACTGCGACGTCCGCGGTCGTCTTCCTGCCAGCCCAGGTCCGTGCCCACGATCCAGTTGAATGGACGCCCTGCCAGGTCGGCCTGTCGACTGTATTCCAGACTCCCGCCGTAATAGTCCCGCTTGTAGTTGATTAGGCTGGAGCCGGGGAACGGCAGTTGTTGCTCGAAGTCGCGCCAGCTGTAGAAGACCCGGGCATCCAGGGCGCCGCCCGCAAAGGCCTGGTCGCTGTAGTGGGCACCCACCAACTGCTGGTCCACGGTCTGCCCTGAATCGATGTTCTTGGCGATGTCTCGTGCCTGGCGTGGATCTTCCTCGGCATCTTCGAGGTTCAGACCACTCGGATCTTCCGCCTTCGGAGTGTCCAGCAGGTTGAGCAGCACGGTCAGGGATCGCTGGTCATCCAACTGATAGCCCAGCTTGCCATTGAACAGGTATTTTTCCACTTCGCTCTGTTCTCGGTAGCCATCGGACTGCAGGGCAGAAGCACTGGCCGAGTAGAACCAGTCGCCCTGCTCACCGCCAGCCCGGATGCCAAGTTGCTTCAGTCCGTGACTACCACCCTGCAGATCAATCACCGGTGACTGCCGCATGCGACGGCCATCCGCCGTAGTGATGTCAATAACACCTCCGGCGGCGTTGCCATATAGGACCGAGGAAGGACCACGAATCACTTCAATCTGCTCGGCGCTGGCCAGGTCCACCGCGTCGATCTGGGCCTGCCCGTCGGGCAAAGTGTAGGGAATGCCATCGACCCGGATATGAAGGCCGCGAATACCAAATGGCGCCCGCGCCCCGAAGCCCCGGCTGGAGATGCGCTGGCCCTGGGCATAGTTTTCCCGGTTCTGCAGATACAGGCCAGGGACAAATTCCAGGGACTCGTCCAGGTGAATACGCTGCTGGCCCTGCTGGATATCCCGCCGGTTAACGACGGAAACCGCCGCCGGGGTAGTATAGATATCCCGTGACAGCCGAGGCGCAGTCACCGTGATAAACGGCAGGGTTTCCGCGGAGGTTGCGGCATCATCCTGCCCGGTTGCGTCGCCATTCCATGCCAGTGCCGCGGCCATCAATGGGCCTGCTCTACATGCTTGCCTGATCCTCATACCTGCTTCCCGCCTGATTGTTTTTTTATGGCTTTTGCTGACCCTAGCTTATGCACCGCCTCGTCATCCTTATCCGAGGCATATCCGTCAAAAGCCAAAATGATAGCAGTTCCGCTGTAACTTTTGACGCTGAACCCGGAAAAATTGATAGTGGAAAAAAACGCAGCTTAGACGGACGAACAGTGCCACCAACTACCTTGAAAAACACCGCCTTTGACCCTGACCCCGTATTAGGTCCACCCAGAGTTGGAAAAATCCGGCCGCTAAACTTTTAACAAGTGACTATGGCGAACTCGCCCTCAACCTGAATGTCCGCTTTGCGACCGCAACGAAACCACCGCTGTTTACAGTTGCAGCTCTTCGCGGTGCTTGTGTACTTCTTTTCAGATGCGCCTTCATTGCGCATAATATGTATTCTCTCGCGACACCTTAAAGATGCTTGCCATGATCGATCTTCAACAAATGAGAGCAGTTCTGGAAGCCCTACCAGACCCCGCCTTTATCTTGTCACGCAGCGGTAAATATATAGCGGTGTTTGGCGGTCGTGATGCACGGTATTACCACGATGGCACCGGGCTAATCGGGAAGTATATTTCAGACTTGGTCAAACCCGACAAAGCTGAGTGGTTTCTTGAACAGATAGGCCGTGCGCTTGAATCGTGTAAGTTATTGGTTGAAGAGTACGAGTTAAGCAACAGGGATGTTAGGGGCTTGCCGGATGAAGGGCCGGAAGACCCCATCTGGTTTGAAGGCCGCATTCAGGCTTTAGATTTTCAGGTAGATGGAGAGCCTTTGGTGCTTTGGGTCGCAAGTAATATTTCAGAGCGACACGAACTTGAAATCAGACTGCGGGAGCTAAGTGACACAGATCAGCTAACGGGACTTTTCAACCGGCGGAAACTGGAGCACGACCTTGCGTTGCATTTTGAAACGTTCACGCGTCATGCCGTGCCGACTACAGTTTTGATATTTGACGTGGATAACCTAAAAAAGATCAATGACTCCAAGGGGCACCATGTAGGGGATGAAGTTCTCCTTGCAGTGGCTAATACCTGTCGGTCAGAACTTCGAAAAACCGACATCGCTTGTCGTTTCGGAGGGGATGAGTTTGTAGTTTGCCTACCCAACACCGCGCCAGATCGCGCATTAAAGTTTGCAGAGCGATTGCAGCAGGACTTGCGGCAGGCTTTGATGGATTTTTCAGTGGGCGATATTGCTGCAACAATCAGCTTGGGTGCCGCCAACATAAGCTCTGAAGATCGTTCCTATGAAGACACTCTCAAACGCGCTGACGATGCCCTCTACAAAGCTAAACGTCTGGGCAAGGACAGGATTGTGACTGCATGACATGGTCTATTATCCTCAGACCTCGTTTTTGACTTCCTTCTTACGCATGTTTTTGCGCGGTTTTGGAAAGAAGCCTTTCAGGCTTGGATCAGAATATCCGCTCAACGACTTTCCGCATTCCAAGCGACAGCTAAACAAAAGCGAACGTTCGCAGCATCCCAAATTTCTGGATTTAATTCCCCCGAGTTGCCTAAGAAACGCCCCTGCATTCCCCCCCCCATTCCAGAGGTGGCGGCCATTGAAGTTTTCTAAGCGGTGACTGCAAAACTCA
This sequence comes from Marinobacter sp. L-80, assembly GCF_056859395.1. Classification (NCBI taxonomy): domain Bacteria; kingdom Pseudomonadati; phylum Pseudomonadota; class Gammaproteobacteria; order Pseudomonadales; family Marinobacteraceae; genus Marinobacter; species Marinobacter sp. L-80. Next base: position 25,180 of record NZ_JBSXOI010000059.1, read on the forward strand.
ATCTGGCCATTTGGGATGCAAGCTATCAATGACGTAGTTGTGACTGTGGACACTGGAGTTGAAATCACTTGCGATATGAGGGTGGTCACTTGGAAGATCGTCGTGGTGGTGCGAACGTTCTGACGGATCAACAGATGGCCATAACTTCACGGCAAGGATCAGCCCGCCGAGAGCAAACCCCAGAAGTATCAATAGAGTGATGGTCATTCCCGCAGAAGAGCCCAGCCAACCAGCTAATGGATACGCGATCAGCCATCCGGCATGCGATAAAGAGAACTGGGCAGCGAACAGAGCTGGCCTATCTTCAGCATGCGACGACCGCGTAAGGACCCTGCCTATGGGCGTTTGAACGGTGGAAAAACCAACGCCTAGCCATGCCCAAACGGGTAACAGCCATTCCAGAGAGCCTACCGGCAGCGCAAGAACCAACCCGGCAACCAGAATCCCACCTCCTGTGAGCATGACTTGCCGGTCCTGCCAGCGTTTCAATAAAGCTGGCAACGCCAATGCCGCCAACATGGAACCGCCACCAAACGCGGCAAAAGCCATAGCCGTATGCTGGTCGGTAAGGCCGAATTGTCCCTGCACCAGGACAACCGTATTCACGATCACCATGGCTCCCGCAAGACTGACAACTAGGTTCAGTGACATCACCCCGCGCAGGCGAGGAGTTGCCATGAAAATTCTGAATCCGGCCCGTGCGCGATCATAAACGCCGCGACGTTTTTCTGATTTGGCCCCGGAGGGCAAAGCAACGGACACCACCAGCAAGGCTGATGCGATAAAACCGATTACCGTGCCCGAGAACAATGCCTGCCAGCTGGTGGCAAGCAGAATCAACGCCGCGAGCGCAGGGCTGATGAGGTTTTCCAGATCGTAAGCCAATCGGGAAAGCGACAGCGCCTTGGTGTAATCGTCTTCATTTGGAAGAGTCTCCGGAATCGTAGACTGGAAGGTTGGTGTAAAGGCCGCCGAGGCGGACTGAAGGACCGCGATTAGCACGTACACTTCCCACACTTCGGTGACGAAAGGCAAAGCCAGCGCCGTCGCCGCTCGAATCACATCCAGAGAGACCAGCAGAGCACGACGGGGTATGTTCTCCGCCAGAGCTGATGCCAGGGGGGCTAGCAAGACATAAGCGACCATCTTGATAGCCATGGCGGTGCCGAGCACCTGTCCCGCCTCGTCTCCGGCCAGATCGAATGCCAGCAGACTCAAGGCCACCGTAGCCAGCCCCGTACCCAGCAATGCAACGACCTGGGCCAGAAACAAATGGCGATAGGTTCGGTGCTTCAGAATCTCAAGCATGGCTTCACCAGTGACAGCATAAGAAGCAGAAAGGTTGTGGTAGAAATCTGACTCCAGTAGCATTCCATGCTATCCCCCCAGGGGGGATAGGTCAAAAGTGAGATTTTGCCTACAGGTCTACCAACCATCAGTCTTGCCGGGAACACTGTTATGCACCATGAACGACTCGACCATTGGCAACATAATCACGTGTTTGGTCAGGATCAGAAGCGCTCTGGCGAAACCCGCACACTCATCGTGGTGGGCCTGACACTGGCGATGATGGTCTGGGAAATTCTGGCCGGAATCGTTTATGGCTCCATGGCGTTGCTGGCCGATGGCCTGCATATGGGGTCCCACGCAGTGGCTCTGGGCATTGCGGCCTTCGCCTACGCGTATGCCAGGAAAAACGCGGGCAACGACCGTTTCTCTTTCGGAACAGGAAAGGTCAACGCGCTGGGTGGCTTTACCGGTGCAATCCTGCTGGCTGCCTTTGCGCTCTACATGGTCATCGAGAGCGTGGGGCGTTTTATCCAGCCCGTCGCCATTTCTTTCGATGGGGCTATTTTTGTGGCCATAATTGGCCTGGTGGTCAACGGGGTGTCAGCTTGGATACTGGGGGATGCAGGCCATGATCATGGTCACAGTCACGGCCATGATCACGGTCACCACCATCATCACCATGACCACAACCGCCGGGCCGCTTACCTGCATGTACTTGCGGATGCGCTGACGTCAGTCCTTGCTATTGTTGCTCTTCTGGCGGGTAAATATGCCGGGTGGAACTGGATGGACCCGATGATGGGGATTATCGGTGCGATTCTGGTAACCCGTTGGTCCTGGCATCTGCTGAAAGACACCTCAAAGGTCCTCCTCGACGAGCAACATCAGGACATGGAGGAAGCTGTTAAACAGGCCGTCGAAGACGACGATGCCAAAGTCAGTGATCTGCATGTGTGGGCGATAGGCCCAAACATTCATGCGGCTATTGTCTCAGTGGTCTCGCATCAGCCCGAGTCGCCTACAGTCTATAAGGAGCGCATTCAGGCACACTGCCAGTCCCTGGTTCACGTGACGGTGGAGCCTCTCCGGTGTGATTAACGGGGAGAGCGCAGGTTGAAAAGCAATCAGGTCAGAGATACCGGGCAATTGCCTTGAATTCATCGACACGCCGCTGCTGGTCTGGCTCCAGCGGCCCGATAGCATCGTCGAGGCAATGCTCAATGTGGTCCTGTACTAGCACGCGTTTGGCCTGTTGAATGGCCTTTTCCACGGCGTGAAGTTGCTGGGCCAGTTCCAGGCAGGGTTTTCCCTGATCAATCATGCCAATCACGCTTTCCAGATGGCCGTTAGCCCGCTTAAGACGTTTGATAATGTTCGGGTGAGATTGATGCGTGTGATCATTTACCATGTTTAATTCCTATCCCCCATGGGGGGATGGTATCCTCTGTTTTCGTTGAAATCCAACCACAGACTCGACGCATTAGATTGATGATTTCGGCCATTCACCAGAGAAAACTGCTTCCGACGCTCGTCATGCTCTTGGCATTGGCGGGCCTGTCACTGTCGGTGATTGGCGAGTCATTCTCTCACGGTGTGGCCAACTTGGCAGGCGAGTGGGAATCGCAGTCTGACGGCCATCCAGCCAATCATGGTGCGCATGGACACACCCACGATTTTGACAAAGAGCCAGAGACATCATCAATGCATCATGATGCTGGCAATCATACCCACGAGACCGTGGACCACCTCAGGGTTCCGTTTGTTTCCCAAAGCCTGACCGTTCTCCGGCAGCCCGTACCCTTTGCCGGAGGTTCTCCCCGCAGTTTGCGTTATCGGCTTGAACGCCCTCCAAAAGCCTCCCTTTCCACTTGATTCTTGCCGCTTACGCGGCCCGAGAAAACAAATTCGATTGGAGTCTTTATGTTGTCAAGCTTGCCTGGCCGATGCCGTGGTGTGTCCTCAACGGGCACAGGCAATCGTCTACTCTGGATATTTCTAACTTTGGGCTTGCTGGGTCTGAGTACCGATGTACTCGCTCATGCCGTCGCCCAGGGCGACAAGGGGTACATCCAGGAAATTACCGGGATAAACCTTATTTCGTTCATCTATCTGGGGGCCAAACACATGGTCACCGGATATGACCACCTGCTGTTCCTGCTGGGTGTCATTTTCTTCCTCTACCAGATGAAGCACATCGCGATCTACGTGAGCCTGTTTGCCTTGGGGCATTCCACCACGATGCTGCTGGGGGTTTACTTCAACGTGGGCATCAATAGTTACATCATTGATGCGATTATCGGTCTGTCCATCGTCTACAAGGCACTGGACAACATCGGTGCCTATCAGCGGTGGTTTGGTTTCCAGCCCAACACCAAAGCCGCCACGTTGATTTTCGGGTTCTTCCATGGCTTTGGTCTGTCCACCAAGATCATCGAATACGACATCTCACAGGACGGCCTGATTCCGAACCTCCTCGCCTTCAATGTGGGCGTGGAAATCGGACAATTGATCGCCCTGGCCATGATCCTGATTGTCATCAGCTTCTGGCGAAAAACCGACGGATTTTTCCGCCATGCCTACACCGCCAACGTGGCCATGATGAGTGCAGGTTTTCTGCTCTTTGCCTATCAGCTCACCGGTTACTTCGTCGCCTGATTCTGGAGATTTTTTATGTACAACACCGATATTCCCAACCGTGAAGAACTGCCCAGCACTGCCAAGCTGGTTCGATCAACCATCATTGCGGCAATTGTGGCGTTGGTTCTGCTTGTAACCGTGGTCATGCCCGCCGAGTATGCCCTGGACCCAACCGGCGCAGGTCGCCTTTTGGGCCTGACTGAAATGGGCGAAATCAAGGAGCAGCTCGCCGAAGAGGCTGCTGCTGACGAGGCTGCTCAGATGGTTGCTGTTCAATCCTCAACTGAGCGAGAGGCCCCGGAAGTCAAAGAGCCTGTCGTGGCTGAAGCCGTTGAGGAGCCAGCTCCCTCACCTGAAGCAGAGGTTGCACCTGCCGAGCCAGAACCTGCGCCTGCACCAGAAGTTGTGGAACCGCAGTGGCAGGATGAAGTGCGCGTGGTTCTCACACCGGGAGAAGGCACAGAGTTCAAACTTACTATGGAGGAAGGCGCTACAGCCCGATTCTCCTGGGTATCAGAGGGTGGCCCGATCAACTTCGATACCCATGGTGATGGAAGTGGTCAGTCAATTTCCTACGAAAAAGGCCGGGGCGTGCCTGAAGACGAGGGCGAGTTGGAAGCAGCCTTTACCGGCAATCACGGCTGGTTCTTCAGAAATCGGAACGACAACGACATCACTCTGGTACTGCGTACTGGAGGAGACTACGGTCAGTTGAAGAAAATGTTGTGATTAACCATTAGATAAACGTAGCAACATCCAGCCCCGCGTGCTCACGGGGCTGGATGTCTTTTCAGCAGCTAAATGGTGCTTGGGGACTCATCCGCAGGGTTAACTTCCAAGCTTGTACCGAGCGCCGTGGGAGGCTAGGAATGTGGTCGCAATAAGGTGCGTCTGAATGTTCGCTTTGCGACCAGAAGCACCTAAACAGAAGCGAACATTCGATGCACGTCGATCGCCAGTGTAATGGGTGCATGTCCGGTTGTTCGGGTGAGGCACCACAGGAATACACCAATCGCATGTCCAGATAATTCCTGATTTGATGCACAGACAGGGTGCAGCGACGGAACGCTTTGGAAATGACATGGCCTAGCTCCTGGGTGCTGACCTACGTTCAAGATTGGTATCGAACATTCAGGTATTAAAGGTCATGTTGGTAACGCCTTGCTCTGTCGAGCATAAGGTGCGCAATCCGCTGTCCCAGTTCGAAACCTTCCTGCACAGTCACCAGCTGCGCGCTTGGTTTATCTCGCCCCCAGGCCTCCCCGGCCTGTCGAGAGGCAAAGAAAAGGACATCGCAACAAAACGCACTTCGAATGTCTCCCGATGCGGCCACCGACACTAAAGAGACGACCGCGTCCTCCGGCTCAAGCGAAACCACTCTCTGTGGCGTAATCGTCATGTTGATCGGGTTGTTCGTCTGCGGGCAACGCGATTGCACCTGCGCCCGTTCGCCAATAACGGTTGGAAACATCAAGGCATCCAGTGCACACCAGGTGTAAAGGGGCCGATCGTTGATGACAAATGCATGCGGGGTTTCTCGCAGTGTGATGCCGGAGCCGATCAGCCGTCCCTGGCCGTCGTACTCGATGGTCCCGCAGGGCAGTTTTTCCAGCACCAACTCTGCCTCATCAGTCGTCCAGTTGAGCGACTTCGCGAGCCGCTCAACAGTGACCGGTTGTCCCAGGGCAAGCTCGCGCAACAGCGTCACATGAAGCGCGGCTTCCCTTTCGCCGGTCAGACCCAGCCGTTCCACGATCTCATCCATGTTATACATTGGCGGCACCGTCTTATCCCGCACAGCACGACAATTGCTTCACGTCCTTGGTGAAGGTTTGGGCACAGAGCTTGAGCCCCTCCACCATGGTCAGGTACGGGAACAGCTCATCGGCAATGTCGTTCACGGTCATACGCGCACGCAGCGCCATGACGGCCGTCTGGATCAGCTCACCGGCTTCGCCCGCGACGGACTGGACACCCAGCAATCGTCCGCTGCCACGCTCAGCGACCATCTTGATGAAGCCCCCGGTATCGAAGTTAACCAGGGCCCGGGGCACGTTATCGAGGGTCAGGGTGCGGCTGTCGGTGTCGTATCCCTGAGCCTGGGCCTCCGCCTCGGACAGACCGACGGTGGCCACTTGTGGATCGGTAAAGATCACCTCGGGCATGGCGCTGAGGTCGAGGCTGGCGTCACCGCCGGTCATGTTAATGGCGGCCCGACTACCACCGGCGGCAGCCACGTAGACGAACTGGGGTTGATCGGTGCAGTCCCCGGCTGCATAAATGCCGGACGCGGTCGTTTGCAGGTGGTTGTCGATCCGGATCGCGCCGCGCTCGGTAGCCACGCCGACGGCCTCCAGGTTCAGGTTCTCGGTATTGGGTGTGCGGCCACTGGCCACCAGCAGTTGCTCCGCCTCCAGGGTGCCGGCGTTGGTTTGGAGGGTGAACACCCGGCCATTGTGGGTAATCTCACTGGCCTGGGTCTGCTTGAGCACCTCGATGCCCTCGCGACGGAAGGCCGCTTCCACGGCTTCACCCACCGCCGGGTCTTCCTGAGACAGCACCCGGCTGCGGGCCAGAATGGTGACCCGACTGCCAAGGCGGGCAAAGGCCTGAGCCAGCTCGATGGCCACCACCGAGGCACCAATCACAACGAGGCGCTCGGGAATGTGATCCAGCTCCAGCGCACTGGTGGACGTGAGATAGGGCGTCTCGGATAGCCCCGGAACAGGCGGTTCGGCGGGCCGGGCACCGGTGCCGATAAAGGCCCGGTCGAAGTGCACCGTCTGCTCGCCGCCGTCGTTGAGCGTAACCGTCAGTGTGCGCTCGTCCACGAACCGCGCCTCGCCCTTGAGGACGGTAATCGCGGCATTGTCATTGAGAATGCTCTGGTACTTGGACTCGCGCAGCTCCTCCACCCGGGCCTGTTGCTGAGCCAGAAGGGCTGAACGATCCACCACCGGTGCCTGGGCACTCAGTCCGTCGTCAAACGGGCTTTCCCGGCGAAGGTGGGCGATATGCGCCGACCGGATCATGATTTTGGACGGTACGCAACCAATGTTGACGCAGGTTCCGCCGATGGTGCCGCGCTCAATCAGCGTCACCCGGGCACCGCGCTCCGTCGCTTTCAGGGCCGCAGCCATGGCACTGCCACCGCTGCCAATCACCGCAATGTGCAGGTTGTTGTCACTCATAAACGTTACTCCTTGGTTGAAGGGCTGTCGCAGCAGGCGTCGTGTTTCTTTTTACGCCAGACGGCATAGCAGGTCAGGCCAATAAAAAAGACCAGTGCGGGCAAAAGCACGTAGTCGAGATAGCCGGTGAGGGCTGCCAGGCCTAAGGTTCCCAGCAAAACCACCAGTATTGGGGTAAAGCAGCACAGGGCGACCAGCACCGTGCCGATGACGCTCACCCGCAACAGGGTTTTGGGGTTTGCCATGGTTACTCCTGTTTTGCCTGAGATTGTTTCAGCGTGGACGGATAGCCGGCGTTGGTGGTGGCTTGCGTCAGTGCCTCAACGGTCGTTTTCTCGTCGTCGAAGGTGACCGTCGCATCGCGTTCTTCATAACGAACATCCACAGAGGTCACGCCCTCCACCCGGTTGAGAGCGGCCTTGACGGTGATCGGGCAGGCCGAACAGGTCATGCCAGGGACTGACAGGGTGACGGTTTGTGGTGCTGCCAGGGCCGGCAGGCTAACGAACAGGAATAACGCTGTGGCGATCAGTGATTTTTTCATGGTGCTATGCCTCTCAGTAAAATAGGGGTAAAACATAAGGGAACGCCAGCGCAGTCAGAATGAGCAGCGCGACAATCCAGAAAACAACCTTGTAGGTTGTGCGTACTTGCGGCACCGCGCAAACATCGCCCGGCTGGCAATCCTGTGCAGGCCGGTATATCCGGCGCCAGGCAAACACCATGGCCACCAGTGCCGCACCGATGAACCAGGGCCGATAGGGTTCCAGGGCGGCCAGATTGCCGATCCAGGCGCCTGAAACTCCTAACGCGATTAAAACCAGGGGACCAAGACAGCAGGCGGATGCCAGGACGGCGGCAACGCCCCCTGCGATCAGCGAACCGCGACCGGATTTGGGCTCAGACATTACGTTGGCTCCTTTCATGAGATGGATGACTGAGATAAGGTTACTCCCGTAGTCAGCTACGGAATCAACCCCCTATGTCCAAGAAACCACGTTCAATGACCATTGGCGCCCTGGCCAAGGCCGCCAATATTGGAGTGGAAACCATCCGCTATTACCAGCGCCGGGGACTGGTGGCAGAGCCTGACAAACCCTATGGAAGCATCCGCCATTACGACGATCAGGCGTTGGCGCGTCTTCAGTTCATTCGAACGGCCCAATGGTTGGGCTTCAGCCTGGATGAAATCGGAGGACTGCTAACACTGCAAGACGGCACCCATTGCGATGAAGCACGGGTACTGGGCGGACAGAAGCTCGCCAAGGTGCGTGAGAAAATTTCAAGTCTGCGGCGTATCGAGCGAACGCTGGAGGGGCTGGTGCAGGCATGTTGCACTGAGCAGGGTGACGTGAAGTGCCCGCTCATTACGTCTCTTTATAAGGGCGTAGAGGAAAACACGTCGTGAGCTTATCTACGAGAGCCAACTTCTCTGCCGGGGTCGGTTATGGCAACCAGCAAGGGGGCCGATCCGGTCGGCATCATACGTCGCCGCTTATCCCCGAGCCTACGCCAAATCTAAACGTTCGCTTTGCGACCAGGGCTTACTCTAGACCCAGCTAAACAAAAGCGAACATTAAAGATAGACGAATACGCAACAATCATTGGTATCGCTGGAGGAAGTTTTGCTCTCGTCAATCAGAACGTATATTCAAAAGCGGCTCCAGACCTTGAACTTTCCTGCATGGTTCTTGAGATCTCAGCGAAAACCTTTAAATGAATTGCGGATGCCGTCGACAATGTTTGTTGTCGCCTCGACTACTCCATGGATCTCGGCTTCAGCAGTCAATGCCAATTCTTCAGTAGATCTCTGATTGCGCTGGGCCGGGGTTCGAACCTCATCGGCAATGACGGAAAAGCCTCGGCGCTGCTCGCCAGCGCGGAGTGCTTCGATGGAGGCATTAAGGACAAGAAGGTTTGTCTGCTCGGCTATGATCGGACTCCACCCCATTCAATGACACTCGGTGGAAAGTGCAACGACGTTTATAGCTCCATCATAAGACACATCGTTTGTCCTCAAGGAACCACTTAACGCGTCTGGATAATACACCTCTGAAACTTTGATGGCCCAACGCGCTACTTCAAGAGTTCGAACGAGGCTCTCGCGGGTCTGATTAAAACGCGGCAGGGATTCCGGCACGAGCTGCTAGCGATTTCTTGCTTGCTGGCCAACCGTCGCAACATAAAGTCCTTAACCGTTACTCAATGCAGAACGTGTGTCCCAGACCCGCAGAAAGTCTCGATCAAAAACTCGGCCCTGATGTCCAGGCTGAACCAGCCCCAGAAGTTGCTGTTTAGCGCTCCAGAACCAGTGCAACCACGATGCCGGCCAGTAAATCGCCTCGGATGTTGGAAAGCCAGTCGGCTTTGAGTTTGTTAACCATAGTTGAGTTTCCAGTGCACTCGTCAAAACAGGAAGGGTGTCAGCGGGTTCTCTTTATCAACGAAAAGGCAGGTTACGAACACAACTTGCGGTGACAACGAGAGTAAAACGCGGGAAAACGGGTCGGAATTGCCCACCGACAGCGGGCGCGGAGCTTATCAAACTACAGGTTAAAAGGTAAGGCGCACGAGACAATAGCAGCGGATTAAACACCACTAATCTACATATTCGATTTATATCTCCTTTTTTATTCATTTTACAGATAACAATTTAAGGCATAACGTAATTCCATTAGATAATAAAGGAAAGCGTTATGTACAAAGGTCTTGGGTTATGTGTTCTATTCACCATCGGTGGTTTTTTGCTCACCGCGCTGACAGGCGACCGCGTCAGCCCGCTGGTGTTTGCTCTGGTGCTGGGGGTCATCGTCGGGAATCTTCCCATGCCATGGAAAAGCCAATCCGTTGAGGCCGGACTGAAATTTTCGACCCGCTGGCTGTTGCGCACAGGCATTGTGCTGTTCGGATTTTCCGTCACCATGCAGCAGGTCTTTGCGTTGGGGCCGCGCATTGTGGTTCTGGATCTGTTGGTCATTGTCACTGTTTTGTTTGTTGGCTACCAACTGGGCACCCGCTGGTTCAAGCTGGACCCGGAGACTGCCCTGCTGACCAGTGCGGGAAGCGCCATATGCGGGGCGGCGGCCATTCTGGCAACGGAAGCCACGATTCGGGCGCGGCCTGCCACTACGTCCATGGCAGTGGCAACGGTTGTATTGTTCGGTAGCCTGGCCATGGTGGTGGAGCCCGTGTTGTTTTCGATGATCGGCTGGGATCAGGGCCTGTATGGCATTTACATCGGTGCCACCGTGCACGAGGTCGCTCAAGTGGTTGCGGCCGGCAATGCAATTGGCCCAGAGGCGCTGGCGAACGCGGTTGTCGTCAAGCTGGTACGCGTGATGCTGTTGGTACCGTTCCTGCTGCTGGTGGGCAGATGGTGGCTCAATCGCCACGCAACCAGACAGGATGGCACCCAATCCGTCGGTAAACTGACCGTTCCCTGGTTCGCGTTCGGTTTTGTGGCGGTGGCGCTGTTTAACAGCGTTGTCACGCTGCCGGAAGCCTTGCACGAAAGCCTGACGCTGACGGGCCAGATCGCACTTACCATGGCTATGGCAGCGCTGGGTTATGAAACGCGCATGTCGAAGCTTCGCGCCCTGGGGATCAAGCCTTTTGCTCTGGCACTGATGTTGTTTGTACTGCTGATCGGTGGCGGGCTTGCGGTGACTCCGATGATTGCACTGGCCTGAAATGCTGGACGCAATCGCCCGGGGTGGGTATTACGACGCTCTGTTAAAAAATCGCTCAAGCCGGGTTGTCAGAAACTGAATGGTGTGGCCGCTGTGTCGCCAGAAATGCCAATACAGCGGAACACTCAGGGCCTGATTTTCTGCAATCATGCCGTAACCCACTCCGGCCAGTGCAAACTGGACAAATCCCTGCGAGGACGGGCACAGGTGATAGCGAAAACCGCCGTGATACCCAAAGCTGTCCATGAACCGATGCTGTAACTGGTCGTTTGGGCCGTAAACGATGGCGGGTGCGCGGCTCAGCGAGTCCAGGCTGATACCGTCTGCGAAGAAGTGGTCCCGAAACTCCGGCGAAGGCCCACGTCCTGATCCTCAATCACCAGATCCATCAGCACATCTTCCTGACTGAACCTAATGTAAATGATTCAACAGTTTCTGGCCCGTCGGGGTTGGCCGTTGTAGCCTTTTTCAATGTGATTCGTGGCAGCCTGGTGGCTTTTTTGCAGGTGCCAGCACTGCGTCCGTGATTTGGTTCGGTGCCATGATGGCTGCCATCGCACTGCATCTTGCCCGTAACGGTCTGCAGGGGCCCATGATCTGAACAGGTTCCAAACCTACGTCGGGAATAAATTCCGGCCCGGCAACGCCCTTGGCCCCTGAGTTCTTATCCGACCGGCTCGATCTTGGCATCGCGTTGCCACAGCATGGAGGCGGTCGGCTTTCATTCAGCGTTCGGGGCTTTCAGCATGCATCCAACCATCGGCCAATACGTTCTATCCTTCATCGCTGTTGCCGGAACGGCAATCGGTATCAGCTTGTCTGCCAATGCGGCTGAATCCACCCGCTTCGAGCGCGGGGCCAAGGTTTACAGCCAGCAGTGTGCGGCCTGCCATCAGGCACAGGGCCAGGGCATACCGGGCTCGTTTCCGCCCCAGAAAAACCACACCGCTGAACTGTACAACGCCACCGACGGCATTGGTGGCCGCCAGTATCTTGGCCACGTGCTGCAATACGGTTTGACGGGGTCCATCGAAGTGGGGGGCACGGCGTACAACGGCAACATGCCCGCCTGGGGCGGTGCCCTCACGAACCAGCAGATCGCGGATGTGCTGAACTACGTGTTGACAGCCTTTGGTAACGAGCAGCGTCTTGCGGGAGAGTTTCAGCCCTACACCGCTGAGGAGATCAAGGCGATTGCGGGCCAGAACCTGTCCGGCAAGGACGTGTACCAGTTGCGACAGGCGGTGCTGGGTCAGTCAGTAGCGCCATCCCGGGAAGGTCCAACCGCCCGGTCGGCCCCAGAGCTGAGCCTGGAGAACGCCATCCGCGATCCGCTTTATGTGGCCGTCCAGAACAGCGGTATTGTAAGAGCCTTACCGTCAAAACAGGCCTGGCCTGGCGTGGCAGGGGCGCACTACGATGCTCTGAGCCCGGATGGCTCTCGCCTGATGGTGTCTGGTTTTAAAACCGGTAATGTCTATGTTCTGGATACGGCCAATGGCGACGTCATGGCCAGTGTGGCGATAGGCGAGGTGGCCCAGGGCGTCAAGATCTCACCGGATGGCCGCTATGGCCTTGCGGTTGCGCCGACCCAGGGCGACGTTGCAGTGATCGACATGAACACCCTCGAACTGGTGAAGAAAATTCCGGTGGGCAAGGTACCCCACAATCTCATCTACAGCGCCGACGGCAAATTTGCCTACGTCACTTTGCAGGGCGAAGGCGCTCTGGCAGTCGTGAACATGCAAACCCTGGAAAAACAGCATCAGATTCCGACGCCGGGGCTTGAGACGCCTCACAACGTTGACATCAGCGCCAACGGCCAACGGCTGTGGCTGCGCGACTTTACGGGCAACGTGGGCGTGATGGACCTGGCCAGTGAAACCATGCTGAAAACCTTCAAGGTGGGCAGTGGGCATGGCGGCATCGACGTGGTGCCCGGCGGGAAATACATCGCGACCGGGGCGATTTCCGCGTCCGCCGTGACCCTGATCGACCCCGAAAGCCTGGAAATTGTCAAGAACGTCGATGTGGGCGTCGGCCCCCATGGCGTTCGCGCCAGCCGTGACGGCCGGTTCATATACGCCTCTGTCACGGCGGATAACCAGATTGCCGTGATTGACAGCCAATCCTTGAAGGTCGTTCGCCGGCAACCCGTGGACGGCAAGTTCCCGTTCTGGATTGCGGTTCCCGGCAACCCGTAAAAAAATGTGGCGACAGGGAATAAACTGAACACAGGCGACGTCTTTGGTTAACAAGTCCACCGATTCCAAACGGGCACACAAAATGCGCAGCACCGGAAGCAAGCAGCAGTTTGACACCCTAGTACGCCCCTGGCGTTACCGGCTGTACGGTGTTGCGCAACGCCAGTCCGCCTCGACTGAAATAGCGGAAGACTATACTCAGGAAACCCTGCTTCGGGCCTGGCGGGATTTTGGCCAGTTGGACGACCAGGTAGCAATCTATGCCTGGCTGCTCAGAATTCTCAACCGTGTGGTTGCCGATGGCTACCGCCGGGACAATCGGCGGCGGCAACTGGCCCCGGTACTCACAACCGAAGACGCCGTGCTGAGCGAACACCCCTGCGCCGCTCCCGGCCCGTTCGAGCAGGCACTGAAACATCAGACCGATGCGCAGGTGATGGCCGCCGTTCGCGACCTGCCGGACAACTTCCGGCAGGTGGTTCTGTTGAGGGACTTTGAAGATCTGAGCTATCAGGACATTGCGCAGATTCTGGACCTGGCGCCAGGCACGGTGATGAGCCGCCTGTCACGAGGCCGTCGCCTGCTGGCCGAGCGATTGATCAAGGTGGCATCCGACAATCCGGCTGCCAGTGACAACACGCACACAAGGGTGACCCCCCATGAGTGATAAGCCCTCTATCACCCCCTCTTCGGAATCCCATCAGTGGTCTGACCTGCACCACCAGATTCAGGACTGGCTGGCGGGCTATGCCGATGGCGAGCTGGATGAGCATCACATCACTCTGGTTGAAGCTCACCTTGCTGGCTGTGAGGCCTGCCGACACGATGCCGAACGCCAGCGGATGCTTTCTGAACGACTACAAGAGATACCCGCGCCCAGATTGTCCCCCGCATTTGCCAAGCGCCTCGACGATACCCTTGCCAGCGTCCAGACCAGCGACAGGCGCCCGGTCGGTCAGAAGCCTCTGGAAGGCCTGAAACACTGGTTGACCCGCCTGAGCCCATCGGCTGTCATCGGAGGCGGCGGCTGGGCGGTGGCCATGGTGCTGGCGGCGATGCTTCTGGTACCCAGCCTGACGCCCGAAGATCCCAATCAGATGGCGGTGGCCAGTCAGATTCCCATGGTCAACGACGTGCTGGCCGATTATCAGCGGGTGGTGGGCAACGATCTGCGCACGCCGTCTGACGACGCCGACCTGTCGCCGCCCATGCAGTGGGCCAATGGCCGCGTTCTGGCCCGTTGGACAACCAGAGTAGGTGGCGAGCCCGCCGAGGCCTACGCCGTGCGGCTGGGCAACAGCCTGATCGTTCAGTACCAAATATCGGAGCGCGTGTTTTTCCGGAATCCGGACGTGCGACAGGCCGTGGCCCGTGCCGGTGATTTTCGAACCCGTGACAACGAGCTGGAAGTTATTGGGTTGCCGATGCGGGCATCGGGCTTACTGGTTGTGGCGCCATCGGGCAATGTGCCACCCATCGACAAGTCAGCGATGAGTGCTTCCTGAACCGACCTCGGTGGTTATTTTCTAATCAATCCCTACACTTAACTCATGCATTCGCAATCAGCCCAACAACAAAACCGGAACCAGTCCGGAGTGATCAACAATGAGGGAAATACCATGTCGATCAATGATTCGCCCGCCATTGCCTCCCAGTCTCCGGCAGAGTCAATCCAAATGAGCCGTCGGCGCCTTTTATTGGGCTCCGCCGGTGCCATGGCGTCCGTCAGTCTGCTGGGGCTCAGCCCGCTGGCCAAAGCCGCAGAGCCCAAAACGCTGCCGGACTACGTTCGCTGGAAAAACGCCAATGACGTCATCGTTCACAGTGCCAACACCATCGAAACCGAACGGGGAGCGATTGGCAGTGGTGTGGTCACTGACAGTGACAAATTGTACGTGCGCAACAATCTGCCAGCCCCGAATGCCGATATCGTTGCTGACCGCGATGCCTGGAAAGTGACTTTTGAAGGCGTGAATGGCCCCCAGTCCCTGACCCTTGGCGACCTTAAAAAAATCGGCGTGGAAACTGTGACCACGGTGCTTCAGTGTTCAGGAAACGGGCGGGCCTACTATCAGCACGGGCCGGGGGGCACCCAGTGGGGCACAGGTGCGGCCGGTTGCCTGATCTGGACCGGTGTGCCATTACGGGAGGTTGTCGCAAAACTGGGCGGCGTGAAACCCGGGATGAATTACATCACCAGCACGGGCGGCGAGAGCCTGCCTGCCGGGCTGGACCCGAAAACCATTATGGTGGAACGGTCCATTCCCCTGAAGGCTCTGGATCAGGCCCTGCTGGCCTGGGACATGAATGATGAGCCCATGCCCCTGGCCCACGGCGGCCCTTTGCGCATGGTTGTGCCCGGCTATTTCGGGGTCAACAACGTGAAATACGTGGATCGGGTGGCGTTCACCGAGGGCCAGTCGGACGCCAAGATTCAGGCCTCCGGCTATCGCATTCGTCCCATTGGCGAGAAAGGAGCACCCGATCAGCCGTCCATGTGGGAGATGCCGGTCAAATCCTGGGTTACCGCCCCCCTGACCACCGCCAGCCAGGGCAAAAACCTGGTGTACGGCGTTGCCTTCGGCGGCATGAATGCTGTCAGCAAGGTGGAGGTGTCAGCCGACGGTGGCGAAACCTGGAAGACCGCCCGCTTCCTTGGGCCCGACATGGGGCGTTATGCCTGGCGGCCGTTTGTGGTGTCGATGGATCTGAGCGCCGGCGATCACCGGATTGTCAGCCGCGCAACCGACACCGAGGGCAATACCCAGCCGCCCACACGCACGGAAAACGAGCGCGGATACGGCAACACCAGTTGGAAAGACCATGGCGTGACCGTCACCGTTTCATAAATGCATGAACCTTGTGGCGGTTCGCCCGCCGGGCCGCCCGTTTCTTTGACCGAACCAGGATTTTCCATGTCACTACGTACACTGTTATTCGCTGTACTTGTCTCTGCGTCTGCCACCGTGATGGCGGATGAACAACTCGAACTGGGCAAGAAGGTGTTCACCGAGCAGGCTCAACCCTCCTGCACCATCTGTCACGCACTGAACGATGCAGGATCGGTTGGCGAAATTGGCCCCAATCTGGACGAGCTCAAACCCTCTGCGGAGCAGGTCCGCAATGCGGTAAAGAGTGGCGTGGGGATCATGCCAGCGTTCGGTGATTCGCTGTCGGAGCAACAGATCGAGGCCGTTGCTCACTACGTTGAATCCGTAACCGGGAAATAAACGCAGGAGGGACCGCCGTGCCGGTCCCGGAGTTCACCCAACCCTGCTGAGTTGCCTAGACCTTGTGCACCTCGTAATAGCGCATCATGCCATTGTCCTCGTGCTCCATATTGTGACAATGGTAAGGATAGAGTCCCGGGAAGTCGGTGAAGGTCAGCGCAATCCGGACCCTCTCTCCGGGCAGCACCAGCACGGTGTCGTGCAGCCCTGAATCCACGATGCCGGCCGCCAACTGCCCGGCAGCTAGTGCATCGGCGTAGCGTCGGCTTAGCACCCTGAACTGCAATCCACGGACATGCATGGGATTCGGTATCATGGTGTTGTTGAAGAACTCACAAACCTCGCTTTCGCCCAACAAAACAACTTCGCCATCGGCCACCGTCGCACCTTCAAACTGACGACCTTTGATGGTAAAGCCTTGCATCAATTTCATGCCAAGCCGGAACAATCGGGGGGGCTGTGATCGTGTCCGGGCGTGGCAGGTCGGCCAGTTCATTGCTCAGCCGTTCAGGGTGTGTGGATATTTACCCCATGTCAAAGCCTAAGTTTGGGATTTGACATTTCCTTGATAAATCCTTCAACAAACCTTGACCCACCATCCAGTCTGGACTTCCCCCACTAAACACGACAACCCCGAGCCTCAAACGGAGGCAAATTGGGCGGCATTGAAGGCCATTCCGAATGTTCGCTTTGCGACCTTTGCGATCGTTATGACGCCCCACTCTTAACCGCGACTATTTTCTGAGGAGTTTACAGATGAACGGCGCAGTACCCGAAGTTACCTAAAATAACAAAAAATTCAGGCCGATCAGGCTTGTATGGCAGCTTGTATGACGAACCTGATAAATGTATATAAACATTTGATTGTAATGAGAAGTTAGATTCCCTTCACCCGCTCCACTTCATTGCCGCTCGACTGTATCTCTAGTGTAGTTTGAGTCGGGGTTGCATGGCACGGCTGATTTTATCCATCAGCCAGATAATCCCGGTGCGGAACATGCCGTGCAGGGCTACCTGATGCATCCGGTATAGGGACAGGTAGAACATGCGGGCCACCTTGCCCTCGATGTACATGCTGCGGCCGGACAGGTTGCCCATAAGATTGCCGACGGTGGTGTAGCGGCTGAAATTGATCAGCGAACCGTGGTCGTTGTAGACGAAGGGCACCGCCTCGCCATTATCCAGGCGGTTGCAGAGGGTCTTGAACAGCGTGTCTGCCTGCTGGTGCGCAGCTTGGGCCCGGGGGGGAACCGGCAGGTCGGAATCCGGTTGCGGACAGGCAGCGCAGTCGCCGAAGGCGAAGATATTGGCATCCTGGGTGGTTTGCAGGGTCTGTTCCACCACCAGCTGATTGCTCCGGTTCACCTCCAGACCTTCCAGCTCGGCCAGGAAGGCCGGGGCCTTGATGCCCGCTGCCCAGATGGTCATTTCCGAATGTAATTCGGTGCCGTCTTTCATCACGACCGTACTGGGCCGTACCTCACTCACCGGCTGGCCGGTCAGTACTTTCACGCGCTGGTGTTCCAGCTCCCTGGTGGCCGCTGCAGACAGCCGGCCCGGCAGGGCAGGAAGAATGCGGTCAGCGGCCTCGATCACGGAAATGGAAACGTCCGAGGGCTGAAGGTGGTTCATGCCGTACACCGGCAGCTCGCGGGACGCCAGTCGCAATTCGGCTGCCAGTTCCACACCGGTGGCACCCGCGCCGATGATGCTGATATTCAGGGTATGCTCAGCGCCTTGCAACGCCTCGTGATTCTTTCGCAGAAAGGCGTTGAGCATCAGGTTGTGAAAGCGCCGGGCCTGTTTGAGGCTGTCCAGGAACAGGCAGTTGTCCTGGGCGCCGGGCGTGCCAAAGTCGTTGGCGGTGCTGCCCACGGCAATCACCAGTGTGTCGTAGGGGATATGGCGTTCGGGAACGACCTCTGTGCCGTCGACATCGTGGAACGGGGCTATGACCACTTTCTTGCTATCGCGGTCCAGTCCGCTCATGCGGCCGAGCTGGAATTCGTAATGGTGTTTGCGGGCATGGGCGCGGTAGTTGATCTCGTTCGCGCTGGCATCCAGGGAACCGGAGGCAACTTCGTGCAGCAGGGGTTTCCAGACGTGGGTCAGACCGGAATCCACCAGCGTGATTCTGGCTTTTCCCTTTCTACCCAGTTTGTTCCCGAGGCTGGTAACAAGTTCGAGACCGCCGGCGCCACCGCCGACCACAACAATGTGATGAAGGTTATCCATACCAATCAGACCTGTAAGTGAAGAGAGCCAAGGACTCTTCAGGCGAGAATGCTTGGCTGTCCTCACTCGGAACCAGACGAGCAGCCGGAATTCGATCGGGAAACAGGGCGGGGCCTGAGCCGGGCAATAATGTTAACGCGCCCGGACCTGTGGGTACAATTCTACGGAAGTGCTGTTTCCTTCCGGCCTGGCGCTCGCGAACCTGTGGATGGCGCGCTCGCCGCAGCTGCAGAAGGAACAGCGGGTCTAATGCTGGGTGCGATACCCGTCCAGGATGGCGGCCATATCGTCACCAAGGTCTTTCATGGCTTGCGGATCCAGATTGCGTTCACCCATGGATCTCAGGCCCATGATCTGCGCCTGCAGGAGTCGGGCAAGTCGACGGCTGTCTACGGATTGCGCCAGCTCCCCTTTCACCCGAGCCTGCTCTACCAGGTCTGCAAGAGATCCCTCGATCGCAGCAAGAATGCTGTTGGCCTGGTCCGCCAGGGCCGAATGCGTATTGCTGGATTCCAGCAGCGTTTTCACGATCATGCAGGCTCGTGAGGGTGCCGCGCTTCCGTCGCCGCAACTGCAGGCGATGCCGCGCAGATAGTCCTGAAGGCCGTCAACAATGGAATCAAAACCCTTGAGGTGAACGGCCAACTCCCGGCCGCCCTGTTCCGCATAGGCGGCCAGAGCTTCTGAAAACAGACCGTCCTTGCTGCCAAACGTGGCGTAGATGCTGCCCGGCCGCATATCGAGGGCCTGCTCGATCTGCTTCATGGAGCTGCCGTGATAGCCCTTCTCCCAGAACAGGCCAACGGCCTTTTCCAGAGCGGTTTTTCGGTCATAGCGTGCGTGTCTGGCCATAACAACAATTCACCATCGTAGTGATTTGAATGACTGCTCAATTATATCTTGAATGACCGCTCAATAACAGCTAGCCTGAAGTAGTGATTGAGCAATCATTCAATAAAGGAGTTAGCAATGACAGATTTCCCCCTTCATGACAAAGACACGGCACCGGAGAAATCCAGACCATTGCTGGACAACTCGCTCAAGGCGTTCGGCATGATTCCTGGCCTGCATGCGGTCATGGCGGAGGCGCCGGGCATTCTTGAGGGTTACCAGCAACTGCATCAACTCGTGCTGGACAGCAGCTTTGATAATGATGAAAAGACCGTCGTCTGGCAGACCATCAACGTGGAAAACGCCTGTCATTACTGCGTTCCGGCCCATACCGGGATTGCCAAAATGATGGATGTGTCTGACGACATTACCAATGCACTGCGGGACGAAACGCCGCTGCCGAGCGACAAGCTCGAGGCGCTCAGAACCTTCACTCTTGCGGTCATGCGCAAACACGGCAATGTCAGCAAAGAGGATCTGGACGCGTTTTACGAAGCGGGTTACCAGCACCGCCAGGTGCTGGAAGTGATTCTGGTGTTGTCCCAGAAAGTCATGAGTAACTACGTCAACCACATTGCGGAGACGCCCGTTGATGAGCCGTTCAAGAAGTTTGAATGGCAGAAGAAGCAATAATCCGGGCTTCGCGGCAACGGGACGGGTCAGCCCGCGTCCGTTGCCAGTATGTTCGCCTGTCTTGATCGTTTTTTGGTCTCGAGCCGCTTGTCGACGCACCGGGTGTCGTCTTCGAGAATAACGACGCATTCCAGGCACTGAATGCATTCGTCGTAATCGATCCGGCCATCCTTGCGAATGGCATTGATACCGCACTCATTCTTGCAGTGCTGGCAGGGGTTGCCGCATAACTCGACCCGGTCCAGCCATCTGAACAGTCGGAGCCGGCCAAGCACTGCGAGGCCGGCGCCAAGTGGGCACAAATAGCGGCAGTAGAATTTGTGGATGAACATGCCGATCACAAGCAGGCCGACGGCGTAGAGAACGAAGGGCCAGGAGCGAACGAAAAACAGGGTTATGCTGGTTTTAAAAGGCTCCACTTCCGCCAGCTTCTCGGCGATGGTCAGGGAATAAAAGGCCGTGCCCACCAGAGTGAGCAGAATCGGGTATTTGAGCAGAATCAGTCGCCGGTGCCAGTGCTCGGGCACCTTGATCTGGCGGAATTTCAGTTTTTCGCCAAGCCAGGCGGCCATTTCCTGCAGGGCGCCAAACGGGCAGAGCCAGCCACAAAACAGGCCCCGGCCCCAGATGAACAGGGTCACGAAGGTGTAGATCCAGAGTATGAAGATGATCGGATCCAGCAGGAAAACATTGAGAGAGAAACCGTCCCAGATCGCCAGGAACAGGGTGTAGATGTTAACCACCGAAAGCTGGCCCTGGGCGTAGAAGCCAATGAAAAACAAAGTGAAAAACAGGAATCCCCAGCGGAACCGGTGTACCAGCTTCGGGTTGCGGCTCAGGGTTTTCTGGCGGGCGAAGAACACGGTCAGAACGGTCAGGCCGATTACCAGCAGTGAAATCTGCCACCAACGTTCTTTCCAAAGGCCGATCCAGACCGGTTGACGGGTGTCCTCCGGGTTGGGAGCAACCTCGACGGTTTCGAACAGTTCTTCGTTGAACCGAACCGGGATATTCAGGGATGTGCGGTCCACCATCAGGTGATTGCGGGCCAGTTCGACATTGAGCTTCAGATTGGCTTCCGCTCCTGGGTTAAAACCGGCGTTACCGCCCACGCGGAACAGGTTTCCGGCATCGAATGACGGGATGCCGGCCGCCCGGAAATCTAGATTCTGGTCCAGCAGGTTCAGGTCGCGCATCTCCACGGCAAGGTTGTTCTGGGTAAGGCCGACACGGTCGGGAGAACTGCCGGGGACGAACTCGCGGGAAACATGGGGAAAGGCGCCGCGGGACATGACGGCCAGAACCTGTGCGCCATCATCCAGCCGTTCCATAAGTCGCTGGTAGCCATCGTCTCCAAGCAGGTTCCGTCCCACCATGGGCGAATTGATGTAGGCGAAGAAAAGCTCGGTAAAAGGTTCGCCGTCTGCGGGTTCGATGTCCATGGGGTAGTCTGAAAGAGGCCGGCCCAGCTCGGCCTCGATGGACTCGGCGGCAATTTGCCAGTGTCCGATGTAACCGCGATCCACCAGTTGCTGCCAGGACATGGGCTGGTAGAAATCCGGTTTCGCCCGTGTGGGTGCGCTCTGGGCAAAGCCCTCGAGTTTCTTGCGGGCCACCTTGAGGGCTGAAGAGAGCACGGTGTCGTTGATGATCAGGACCGAAACCGTGGCCTTGCTGACACCGTCAAAGTGCACCACGTTGCCGTCGCTGGTTCGTCCGGAACGGCTGGAGTTGGAGGTGCTGACAATAATCTGCTCTTGTAACGAATGCCCTTCGTATTGGTCTACAAAGTCGAACAGGGGGCCTTCGCCCAGGCCATGGAGAAAAACCGGCTCGTGGTGATTCAGCACCTTGATGCCGGTGAAACGCCCTTTGCTGTCGAGGCCGATCAGCATGCTGATCGGTTTGCCGGCAAAGCCCTGTAGGCGGCTATGGTCTGCGGTTTCGTAGGCATAGCCAAGCAGTTCCTGGAGTTGATACACCGGGTACACGGGAAAATCGGGCAGCTTGTCTTCAATGACCGTTGCCGAGGGAAACAGCTCCTGAATCAGCGCCCGCTTGCTGTCTGACAGCTCGGCGTGAACCGGGGGCACTAAAAACAGACAGGCAAGAAGGAGCACGATGCGCCCTGCCATGGGGTACTCCTGTGGTTCTTTTTGTTTGAACTTCCATGCTAGAGTTTTCGGCCCCGGGCTCAATGCGACCTCGGAGCCAGCTGAATGCTACTTTGTGAGGAGAAATGCCATGACCGACGCTACCTACACGCCACCCAAAGTCTGGAAATGGGACTCTGAGAGCGGAGGTCGGTTTGCCAGTATCAATCGCCCGATCGCCGGTCCGACCCACGACAAGGCGCTACCGGTTGGCAAGCATCCGTTGCAGCTTTATTCGCTGGCGACGCCCAACGGCGTGAAAGTAACGGTGATGCTGGAGGAGCTGCTGGAGCTGGGTATCAAGGACGCCGAGTACGATGCGTGGCTCGTCAGGATTACCGAGGGCGATCAGTTTGGCAGCGGGTTTGTGGAAGTGAACCCCAACTCCAAGATCCCGGCCATGGTGGACCACAGTGTCACCCCGTCCATCCGCCTGTTCGAATCCGGGTCCATCCTGCTTTACCTGGCGGAAAAATTCGGGGCGTTCCTGCCCAGTGACATCGCCGGACGCGCGGAGACCATGAACTGGCTGTTCTGGCAGATGGGCAGTGCGCCCATGCTCGGTGGCGGCTTCGGTCATTTCTACGCCTACGCGCCGGAATACTACGAGTACCCGATCAACCGCTACACCATGGAAGTCAAGCGTCAGCTGGATGTGCTCGACCGGCAGCTGGCCAATAACCGCTACATCGCGGGCGATGAATACACCATCGCCGATATGGCGATCTGGCCCTGGTACGGCGCCCTGGTGAAAAACAAGGTGTATGACGCGGCCGAGTTCCTGGAAGCCCACACCTATACCAACGTCATTCGCTGGGCGGATGAGATCGCCCAGCGCCCGGCGGTCAGGCGTGGCCGCATGGTCAACCGGGCCTGGGGTGAGCCGAGCAGCCAGCTGCACGAGCGTCACGACGCCAGTGATTTCGAGACCCAAACCCAGGACAAGATTGGTGACGGTGAATGAAGGTCGCGGTTTATTGCGGCTCCCGGTCCGGAAATGATCCGCTGTACGCGGACAAGGCCCGGGAGCTGGGTGATTACTTCGGTCGCAATGGTACTGAGCTGGTGTTCGGCGGAGGCCATGTCGGTCTGATGGGCATCGTGGCCGATTCGGTATTGGCCGCCGGCGGCAGGGTTCACGGGGTGATCCCCGAGCACCTGCGAGACCGGGAACTGGCCCACTCCGGTCTGACCGAGTTGCATGTGGTTAAAAACATGCACGAGCGCAAGGCCCTGATGGCGGATCTGGCCGACGGCTTTGTCGCATTGCCGGGTGGTATTGGCACGCTGGAAGAGCTGTTCGAAGCCTGGACCTGGGGCCAGTTGGGGCTGCACCAGAAGCCTTGTGCCATCTACAACGTCAACGGGTTTTTTGACCCGTTGCTGGCGATGGCGCAAACCATGGAGCGGGCGGGTTTTCTCAAGCAGCAATATATCGACATGCTGATCCAGACCGATCAGCCCGCGACCCTTCACCGAGCCTTTGAGGGTTATCAGAGCCCCGAAGAAAAATGGTTGTGAGCGACCTCACTCCATCCGGCTGACCTTCGCCATCAGCCGGCGCCAGTCAATCGGCAGCCGGCTTTCAAGTTCCGCCAACACCGGATCTTTGGGATGCACCGACTGGAAGTGCTGTTTGCTGGCATAAACCACGGTGTTGTTACTTTTGCTTCGAAAGCCAAGAAGCACCGCAAAGTGCCTCTTGAGCCGCCGGAAGTAAGCCCCCTGGACATCCGGGGTCCGGTGGTAATTCAGCACCAGCCAGCCGTCCGCCGTGAGCACCCGGGTGCACTCATCCACAAACTGTTTCTGGGCCTGTGCAGGGCTCATCCGGTCTGCGTTGTACAGATCGGCCAGAATCATATCCGTGCTCGCCTCAGGCAGCTTTTCCAGGGCATCCCGGGCATCGGCAATGGTTACCTCAAGGCGCTCACTGCCGGGCAGATCAAAAAATTCCCTGGCAGTGTCCAGTACCGCCTGGCGCAGTTCGACGGCGTGTATCCGACACTCGGGATAAAGATGGTGAAAAGCGCCCGCCATCACGCCGCCGCCCAGACCCAGAATGGTGACGTGGCGAGGGTTGGCAAAGACCGCCGGCAGCATCATGGCCCGGTTGTACTCATGGACTGGCAGATAGGGAAATCGGCGATCAATCTTGCTTTGCTCGAACACCGAATTGAAGGTAAGCACCCGGTGTTTGCGGTAATCGACCACCAGAATGCTGCCCAGGGCATCCCGGGTGTGGTGGATAATCTCGCCTTTGTTGAACATGCCGGCTTACCGGCCGGATTCTTCGAACAGGCGCTTTACGCTGTCGGTTTTTGCCAGCGACAGAGCGGTATTGCCGTTGCTGTCCTTCGCTTCGCGATCGGCGCCTTTTTCCAGCAGCAGGCGTACCGTTTCCGGGTGGCCGTGCTTGCTGGCGAGGATCAGCAGGGTCTCGCCCTCGCTGGTGCGCATGTTCACCGGGACGCCGGCATCAAGCATCACGCTCAGAGGTCCGGCACCGCCGTTGCGGGCCAGTTCGAAAATACCCTGGGCGAAGGCAACCGCATCCTCGTCTTTCTGGTTCGCGGGTTGTTGCGGCTTGCCGGGCTTCTGTTGGCTCATCGGGGCTCCGTGGTCAGTTCAATCGATTTTGTGTTAAAAACGTATTATCACAGAATGAGACTGTCCCAGACACAGTCAATGAGCCCAAGGCTAAAAACGACAGGAGGCAACGCCGTGAAACTGCAGGTTGAAGGCATCGAAGAAGGCCAGCCGATTCCCGAGAAATTCGCATTCGGGGTATACAGCGAAGATGACCACATGAGCTTCGGTCCCAACCGGAACCCCGAAGTTGTCTGGGACGGTGCGCCCGAGGGCACGAAAAGCTTCGTGGTGATGATGTTTGATCCGGACGTGCCCAGCGTTGCGGATGATGTAAACCAGGAAGGCAAGACGGTTTCCAGGGACATCCCGAGGGTCGATTTTTTCCACTGGCTGCTGGTGGATGTGCCTGCCGGCACCACCCGGATTCCGGAAGGCGAAGACAGCGATGGCGTGATTCCCAAGGGCAAGGAGCCGGGGCCCGGTCCCATCGGTATCCGCGGCGTGAACAATTACACCCAGTTCCTGGCGGGCAATCCCGACATGAACGGCACCTACGCCGGGTACGATGGTCCCTGTCCGCCCTGGAACGATGAGATTATCCATCACTACCACTTCGAGGTGCATGCACTGGATGTGGATACCCTTGCCCTGGATGGCGAGTTCGATGGTAACGATGTGCGCGAAGCCATGGCAGGCCACGTACTGGCCAGCGCCCGGGTGACGGGTACCTACACCCTGAATCCGGACCTGCGCTAACGGATTCAGACACCGAGCAGTGATATTCCGGTAACCCAATCGGTTACCGGATAGCCATCGTTCCCTCCCCCTGATTCCTTTCTGAACGTCACAGAAGTGTCTTGTTGTTGTCATGTCCCCGTCACCCGGTCTTGCCAAGGTGTCAGCATCCGGAATGGTTGAAAGACGGGAGGCAAGATGCGGAGCTACCGGAGCGTTTTCATTTCCGATGTGCACCTGGGCACGGCTGACTGCCAGGCCGAGTATCTGCTGGATTTCCTGAACCAGGTCCGCTGCGAAACTCTGTATCTGGTGGGCGATATCATCGACCTGATTGGGATGCAGCGACGGGTTCACTTCCCGGATTCCCATCAGGCCGTCATTCACAAACTCATTGAGCTGGCTGCCAGTGGAACGCGGGTGGTCTATGTGCCCGGTAACCACGACGATTTCCTGCGCCGGTTCTGCGGCCAGACCATTGCCGGTATTGAGCTGCGCTACAAGGCCATACACACCACCGCAGATGGTCGACGCTTCATGGTCTGCCACGGCGACCAGTTTGACCAGGTGGTGCGTTGCAGCCCGCTGATGCTTCTGGTCGGTGACCGTGCCCACGGTATCCTGCTCCGCCTGAACCGCTGGTTCAACGCCTGGCGCCGGCTCAAGGGCAAGCCCTACTGGTCGCTGGCAGCCTGGGTAAAGAGCAGAATCGGCAAGGCGCGCACGTTCATCCGGCGGTTTGAACTGGCGGCGCTGACGGTCGCGGAAAAGGGCAACTACGACGGTTTTATCTGCGGCCACATCCACTCCGCCGGCTTCCTGCGCAGCGAAGATGGTCTTTACTGCAATGACGGCGATTGGGTAGAACACTGCACGGCGCTGGTGGAGCAGGAGAACGGCACACTGGAGCTGCTGCATTGGTCGGAAAACCCAAATGTTCTGGCCAGAGAGCCTGACGCCCCCCATCCGGATGTTTGCGGAGACGCCCGGCCGGTGATTGATGCCCTGCCCACAGCGTTCGTGGAGCAGGTCAACCGGCTCGTCAGCTGAGCAGAGGTGTGCGGCGACCTCGGTCGCCCACCCTGGCACTCGCTCAGGCCGATCGAGACTTCAATATCCCTCCTTCAGGGTGGCTATTTTTCATAACGCCATCGTATCCCTTATACTCCGTGTCCCTACCAGCCCTTCATAGGCTTTATGGCTGAACATACGACATCACAGACAAGCGGTTTTGCTGGCGCTGGCCCCGGAACCGGCGCCGCCAGTCATCGCGCGCGTCGTTTCAATGCCTGGACGGTCAGCACCCTCGTGATCGCCCTGCTGGTTGCGATGCCAGTGCTGGTCATCCTTGCCCATGTGTTTTTCCCGTCCGGTGAAGTCTGGCAACACCTTGTCAGCACGGTTCTTGGAAGATACCTCAGTAACACCGTGGTGCTCAGTGTCTCTGTGGCTGTAGGAACCACCCTGATTGGCACTGCCTGCGCCTGGCTGGTGGTTATGTGCCGGTTTCCCGGCAGGCGGCTGTTCGAGTGGGCCCTTCTGCTGCCGCTGGCGGTGCCAACCTACGTTATTGCCTATGCTTACACGGATTTCCTGCAGTTTGCGGGGCCACTACAAAGCGCCTTGCGCGACTGGTTCGGCTGGGAGTTTGGCGACTATTACTTTCCGGATATCCGGTCCCTGGGCGGTGCTGCCCTGCTGATTACCATGGTGCTCTACCCCTACGTGTACCTGCTTGCCCGGGCGTCGTTCATGGAGCAGTCGGTAAGTGCACTTGATGTTGGCCGCACTCTGGGCCTGGGGCCATGGCGTATGTTCAAACGCATTGCTCTGCCGCTGTCCCGTCCTGGGATCATCGGCGGCGTTTCGCTGGTCCTGATGGAAACACTGAACGAGTTCGGGGCAGTCCAGTTCTTTGGCGTCGATACCTTCACCACCGGAATCTACCGGACCTGGTTTGGCCTGGGTGAGCCGGTTGCAGCGGCTCAGCTCGCAGCCTGCCTGCTGGTGTTCGTGGTTCTTGTTGTTGTTCTGGAACGCGTTTCCCGCGGTGGCAAGCAATACCATACCTCGGCACGGTACCAGGCATTGCCCGAGTATTCGCTGAATTCAGGTCAGGCTGCGCTCGCCTTTGCAGTGTGTTTCCTGCCTGTTCTTATTGGTTTTATTGTTCCGGCCCTGATTCTGCTGGAAATGGCGATTACGACCGGCGACAGCCTTTTCGGGACGCGTTTTCTGGAATTCGCGTTCAACAGTCTGATACTCGCCTCAAGCGCGGCGCTGGTTGCCGTTACGCTTGCTGTAATGCTGAGTTACGGCGCACGGCTGAATCCCAGCTCCTGGGTCCGGAGTGCGAACCGGATTGCGGCCATGGGCTATGCCATCCCAGGGTCTGTCATTGCCGTGGGCATCATGATTCCGCTGGCCTGGCTGGATCAGAAGCTCAATCTCTTTCTTCGTGACAACTTTGGTTTCATGGTGGGTCTGGTACTCAGTGGCAGCGCTTTTGTCCTGATCTACGCCTACACGGTGAGATTCCTGGCCGTCTCCTTCAATACGGTTGAGGCCAGTCTGGGGAAGGTTACGCCCTCAATGGACGCAGCTGCGCGAACCCTCGGTCAAACCGCCGGTGGTACCTTGCGCAAGGTTCATACGCCGATCATGCGCAGTAGCCTGCTGGCGGCCGGTATACTGGTGTTTGTGGACGTGATGAAGGAGTTGCCGGCGACCATCATACTCCGGCCGTTCAACTTCGATACCCTGGCGGTCCGTGCCTACAGCCTGGCCTCTGACGAGCGATTGGCCGAGTCGGCCATGTCCTCCCTCGCCATTGTTGTGGTCGGGATCATTCCCGTGGTCATTCTGAGCCTGGCGATGCGTCGGTCCCGCCCGGGAAGTAAAACGGGGTAGCCACGGTTTACTCGGCGAACAGAAAAACCTGCGACATATCCAGCTCAAGCGAGACAGCCTGTCCCTCTTCCGGCAGAAACACCCCGGGCACTTTTGCATGCAGGTGCATTTCCTGCCCGTCCGGCCCGTGAGCACAAATATGCAACAGACTGGTCGGGCCGAGCAGTCGGGACATCAGAACATGGCTGGTGCGGTCATCACCGGCCTGTCCTTCAAGTTGCCTGACTTTGACCGCCTCCGGACGGATCAGAATTCTAGCGCTGCTGCCGTCCTCAAAACCTTTAGCTTCCAGGTGGCCCAATGGCGTTGTCACCACGCCGTTGTGGACAACGCCGCGATGTTCGTTCACCTGCCCGAAAAAGTTGACCACGAACGGCTCGGCAGGATTGCAGTAAAGGTCTGTAGGAGTTCCCGTTTGCACGATCTCTCCGTCTCGCATCAGTGCGATCCGATCTGCCATGAACATGGCTTCCTCCGGGTCATGAGTAACCAGAAGAGTGGCCGTGTTCAGCTCTTTCAGCACATGCAGTGTATCGTCCCGAATCTGGTCGCGCAGCCGGGCGTCGAGGCTGGAGAATGGTTCGTCCAGCAGCATGACCCGTGGCGACGGAGCAAGGGCCCTGGCCAGGGCTACCCGCTGCTGCTGACCACCTGAGAGGGTATGTGGGTAAACATTGGCGGCATCGGCCATGCCCAGGCGCCCCAACAGTTCGAGTGCGCGCGTACGTTGCTGCTTTTTCGGCATGGAGCTGATGCCGAAGCAGACGTTCTCCAGCACCGTCAGATGGGGGAAGAGTGCAGATTCCTGGAATGCCAGGCCCACATTCCGCTTTTCCGGGGGTACCTGCACGCCACCGGGTGCCGAAACCAGGGAGCTGCCGAGAAAGACTTTGCCGCGGGACGGCGTCTGGAGGCCTGCAGCGATACGCAGCAGCGTTGTTTTGCCGCAGCCAGAAGGGCCGAGGAGGCAGACAACCTCGCCTGCTTCCAGATGCAGGTTGATGTCTTTGACAACGCTATCGCCATGGAATTGGCAATGCACGCGGTCAAGCATCAATGACGGGCCCGACAGGCCGTTCTCGAGTTGGTCGCTGTAGGTTGGGCTTTCCTGATAAATGCTCATGGTGCCGATCCAGCCTCCCGGTTCAAACTCCAGTGGAGGTGCAATTGTAAGCTTGTTGCGTCTGATTGTGTATTGAATACGTAAAAGCGACTGATTCCTATTTATTGACTTCTATGCCCGGGTTCGTTTAAATCGCATCTAAATACTAATCGTTTTCACCTGCAATAGTAATTAGCAACCAAGGAGAGATCCCGTGGTATCTCATAAAGCGAAGTTGGCAGCCGCTGCCCTGGCAACAACACTGGCAGCAACGAGTGTCTCCGCGAGTGAAGTCAACCTGTACTCTGCGCGGCACTACGATTCGGACCAGGCAATTTATAACGCCTTCACCGAGGAGACCGGCATCAAGGTCAACCTGATTGAGGGGAAGTCCGATGCGTTGATCCAGCGAATCCAGCGAGAAGGTGTCGCCAGCCCGGCCGATATCCTGATTACCGTTGACGCGGGTAACCTCTGGCGAGCCGACCAGGAAGGCATCTTCCAGCCGGTGGATTCGGAAGTTCTGAACAGCCGTCTGCCGGATTCCCTGCGTCATCCGGAAGGGCATTGGTTCGGCTTCAGTCAGCGTCTGCGCGTGATCTACTACGATCGTTCAGACTTTGATCCTTCCCGGATCAGTCAGTACGAGGACCTGGCCAAGCCGGAATTCAAGGGCGAGATCTGCATCCGGTCCTCCAGCAACATCTACAACCAGTCATTGCTGGCCAGCCTCGTTGAGTACCACGGCGAAGAAGGCGCTGAGGAGTGGGCGCAGGGCGTAGTCAATAACATGGCCCGTGATCCCCAGGGTGGCGACACCGATCAGATCCGTGCTGTGGCTGCCGGTGAATGCAACCTGGCGGTTGGCAACCATTACTACTACGCGCGCCTGCTGAACTCTGATGATGTTGCAGACCGTGAAGTGGCCCGGGAGGTTGGCATTATCTTCCCGAACCAGGATGGCCGTGGTGTTCACGCCAACATCGGTGGTGCGGGTGTGGTGGCTACCGCGCCTAACCGCGACAACGCTGTCCGGTTCCTGGAGTTCCTGTCCTCCGATACCGCCCAGCAGATCTTCGCTGAGAGCAATCACGAGTTCCCGGCGGTAGACGGTGTACTGAAGAATCCGGTGCTGGATTCCTGGGGCAACCTGAACATTGATGACATCAATGTGAGCGTACTGGGCACCAACAATCCGGAAGCGGTGAAGATCTTCGACCGTGTGGGCTGGCGTTAATCGAAGTATCACGAAATTGATCGCAGATTACGCTTGAGAGAGCGTGCCCAAGGGCCGGATGTTGGTAAGACATCCGGCCCTTTTTATTTTATCGAGGCACCGGCTGTGCTTCCTGTTACCTGATGAGCGGGTAGAATAGCCGGATGACCCGATCGCCGCTGGTTTTCCGTCTCTCCTTTCTTGCCATTGTCGCGTTTTTGATGGCCATGATCTGGCTTCTGCTGCGGCAACTGGGCATGCCTGCCAGCTTTGCACCAACGGTGCTGTCCGACTGGTTTGCCAGTCATGGGACTCTTGGGCCGGTATTACTGATGCTCCTGATGGTTCTTGCTGTCGTGGTCGGGCCAATACCCACGTTGCCGATCAGTGCGGCGTCCGGCCTGGTTTACGGAATGTTCAACGGAACGGCAATCGCGGTAGCCGGTGCACTGGCGGGTTCGCTGATTGCCTTTTATCTGGCGCGAGTGCTTGGTCGCGATGCTGTTCAGCAGAAGCTCGAAAACAACCCGGTATTCTCGGCCAGAGGGTCACAGCGGTTCCTGTTTATTGCAGTCCTCCTCACCCGGTTAATCCCGGTGTTCTCCTTCGCCCTGATCAGCTATGCCGCCGGAGTGACGGCGATACACCTTTGGCGTTACGCCTTGGCAACGGTTATTGGAATGTTACCCATGACCTTTGTGTTTGCCGGGTTGGGGCATACCCTCGAGCTTAACCCCACCCTGACCGTTATAGCGGCAGCTACGGTATTGCTGGTCATGAGCACGTTGCCCCTTTACCTGCGGCATCGCCCACATTCCCGTCTGGCTCGCTGGCTGCAGCTGGATGGAAGGGTCTGATGCCCGCTGCAGATTCTCAATTTCCCACAAGCGACTCGATATCCTGATAGACGGTCGCAGCATCCGTTACCCTGGCGAGCCAGCTCAGAGGAATGCCGTTCTCACCGCCAACACCGTGCATGGCGGCCATGGCCGGGCCAATCAGCCAGGCTCGACCGCAGGAGTCACCACCACAATGAATGTTGGCGCGGATGGCTTCGGTGTAGCTCCGGGCCGTGTTCAGAATGTGAAAGCTGACCGGCATGGCTTCCTGCAGGTAACAGGTGCGGCCAAACGTGTCACCGGCAGCAACGCCGTTCAGTTCCGAGCTCTCAAGTGCCCGTTTGAGGGACGCCTGATCGGGTGCTTCGTCGATGGCCGAATTCATTGCCTTGGCAAGAGGCTCGCCCCTGAATAGCCCGTCCAGAAGCACCGCTGCACACTTTGCCCAGGCAACGGCCTCGTCGTTGTGATTGGTAACCCGCACGGCTGCTTCAACAACGTCCAGGAGGTTTGTGCTTCCGCTATGGGCGGCAACGAGTGGCGGCAGCTTGGACACCGCAGGCAACTGCATGTCGTCGGCGCCACTCGCCGGTACCAGATTGCGGTCGATGGTTTCCGCCAGATGAACGCCGGCGTCCTGAATGGCCTTTTCCTTGTACGTCAGGCTGATGGCCTCCCGCACCGGCTGCGCAAGCGCGCTGCCGCTCAGACGGCGGGTGTAGGGCATGACCTTCTGCACCAGAATCCGCTTCTGTTTGTCGGAAAGATCATCCGGCATGCCGGACTGCGCCTCCTCGACCGCCTTGCGCTCGATCGCATTGAAATTCTCCAGCGTGATCCGTGTCGGGTTATCGATGAATCCCCGCCACTGGCCACCGGGCCCAAAGAACGAACGAAACCGGCGCTGGTAATCGCGGATGTCCAGATTGCCGTTGGTGGCCAGTAAGCTGTCGGTCAGCACGCCGGTGGCTGCGCCGTAGTGACTCACATCGCCAACCTGTTTCCCCTCGTGAGCGAAGTAACCGAATCCCTTTGTGTAGTACTCGGCTCGTGGAGGCAGGAATTCGGGCGACTGTCCACCCACCTCCAGAATGCGCTCGCTGTTGTAGAGCCAGTGCAAACCCAGGCTGGCTGCGTCTGCGACCCAGCCGCCTGCCAGAGCAGCGGTGATGGCGCCTTTTCTTTCGGGAGGGAGATTGCTGACCATGGGAGATCCTTGATGTCCGGTTTGTGAGTCCGACCTGAAGGATTATTCGATAACGTCGCTGATCTGGACCGTTGGCTGAACGTTGGTGAAGTTCGGGATGTCGCCAAGAATTTCCTTGGCATGGGGGCCGAAGGCGGTCTGGAAATCGGCAACAGAGTCAAAATACATGTGGCCCATGGCAATGTAAGTGGGGCCCTCTCCCGGGGCGCCGCCGGCCAACCCGGATTCGATGGCTGTGCGCTTGCAGGCATCGCCCAGCCTGTCGCGGACCAACGCCATGTGCGTGTCTCGGTAGTAGGCAAGGTCAAAGGTGCTTTCTGCGGTTTTCGGATACATCACACTGACTTTGATCATTTCGGGCCTCGGTTTGTGGAATCGCGGGGACCCTCTTTTAGCGCCTCGGCCACCCGTTCGTCAATCTTGCGGATAAGCTCCTCGTCTGCCTCGCCAGAGGAATGTGCTTTTAACATGTCGGTGCTTGCCCGCAGATTGCCGATAAAGGTCCGGCAGTCCTTGCACATCATCAGGTGCATTTTGACTGACATGTTCTGGAGAACAGGCAGCTCGCCATCAATATAGTCGCTGGCAATTACCGCGAGATCCCTGCACATCAGCATTCGCCGGTCTCCTGGAAATTCTCCACCATCAGAAAGATCTTTTGCCTCGCTCGATGCAAAAGAACACGAAGATTAGAGGCACTGACGTCAAGAATGTTACAGACGTCATCGGATTTATGCTGGTGGGCTTCGTAGAGCATCAGCGCCGAGCGCTGGGTTTCCGGAAGGGAGGAGAGGTGTTTGTCGAGGCAATCGCTGAGGGCGCCGTTCTCCATCAGGGTGTCGGCGGATTCATGGAATTGAAGTTTGGGTGGCAACTCCCAGCGTCCTTTGGCGTTAAAACGATGGGCCAGTTCTGGCTCCAGGCTGTCCGAAAAGTCTGTTGGGACTTCCCTGTTGGCCGATCGAAGCTGATTCTTGCAACGGTTGGCAACAACCCGGTGCAACCAGGTTTTTAAACCTGAACGACCTTCAAAGCCATGGATCGCATCAATAACTTTAACCCAGCAATCCTGAACGGCTTCTTCTGCACTGGAATGATCCAGATAGAACCGGGCGACTGCTAACATGCCGGGGGTGTAGGCACGTACTGCTTCCTGAAAAGAGTCATTATCACCCGTTTTCAAGCCCTGAATCAGTTCTATCTCCTTTTCCCGACTTGAGTCAGTCATGACCGTTCCCTTTTATGAGCAATTGTTCAAGAATAGCAGTAAGTTTGGAAATCGGTCGATAAGTTCCCGGCGTATTCGGTAGGCGGTGTAATCAAATTGTTAGATATTCATGAGCAATCGTTGACACAATGCGTTGCCGAACGACGTACAACAACGGTAAGCCGGTAACGAACACTGAGCCCAAGGTTTGATGTAACACTTCCGGGATTACGGTGTCTCTTCGTTATCACGTTCAAGGTAGAAAGGATTATTTCATGACACTCAAGAAATGGATTCTGGTCGCGTTGATTGCGGCTGTGGTTGTCGGGTTTATTGCCAGTGGTGGTAGCGAGCTTCTGACTCTCGAGAACCTGAAGGAAAACCAACAGTCCCTCGGTAACTGGATCGATCAGAATCTGTTGGTTGCGGTGCTGGGAGCCTGTAAATAAATCTGTGTAACTGCCCACCCCATTACAGGTGGCCGTCCAGGCGGTCACCGAATTCGATAATAAAGCGATTCAATGCCGGCTTCCAATCACGGATCGGCATGGTCCATTTCTTTGAGGCCTGTTGGAT
>NZ_JBSXOI010000060.1:0-6436 GCF_056859395.1 Marinobacter sp. L-80
CAGTGTGCCTGTTTTCCGCCAAAATGGCGGGAAACGGGCAAAAAAACACATAAATAGCGGGAGAATAGCGTCTGAATTTTCGATTTTTTGCAGGCTAAAACCAGCATCGGCAAAAATCAGCGGTTATTCAGACCTTCCCTAGCACAAAGACTGCCTTTATATCCAATGAGTCTAAATTCTCTGATATCTCCCAAAAATCATCCTCGCTTAGATTTTCCACATCTTTACTTAAAGTCGAAAATGTATTCGCTGATATGGCCTTTTAATCTAATGAATTTAAAATCGCTTCAACTATTTTTTTTATATCTGATTATGGAGAAGGAAGAAGCAGGCCAAGCTATCCAATCTGACAGCTCATATAGATAATATGAGAATTTCTCATTATATTCGTAAAGGAAGTTAGCAGATCTATAACTTATCTCTGAAGATAAAAGTGCGATGAAGAACCAAGAAATTCCTATTACTATTGGTCTTTTAATATCTACTTTTGACGTCATTATACCCAGTTCCTTATCTCCCCATCACACTTCGGTAACCGGCGCCGGAGCGCAGCGGAGGAATCGAAAGCGGCCACGCTTTTGGCGTGGACTTCCCCGTTGCAGTAGACACTCCTAGCCTATGACTAGAGCATAGGAGGGATTTCTATGAGCAGCCAACGTTATGCCCGGGAATTCACAAACGAAGCGGTTCAACAAGTGCTGGAGCAGGGCTACACCGTCGCCGAAGTGTCGCATCGCCTCGGAGTCTCAGCTCCCAGCCTCTACAAGAGGGTTAAGGTCGTGCAGAACGGTGAGTCCGTTTGATCGTTTGCCAGAGTTAAAACGACCAAATTTCGGCCCAAACCGGAGTGGAAATTCAGTTGAAATGGGAGCGGCGCAAATGCCCGCTTTTGTTTAGGTGCTCCGGTCGCAAATCGGACATTCAGATTCGGGCGTAACGCCTGTGCTTTGTTCTCAAAACAGGCCTTTTCCTCGGCCGCGCGACCTTGTTCACTTCCCCCCCCCCCCCGCTGTTTCACTGGAAGATCTTCTTGTTAAACCGCAACGCAACTTGCCCGTTCAAACCTCGTTGTTTGTAGTTCTTGTCGTCAACTTTCTTTACACGAGTACAGACGATCTCAGTGACAGACCTTTGAATTAAAAGGATTTGACATCTATGGCATCACCGTTGCTTAAACACTATCCCGACCCACAAATGGAGAGGAACATCGAGATGCTAATGAGACTATTACTGAACAGTTTAGTGGCATTTTTTGTCTGGGGTGCGGTAAATGCTGTAGCAGCGCCTATTTACCTGAACGAATCAAATATTTCGGTTTCAGTAGGCTCGGGCACGTCGCCGGGTTCGTTTAACAACACCTTCTCAGGCGGCCAAACGATCAACAAAGTGATTGACGCGCCTAGCGCGACTTCCGAGGAGTTCCACAATCAAACAACACATATTTGGTATACAGCTGATGAGATCGGCGGGGGCTTGGAACTCTCATTTGACTTTGGGCAGGAGTACGACCTAAACATTCTGCACTTTTGGAATTACACAGGTGAAAACTTTGATGTCGACAATATCGCGTTCACTTTTTTTAATTCCGCGAATTCTCAAGTGGGCATTTTGGATGTTTTACCAGATCTAGGCAGTGCTCCAGGTATCACAGCTCAGGATATTACTCTGGCCGCTCCGTTAAACGTTCAATACGTTACAGCGTTTCTTACAGGATCCAACCGTCAGGTCGATTTTCAAAACATTGGTTTTACCGCAGAATTGTCGAGTCCAACCGATCCAAAACCCGTTCCAGAGCCGGGAACGTTAGGGTTGTTAGCTTTTGGCTTGGTCGCGTTGACGAGTCGCTCACGTCGGCGCAAGTGCTAATGTGCAGTTTTAGTGATAGCCGCGGTTCTGTTTTGACCGCGGCTTTCTGGATACTGGGAAAGACATCTTTTGATGTATGCCGTAAGCAACACCAGATGATGGCCTTGTTTAGGTTCTAATCACGTCGATTGGGCGGGTTTTACGATGAATGATAGCTTCAGGTCTTGGCCGCCATCTCTAATATGCTTCTCAATTGGTCAAGCCGCCCACTTGAACCGAACACACTACCTCGGGCTTCGTTTGTGACGCCATTTGACCGCTTACCAGGATCATGAAAGCTCGTTTCCTAACCAACTCAGGGTGAACTGAGGGAGCAACTCGCGGTTTTGTTTACGGTGCCGGCCGGAATCCGGGATGGTCGCAAAGCCGACACTCGGGTCTTGGATCCACACCCAAGCTGGCCAGCCCCAGAACCAGTAAAAACGGAGTTCTATGCATCTTGTAAGGTGCCCGTTAGAAACATTGTCGGGAGTCACAGAGCTATAAGCCACTAGCGCTTGCCGGACCATTGACCGTCCACGTTAATAATCCTGCACGGGTGATTTGCTTCATGCCTCCCATTATTCTTCCGACAATCGATCAAGGCATTTTGTATGGCGTGCGTTGCTGACGTGCGGTTTGATTTCCAGGACCAGGCACCAACAGCAGACTGGGCAAACGCCTTGTGCCTGGTGGCACTGACGTAGCCCTCCCGGTAGGACTTGAGGGCTTGATTAGTCATGATCCAGCCCTCACCGACTGCAGCCTGTTCAAAAACAGGCTCTGCGGCGCTCACTTCGCTGGATGAAGTGGCTACAGGCTTTTCATAGGAAGCACAGCCGGCCAGTAAGGCGGCAGACAAAACTAGAATTCCCTGTTTCACATTTGACTCCTCGATTGACTGATTGTCTCACTCTTCTTCAAACATCGTTTCATAATTCTGATCGTTTTTCGGTTTACATTCCGCTCGATCAGCCTCGGTTTTGCTCTTTTTTAGCTATAAATCAGCTAGGTAGGCTTCATCAACTCTGATTTCCGGTAACCGTAGCGAATCAGCGATGGAACTGAAACAGGAATGCTCACACATTGGCTAGAACGGCAGGGTTCATATGAAATTGCGCCCAAGTTCACACCGCCTGAAAACCCGTAACGCAACAAATGCCACGCCCCCAACCAACGCAATATTCAAAGATAGGTTAGCAAATGATACCCATCTCGGATATTCCTGGGGAAGCATGAGAGCATGGGCGAAGGACGTAAGTTCCTGAGCCCGGTGCGTTGAAACAAAAAGCTCCGGGCCCGTTCTGCACAGGTAAACAACAGTTCGCTATCCACCGGTAGGCAGACCGTTTCACGCCGTTCAGTTTGAGAGTGTTGACGAGTCAATAGATAACCCCATTCGCCACCTTTTAGTCAGGAGCCGGCAACAGCATATCAATAGCAATTGTAGGTTACGGGATAACACTATGCGCAACTGGGACTCATAGCATAGACGTCAGATTTATTTACAGAACTGATAGATCATCAATGTGCCTTCTGACATTTTGTATATAAATCAGAATGGTAGGACATGGACTCAAAATTGCATATTTTGGAAATCGTTTAACGGGCGATTACCGGTTTTTTCATAAGCAAACAACGCAATCACAAGGTCCAGTGCTGTATAGCTAGCCACCAATCATGGACTTACCGCCTCTGCGGTAATCTGGATATCAAACAGAGAGAAATATAAAGATGACACAACTACTCAGAATATTTATTACTGTTTTCGTACTATCGCTAGCCGGTTGCGGCGGTGGTGGTGGAGGCACAAACAGCGGCACTGGTGCTGACGACGGCAGCGGTGCCATCGACGGCGGCCAGACTGACGAGGACTCAACCGCCGATTCGGACAGCACTACAATAACATTGGGCGGCTCGGATATTACATCGCTGGGTAGTACCGCCGAAGTTAGTTTCTATGCCTTCCGAGAAGGCATAGCCGGCTCCAACTTGTTTCTCTCTGCTACCAGTAGCGGGACAGCGATGAATTTTGTGCGTTTCGGCCTAGGCGAGCTCACGGAGTCAGATGTGGACCCGACGTCGTTTGCTTCCGATCAGTCGGATGCCGTGGTTTTTAATATTACTGACATTGGGGTTTCAATTCGCATTAACAAAAATGGCGTGTCATACCTTTACAGCGCTACGTGTTTATCAGGTTGCAGTGGCGTCAATTTTGATACTGCATCCAGAACTCTGATACTGGATGAGGTGGTATTGGCCCCCACTATTGGAGGCGAATCAAATAGCCAGGCGACCGACAATTTAACACTTGATGGAACCATTATCTGGACAGAAGCTGACGAAAACCCACTTACCCCTCCCTATGACTCCGGCACCGGGGAAGCCCCTGATCGGACTTCCGGTGTTACTCTTGCCGATATTACTGGAGTCTGGGACAGCGGGGTCGGCGACGATGAGGTCTACACCGTGTTGAAAGCTGATGGGACCTATATATCCTATGACTATATGGGTGACGCGGTCGATATGGGTGCAAATTGCTACGACGTAGAAACTGACAGCATTACCGACTTGGGTAGTGGCCAGTTCCGACTCGGTGAAGACCGATTTGGCACCTTCTATTTTTCTGGTGACTCACTTGCTTTTGAGGCACCAGAAGGTACCTATTTCCTCGAAAGCACCACTCTGCTTGAAACAGATTTTTCTCCGCTGTGTAACTGATCGTTGAGGCCTGGTAGTGGTTATGGCCTACCAGGCCGATCTCGTTTTTCCGATAAAGTGATAATCTCTGGTGGGTTCCATGTCGCTACCAATTAACAGCTCGTTACAGAGGCTCCCTGTTAAAAATCTGCAGCACAGTGCAGATTAATGAACAGCACTAAATGGGCCGGTTTTAGGTAATTTTCATTATACGCTCAGTAGAGCTACGGGCAGATTTGTACACCGAATTGGCCTCTGAACCAGGTCAATTGTGTTGCTTACATCCAGTCTTTCCGTCAGGGCAATTGCCGAAGGCAGGCAACACACGAAACAATCAGGAGTCAGAGGTGATGGTAAAAGGCGGGTTGGCATGGCTGTGTCTTCTGGTACTACCCGTCATGCAAGTGCATGGCGACACACTGAAAATACTCAATACAGAACAACAGGCGCTGTACGACCAGGCAGTCCGGCAAAACTCAATTGATTCGCTGCTGGCCATGATTGCCGGCCATATCTTTATGGTTGCCCACCACAGACGTAGCTCGACCCATACTGATGTACTACCCCGAATGTGGCGCTAGGAATAGACTCGTGGAATTACCCCGTTACAGTGGACCGGGTTGCGTCCAACTAACGCCATGTATTGTTTTCTTCACGGGATAGGGCCGTCGAACGGTTCCGTCGGCCAACGGGTAAAAAAACACTTCAAATTGTTGATCGCCGTGAATGTCCGCTTTTGTTTAAGGCCTCACTTTGGAATTGGCATCAATGGCAGACAACCTCAATTCCGCCCGGCCAATATATGGTGACAAACGGCGGCCAAATTATGGTGTCACTACCATTTACACAGCCTCCGTCACAACGTCCAGAAATGCCAATAAAAACAACAATGATGGATCCTGGCCCAATTTATGCTTTCGAACGGGATAAGAGGAACTGATTTCCTCATTGCAAGCATGGAGAATGGGCATGTTGCGGAAAGTGAGAGATATCTTAAAAACAGCTTTGATTACAGGGGTAGTTGCCTTCGGAGTATTTGGTGTTGGCAGCGCCCACGCTCAGCTGATCAAAATTTGGTGTACAGCTGACGAACCTTGCGGGGAATCATCAGGAACAACCGTAGACGGAACGATATTTGAAGCAGAGGCAAACCCCACAACCCCTGCTACCGGTACAGGCGTTTTTAAACCCTTCGTTCGAGTCCAAGATAGCTCTGGCACACAAAGTGGTTACAACACTGATACAGGTAACCCCGACATAAACTATGACACCAAGGCAGGCCTATGGACTCACTCCGTCTTATTCGGAGACTTGGGCACGGTAGACATCGGGGGGCTTTCATATTATCAATTCTCCCTGGATGCGAATGAAAACGGAAATGCAGGAAGCGATGCCAACAAAATTGACCTCACAGCCATTCAGATCTTTTTAGGAGGCGAAAAGTTAAAGACTCCTGAAAGCTTCGGTGGCTACACAGGCACACAGTTTGACGGCAGTGCTGCTGATAACGAGCTTGCCGGATACGCACCAATCTGGAGTCTCGATAACGCCACAAACGGGGATGTAACGGTTAATCTGCAGGCCAGTATTTGTGACACAGCAGGCCAGTGTGGAAGCGGAAAAGGGGACTTGAAACTTTTTATCCTCGAGAGCCTGCTTAAAGGGAATGCCGAAGATTATTTCGTTTTTTACACCGAGTATAACAACGTCGGCAGCGGATTTGAGGAATGGAATTATCTTGCCAAAAGCGGAGTTATGGTGATTTCTGGTGTATGGAAGCAGGTTGAAGGGGTGGCGTATCCTGTTGGTTGATCTCCGCCAAGATCACAACCAACAGAGGAATGATACGCCATGTCCAAGTCTAACCTGCACGCTCTTTCACAACCAGAGG
>NZ_JBSXOI010000061.1:0-266186 GCF_056859395.1 Marinobacter sp. L-80
TCGGGGAGCGATATCAGGACGGTTCAGGAAATTCTTGGGCATAGCGACATTCGAACGACAGAAATCTACACGCATGTCATTGGCGATCGACGTGCTGGAACCGTCAGCCCTTTTGATCGTTTGCCAAGTTCTTGATGGGGCATTGCTTACCCGTTTAAGGGGCGTAAAGCCTGGAATTGGGGGTGCGGTGAATGTTCGCTTTTGTTTACTAGCGAACCTTTGGCAAGTCATCCCAGCTGGTCGTATACGCCGGCGACAAATGCCCCCGCCGCATCGCGTAGGCCGCAGGCCCTGCCTCTCTGGCCATGTAGACCGTCGCCCTGGACTTTCGGTTGATCGTATCCATCACCACCATCAGGCGCTCCGATCTGCCATTGTCTGGCACCTGCTCCGGGGCCGCTTGGAATAGATCCTCTTGAAGCCCCACTTCTTCCACTAGCTCCCCCAACATAACGCCGGCCTTTGCGTAATTAAATCCTTCCCGGTACATCGGTCGAAGCAGGTTCAGGGCCTGCTGCACAATAACCCGGGAGTCCTGGCTGGGCTGGATGAGCTTCACGCTGGCACTGCGTGAATACTGCGGTGCCGTCGTCTTGAACGGATTCGTTCGAATGAACACCATCAGCTCTCCCGCATACTGCTGACCTCCCCGAAGTTTTTCGGTAGCGCGAGTCGCAAAGTGCACCACGGCTTCTTCCAGGTCGCTCAGTTTTTGAAGGGGCTGACCAAATGAACGGGAGCACATGATTTGTTTCTTGGGCGGTGGCACTTCATACCACGGCACACAGGGAATGCCGTTGAGTTCGCGGGCCGTGCGTTCCAACACGACAGAGAACTGTTTTCTGAGCGTTGCCAGATGGGTATCCGCTAACTGTAACGCCGTGACTATGCCCATGGCCTGAAGCCTGGCACGGAGTTTTCGCCCGACACCCCATACGTCCTCAACCGGTACGCGAGCCATCAGCCGCCGTTGCCGGGCGGGGTCCGTCAGATCGACTACGCCGCCGGTTGCCGGGTACTTCTTGGCGGCATGGTTGGCCAGCTTGGCCAGGGTTCGCGTAGGTGCAATGCCCACACAGACTGGCAAGCCGACGTTCTGATAAACCGTGTTCTTGATCTTCCGCCCAAAGTGCTCGAAAGACACCACCCGGTCAATGCCGGTCAGGTCCAGAAACGCTTCATCGATGGAATAGACATCTACTCGCGGAGCCAGGGCTTCAAGAGTGGTCATAACCCGTCTGCTCATATCGCCATAGAGGGTGTAGTTGGAGGAGAACACCTGGATGCCGTACCGGCGAATTTCCGGTTTGATGTGATGAACCGGCACGCCCATCTTATTAGTCCTGTGGTTACATGTAACAACCTTATAAGTGACTGAAAAGATTGAAAAGAGTCGGAGTTACACTTTTTCAGGTTTTCACTCTGATAATGTGACAATATTTTGGCCGGTTCTGGCCGTAGATTACCAGCATAATTCGGCCGTTAAGGTCGCAAAGCGGACATTCAAACTCGCGGGTAACACTTGCACTGTGTGCACGCAAGAAATGAAGTCGAAGGTGCAATGTAGTGGGCGTCGCCGTTCGTTTAGGGTGACGCTATCAGGCGTCTATTGCATCGGGGGCTTGCCAAGGTTTACCGCAGCAACTCACTCAGGTTACGCTCCCAACGGCTGATAAACCCGTCTTCCGTATACTTCGAAAAGTCGTCCACATGCCAGATCGACACATGCTGAGGAACGTCAGCCAGCTTGCTGTGATCCGGCTCAAGCGTGGTAATCAGCAGCGTCGGTAACTCGCCGGTCAGCACCTGCTCGAATGCCACTTCAGGCAGGTAGCTAGCCTGGCCGAGCGGGGTCAGCTCCTGTCGCCGGACAGCGAACTGCAGGGCCTCCAGCGCGCCGATTTTGCGGTCCAGCTCCAGCTGGATGCCCCGCAACTGCTGGCTCGAGCTGTCGAAACTGCGCTTCAGGGCGTCGGCTTGCCTGGACATGGCGTCCGGGGACAGGCAGCTCTGCTCGACATACGCCAGCAGGTCCCGGTGGATAATCCCCAACATCACCAGTGCGTTGGCCGGGTTCAGCCAGAAGTATCCGGGCTCGCCGCCGGCCATATCGTTCACCGCCACGCGCTCCCCGCCCGGCATCATCGCGGTCGCGGCATCAATCGGGACCACCGAGATATTCTGCATCCGCAGGTAGGGGTAGATATTGATCTGCGGCCAGACCGAGTGAATGCTTAAAACCAGACCCGCCCGGGGGAACTGATCCGCTGGCTGGCGGTCCAGCCAACCGGGTACACGCTTTACGCTGTAACGCGACGGGGCAATGTGCAGGGTCAGAAATGCAGTGTTCCGGGTCAGTGCCGAGGCCATGCAGCGACCAAATGGGCGGGAGTTTGTCAGAGACCATGATTCAGCAAAGCATTTACCAGGCTGGTATAGGGCGCCTCCACCTCCAGAGCATCACACCGTCTGAGAACAGCTCCAGCGATACTTTCCAACTCCAATGGACGGCCTTTTTCCCGGTCAATCAGCATGGATGTTTTAATCGCGTTAAAACTACTGATCAACTCAAACATTTCTTCCAAATCTTTACGGGTCAGGTTTACACCATCCGCTTTCGATGCCTCTACCGTTTCACTCATCATCCCAAATACAACGTGCCGGAACTGGGGGTGGTGAGTCAGGCTTCGAGTATCCAGGCGTGTCAGGGCCGAGAGTGGATTTACGCCGTTGTTGATGACCAACTTGCG
Source organism: Marinobacter sp. L-80 (assembly GCF_056859395.1). Taxonomy (NCBI): domain Bacteria; kingdom Pseudomonadati; phylum Pseudomonadota; class Gammaproteobacteria; order Pseudomonadales; family Marinobacteraceae; genus Marinobacter; species Marinobacter sp. L-80. Next base: position 2,751 of record NZ_JBSXOI010000061.1, read on the forward strand.
CCAGAGTTCATACCGGATGTTTTCAGTCATAGTGGTGGGAATACCGGCTTCATTAAAAGCAACTTCCAGAACCTTGAGAAAATCCGCACGCGGATCGTCTTTCGGTTGCTGTGCGGGCCAGGCGCCCATCACGATCTGGGCCACGCCTTCGGCAAACACCTTACCGGGTTCAGTAATATGGCCACCAATGCGCACGGCCAGGCCACCGAGCACACGCGCCTCACCCACCACTTCGGCAATCAGGGGTTCGTTATCAACGCCATTCTGCAATGACAGCACCGGTACGGAACCGGAACGCAGCCAGTCGCAAAGTTCGGTCATGAGGGCACGGGTCGCCGTGGATTTGAGGGCAATGGCAACTAGATCAAAATCGTTCGGATGGTAATCCCGAAGGAGCGTCTGATGATCACAGGCAGGAAGACCATGCCAGAGCACCCGACCTTCATAATCAACGGTCAGGCCATCCGCTTTCAGTGCCTGAAGGTGACTGCCACGCGCCGTCAGCACAACCTGGTGGCCAGCTCCAGCCAGCCTTGCGGCGTAGTAGCCTCCGATGCCGCCAGCACCGATCATCAGTATTTTTAATGCAGCCACTGCAACCTCGATACGTCAGGATGTTGGTCAGACAGGATTCATGGACAACTTCCGAGTATATCAGGACCGAAACCCAGGCAACGTTCAACTGCCTGGCCAATCGCCAGAAGCCGGCCTTCCTGCCATGGCCCTTTTAACAACTGCAAACCAACTGGCATCCCCGCTTTATCTTTCCCCACTGGCAGGGTCAGTCCACACAGGCCCAGATAGTTGGCCATGGCGGTGTTACGCAAGGCCTGTATGTTTGCCGTCGCGTAGGCCCCCGGCTCGTCCAGACTATCCACCGCAGGCGGTGTCAGCGTAACCGTCGGCGTCAGCAGAGCATCGATACCCTGCAATTCGGTGGCGGCGCTGACTGACAGGCGCTTGATGAGGTCCAGCCTGTGGATATATTTCCATGCCGGCAGCTCCTCAGCGGTGCGCAACCTTGCCGCTACGTTAGGATCCAGCGCGGGCATAATCTCCGGCAGTTCTTGCCGGATAAAAGCCGCCAGTTCCGGCGCCGCCACACCACCCTGAAGAAACAGGCTATAGATTTCATTGAGTCCCGAAAAATCAAATCGAACCAGCCGGGCACCCGCCCTTTCCAGGGACATCAAAGCCTGCTCCACGATTTCGGCAATGCCGGGGCTGCAGTCTTCCCAAAAGAACGCCGAGGGGACGCCGAAGGTGAGACTGGCAAGAACCGGGACCGCTGGCAGCTGCCTGCCTTGTTTCCCGACAACCGGGTCTAGGGCACTGAAGGCATAGGCCAGGTCATCGACACGGTGCGCCAACAACCCGGGCGTGTCCAAGGTACTCGACAGGGGTACAATCTGCGATGTTGGCCATCGCCCGGCAGTCAATTTCAGCCCCGCCACGCCGGTCATCGTTGCGGGCACACGAACGGAACCGGCGGTATCGGTGCCCAGGGCCAACGCGGCAGTTCCATTGATCAGGGAAACACCCGCACCGGAACTGGAGCCACCAGGAACACGGTGAACACGCTTGTCCCAAGGGTTTCTGGGTGTTCCCCAGTGGCTATTAGTACCGAGCCCTCCGAATGCCAATTCCACGCAATGGGTTTTACCCACCACGGGCGCCAGTTGGGACTGGAGGGCGTGAATGAGGGGGCCTGCCTGCTGCCAGTGTTCTGGCAAGGCACGGGAGCAACCGGCATAGGTTGGAAAACCGGGCACACCGAACAGATCTTTCACCGACACAGGTATGCCCATCAAAGGCCCGGTGTTACCGCCTGCAGCCCTTACCTTGTCTCCGGCACGGGCAAGTTCGAGCGCAGACTCCGGGCGCCAACTGACATAGGCACCGTGATCACCCGTCTTAGCGGCATCAATGGCCGCTTCGACCAGAGCCTCACCAGTCCGGGTTCCGGACTCAAGCTGTTGTGCCAGCTGCCTTAACGGCGTTGCCAACAGTGGCGCTTGAGCCATTACGATTCCTTGGCAAGGTCAATAGCTTGTGCGGCAAAACGGGCGCATTCGATGTCTTCATCTTCGCTACCCCCAGACACCCCGATGCCACCGACCAGAACGCCATCACGGTAGAGCGGAACGCCGCCGCCAATCATGGTGAAGTCGCCGGCCTGGTTGAGGCCATCCAGCACCCTGGCAGGGGCTGAAGCCAACACGTTTTCAAGATCTACCGTGTTGAGGCCCATACCGGCCGCCGTGATGGCTTTTTTCTGCGACAGCTCGGAAGACACGAGAAAGGAGCCCGCCATTTTAAGGAAAGCCAACTGACGCCCTGAGGCATCGACAACCGACACCGTCGCCTTGATGCCCAGCTCTCCAGCCTTGTTAATGGCCGCCTGAAGCAAACTTAGCGACGTTTGTTCAGTCAAAGAAAACGAGGGTTGTACGAGTGTGAGTTCCTGGTTGTTATCCATAGTTGCTATCTCATCCAGCCAAATCCGGACAGCATCTGTGCCGCATTGTTCATTCCACTGCTGAACATCCGTTGCGGAAACTGCGAGCCCCCCAGGGTAAACGCGGCATTGAGCAGGCACACCGTCGGGTCATCCAGGCGATTGGTTTGGGTGGAGCCCGCAGCATCGCCCTTGAATGACATCACGGCGACCCACTGCTGATCCTGTGCCCAGGCACTGAGTAGCTCCCGTAAATGCCGGTCGTGCAGGGAAACACCGTCTGCTTCTCTATGGCAAGGCTTGTCATCGAGGCAGATCACAAGGACCTCCTGTTCCCGAAGCACCTCCAGACACCGCCCGACTCGCCGGTATTCAAGCTCACTCATACCGGTATTAAGGATGAGTTCCGTTAACTCCCCCGGCTCCTCTGCCAGAAGCACCCGGAACAACTGGTGCCTGCTCGATACGTCCCGTGAATGCACTTCCGGCTCAAAACCCTGGTCTGAGAGCAGCGCCTTTATCCTGCCCGAGGTGGAGCCGCTGCCTTTGAGCTGCAGGATTTCCGGGGCATTTTGGCCGGCACTGGAGCTGATCACCACCACGCTTTTGTACTGCTTGCCCCAGATCATCCGTGCAGGCCCTGAGCCGGCTTGTTCCCGGGACTGGATGTTGTCCGCATCGCAGGAGACAAATAACACTGGAAGTTTGCTCATTTGCCTTCTCCTAAAAATCCGCAATCATCGCCGGGGCTTATCGCCCCAGCTTCTTCGCCGACTGCCCGCCAATGCCGAAATGTTGCTTGGGCATCTCGTTGAGAATGACGCGCACACTTTCAACCGGCGCTCCGAGGGAACGGACAATGGCGTCGGTTACCTCGTGGATCAGCATCTCCTTTTGCTCGTCGGTACGACCTTCCAGGATGTTGATTTGGGCAACGGGCATATAACCTCCTTATTCGAACCGGGCCGTGACAGTACCCAGCCCCTGGTAGCGAACGCTGATGTTATCTCCGGCTTCCACCGCAATTGCCGCTGTGATTCCGCCGGTCATAATAAAAGTACCGGCCGGAATGTGTTCACCGCGCTCAGCCAGTAGGTTAGCAAGCATGGCAACGCTAGACGCCGGATGGCCCAGCACAGCAGCACCAGCGCCCACGTCTACCACTTCACCGTTCTTTTCCACCACCACTCCTAGGGTTTTAAGGTCTAGATCGGCCAAGTTCGCCATAGTGCCACCGGTGATAAAACGGCTGGAGGAGGCGTTGTCAGCCACCACGCTCACCAGGTCGAACTTGAAGTTCTCGTAGCGGGAGTCGATCACTTCCACCGCCGGGATCACGAAGTCGGTGGCGGCCAGGACGTCACCGATATGGCAACCGGGGCCATGCAGGGGCGCCTTGGTCACGAAGGCGATTTCGGCTTCGATTTTCGGATGAATCAGTTCCTTGGTGTTGACCACACCGCCGTCCGGAACGCTGAAGTAATCTGCCAGGAAACCATAGATCGGGGTTTCCACGCCCATCTGGGCCATCTTGGCCCAGGAGGTCAGGCCCATTTTCATGCCCACAACCTTGTTTCCACGCTCTTCCTTGCGACGACGGATTTCCCACTGCACGTCGTAAGCGTCTTCGAAGGTCATGTCCGGATAATCATTGGTGACCTTGGTGATATCGCGGGCGTTCAGTTCGGCGTTTTCTACGTGCTCGGCCAGGGCCAGCATCTGGTCATTGCTCAGGGTCTTACTCATGCTTTTTGCTCCTCTTGCGCCTTCAGCAGATCCAGCGCCACGTCCACGATCATGTCTTCCTGGCCACCCACCATCCGGCGTTTGCCCAATTCAACGAGAATATCCACAGTCTTCAGGCCATACTTCTGCGCCGCCACTTCGGAATGGCGCAGGAAGCTGGAGTACACGCCAGCGTAGCCCAGGGCCAGGGTTTCACGGTCAACGCGAACCGGGCGGTCCTGCAGCGGTCGTACGATGTCGTCGGCCGCGTCCATCAGGGCGTACACATCAGTACCGTGGTTCCAGCCCAGCTTGTCGAAAGCGGCAATGCACACTTCCAGCGGTGCGTTACCGGCGCCGGCGCCCATGCCAGAGAGGCTGGCGTCGATGCGGTCACAGCCTTCTTCCACTGCGACGATGGAGTTGGCCACCCCCAGCGCCAGATTGTGGTGGGCGTGGATGCCCGTTTTGGTTTCCGGTTTCAGAACATCCTTCAGGGCCCGGAAGCGGTCCCGGATGTCGTTCATGTTCATGGCACCGCCGGAGTCCACCACGTACAGGCAGGTGGCGCCGTAGTCTTCCATCATCTTCGCCTGTTCAGCCAGGCCCTGCGGGGTCTGCATGTGGCTCATCATCAGGAAGCCGACGGTGTCCATGCCCAGCTTTCTTGCGTGCTCGATGTGCTGTTTGGAGACATCGGCTTCGGTGCAGTGAGTGGCGACACGAACAATCCGGGCACCGGCTTTGTAGGCGTTGTCCAGGTCGTGGACGGTACCGATACCGGGCAGCAGCAAGGTGGCAATCTGGGCGTGTTCCACCACTTCGGCCACGGCTTCGATCCACTCCAGGTCGGTGTGGGCGCCAAAGCCATAGTTAAAGCTGGAGCCTTGCAGGCCGTCGCCGTGGGCGACTTCAATGCTGTCGACTTTCGCCTTGTCCAGGGCCCGTGCGATGTCCTGCACGTTCTTGATGGAGTACTGGTGACGAATGGCGTGGCTGCCGTCTCGCAGGGTCACGTCGGAGATGTAGAGTTTTTTACCGGGGTTAAAGGTCATGGTTCGGTCCTCCTCAGTTGACCAGCGATTCGGCGATGCGCTCGGCGGTACCGAGGGCGGCGGAGGTCATGATGTCCAGGTTGCCGGCGTACGCGGGCAGGTAATGGGCCGCACCTTCCACTTCCAGGAAGATGGAGGTTTTCAAGCCACTGAAGCGGCCGAGACCCGGGACGTTCATGGGCTGGTCTTCAGGAATGACGTCGAACTGGACTTTCTGCTTAAGGCGGTAGCCCGGTACGTAGGACGACACGGCTTGCACCATTTCTTCTACGGAGGCTTCGACTTCCGCCTGATCAGCAGCGTCAGACAGCACGTAGACGGTGTCACGCATCAGCAAGGGCGGCTCGGCCGGGTTCAGGATGATAATGGCCTTGCCCTTCTGGGCACCACCGACCACTTCAATGGCCTTGGAGGTGGTTTCGGTGAATTCGTCGATGTTCGCGCGGGTGCCGGGGCCGGCAGACTTACTGGAAATCGACGCAACGATTTCGGCGTAGTGCACCTTGGCCACGCGAGACACAGCGGCCACCATCGGAATCGTGGCCTGACCACCGCAGGTAACCATGTTCACGTTACCTTCATTCAGGTTCTGTTCCAGGTTCACTACCGGCACGCAGTACGGCCCGATGGCCGCCGGCGTCAGGTCCACAATCTTGATGTTTTCTTTGTGGCCACGCAGGAACACTTCGTTGTGCATGTGGGCACCGGCGGAGGTGGCATCAAACACGATGTCGATGTCGGCAAACTCCGGCATCTTCACCAGGCCGTCCACGCCTTCGTGGGTGGTGGCGACGCCCATGCGGTTGGCACGGGCCAGGCCGTCGGATTCCGGGTCGATACCGACCATGGCGCCCATTTCGATGTTCTTGCCATTACGCAGGATCTTGATCATCAAGTCGGTGCCGATGTTGCCCGAGCCGATAATCGCGGCTTTGATTTTCTTGCTCATAATCTTGTCCTCGTTTGGTCCGGATCAGACAAAGCGCACAGAAGCGCTGCCAATCCCGCCAATGTCCACACGCATGGTGTCACCGGCTTTCACCGGCTCCAGCGGTACCAGGGAGCCCGACAGGATGACTTCACCTGCCTTCAGGGAAATACCAAACTCGCCCAGGGTGTTGGCCAGCCAGGCCACGCAGTTCACTGGAGAGCTCAACGCGGCTGCGCCGGCGCCGGTGCTGATGATGGAACCGTTCTTCTCCACCACCATGCCGCAGGTCACCAGGTCGATATCCCGGGGCGAAACCGCGTTGTCGCCCAGCACAAACAGGCCACAGGACGCGTTGTCGGAAATGGTGTCCTGAATGGCGATCTTCCAGTCCTGGATGCGGGAATCGACAATCTCGAAACAGGGCATCACGCATTCGGTCGCTGCCAGCACGTCTGCGTTGGTGATACCCGGGCCGGTCAGATCCTTTTTCAGGATGAAGGCAATTTCGCCTTCGGCACGAGGGGCAATCAGGCGGTCGCTGATGGGCACCGCTTCACCGCTGTTGAACACCATGTCGTCGGTCAGGTAACCGAAATCCGGCTGATGAACGTTCAGCATGTTCATCACCGCTTTGCTGGTAACGCCGATCTTCTTGCCGATTACCCGGGCACCGGCCTGCTGCCGGCGCTCAAGCATGCGCAGGGAGATGTGGTAGGCATCCTCGATGCTGATGTCTTCGCCACGGCTGGTCAGCGGGGAGACTGCTTCCCGCTTGACCATGGCTTCGTAGAGTTCGTCGCCGAACTGCTGGATTTTCTGCTGGTCCATTACTTGCCTCCGGCGGCGGCCTGATCCGCCTCGTTCAGAAAATCGTCGACCAACCGGGCGAACCGGGAGGCGTGTTCAATCTGTGTCCAGTGACCGCAGCGGCCGAACACGTGCAGCTGGGCACGATCAATCAGTTCAGCCAACTTATATGAGGCTTCCAGGGGAATCACTTCGTCTTCGCGACCGTGGATAATCAGGGTTTCGTGGGGCAGCGCGCGGATCGCCTCTTCAGGGCTGGCCAGGTTGTCCACCCAACGCTGACGCGGGGCCGGGAACATGGCCGCAAAGGACTCCTGAAAGCCCGGGCGAATGCTGGCCTGGTAACGCATCTCTGCCAGTTCATCGGTCAGCAGGCCTTTGTTGAAGGCAAATACATCCATCAACCGGCGCATGGTTTCCAGCGAGGGCTGGTAACCCCAGACTTCATCCAGGCCTTTGGTGATCGGAAAGCTGACCCCGGCAGAGCCCATCAGTACCAGACGGCGAACGCGCTCTGGATGCTCGATGGCCAACGACAATGACAGACCACCCCCGAAGGAGTTGCCCACCAGATCGACCTGATCAAGCCCCAGCTCGTCCATAACACCGATGGCGTGTTTTACCCAACGCTCACGGTTATAGATCTTGTCTTCCGGGCGCTCGCTGTAACCAAAGCCGAGCATGTCCGGCGCAACCACACGGCGGTGTTTGGCCAGCTCGGGAATCACCAGGCGCCAGTTGGCCCAGGCGGTTACCCCGGGGCCGGAACCGTGAATCATCATCAATGGGAAGCCACCTTCGCCGTGATCGTGCACATTGGTCCGGTAGCCGGCCGCGGTGATCTCACGCCCGATTTCCGGGCTGTCTACAGGTACGTTCATGGCTACCTCACAGTTTGATACAGATGTTTTTGGTTTCAGTGTAGAACTCCAGACCATGCACGCCGCCCTCACGACCAATCCCTGATTGTTTGGCGCCGCCGAAGGATGTGCGCAGATCACGCAGGAACCAGGAGTTCACCCACGCCAGACCAACTTCCATCTGTTCCGCCACGCGGAGAGCCCGGGCAGAATTTTCTGTCCAGATGGCGCAGGCAAGACCGTAGCTGGTGTCATTGGCCAACTCGATGGCTTCTTCTTCGGTATCGAACGGACGGATGTGACAGCACGGACCAAAAATTTCCTCGCGGATAACACGGGCGTCTTCCGGCAGGCCGGTCCAGATGGTCGGTTCAATCCAGGCGCCATCGTTCAGCTCTGCGCCCATATCGGGAATGCCTCCACCAATCTCGACGGTTGCACCCTCTTCGCGAGCCAAGTCGTAATAGCTTTTAACTTTGTCACGATGCTCCAAGCTGACCAGCGGCCCGAAATTCGCATCGGGATCTTCTGGTCGGCCCAGTTTCAGCTTGGCCACCTCTTCTTTCATACGGGCGAGAAACTGGTCAAATATCGAACGCTCCACATAGACCCGCTCGGTGCCCAAACAAACCTGACCACAGTTGACAAACGCGGAGCGCATCGTGCCCTCCACGGCTTTTTCGAGATCGCAGTCGGCGAACACAAGGCCAGGGTTTTTTCCGCCGCACTCCATGGAAACATTACGAAGGCCCACTGCGGCGGCTTTCATAATGATCTCACCGGTACGGGTTTCACCGGTGAAGGTGATCGCATCCACTAGTGGATGAGACGTCAGGAAAGCACCCGCAGAGTCAGGGCCAAAACCGTGCACCACATTAAACACACCTGGTGGCACACCACACTCGTTCATGACCTCACCCAGCAAAGTGGCCGTAGCAGGTGTTTCTTCCGACGGTTTAACAACAACCGTGTTACCACAGGCCAGCGCAGGGCCAACCTTGAAGGTCATCAGCAACAGAGGAAGGTTCCATGGAGACACCACGGCAATAACGCCCTTTGGTGTCCGATGGCCTACGTTCACGGCGCCCTTGCCATCCGGGGTATCCATTCGGAAGCCTTCAGTCGGATGATTCATACTGTCAGCAAATTCTTTAAAGTTGGCTGCGCCACGGGGGATGTCGATATGGCTGGCCATTGAGCGCGGTTTGCCCGTGTCCAGACACTCTGCGGCCAGGAATTCGTCGAAACGCTCATTAATGCGGTCTGCGATCTTGTTCAACATGGCGGCACGCTGGTTTTGGGTCAGCTTGCTCCAGGGGCCCTTAAGCGCGGCTTTAGCGGCACGAACGGCAGCATCGACTTCCGCCTCACCGGCCTCGTGAACCTGGCCGATCAGGCTATTGTCCACGGGCGAGCGATTTTCGAATGTTTTGCCGCTGGCCGAAGCCACGTATTCGCCGTTAATAAAATGTTTGAACTCTTTCATGGCTGCCTAGTCCTGTTAAATTGAATCACGTTCGGCCTGTTCCTAATCAGGTCAACACGGTCAGGAAGCGTTCGTTCAGCACGCGATCGTGGTAGAAAATCGCCTTACCGAGGTCTTCCGCCTTCCAGGTAATGGGTTTGTGATCCGGGTAGTGATAGTCGCCGCCGCTGAACACTTCGTTACGGTTGCCCGACGGGTCAAAGAAGTAGATGGTCTGCCCGTGGGTCAGGCCGTGACGGGTCGGGCCGATATCGATGGAGGTATCGGTCATGGAGATCAGATCCGCCGCCCGCAGTACGGCTTCCCAGGTATCCAGGAAGAAAGAGGCGTGATGGAACTTGCCTTTCTCTTCGTGGTGGATGAAGGCCACGTCGTGCTCCTTCATGGACACGGTCAGGAACTGCGCCACACGGGTGCCTTCGGGGTCCAGTACCTGCTCGGCCAGATAGAAGCCCAGCACGTTGACGAAGATGTCATACACGGCGGCCAGTTCAGGGCCGTAGAATAAGGCGTGGTCAAAACGCACGGCTTTCATGCCCTGCAGGCCACGGGGCCAGGCCTCCGGGTTGACGCTGGAGACGCCCCATTTTCCGGTGTATTTCTTGTCGGCGAAGAGTTCAAACGCGTGGCCAGAAGGCACGGTAAAGCGAACGCGGCGGCCGCAGTCCTTCAGCTCGTCCGCCGGGATCCGCTCAACCTCAACGCCGTAATCAATCAGGTCTTTTTCCAGCTGCACCAGGGTGGCTTCATCCACCACCTTGAAGCTCATGAAATCGCAACCAGGCTCGTCGGCCTCGCGCAGCACAACCGAGAATTTGTCCACTTCGGTCCAGGCCTTCAGATACACACGGCCCTGGTCGTCGCGGTCGGTTTCGATCAGACCCATCAGGTCTGTGTAGTGTTTGACGGCTTCGTCCAGATCAAGAACGCGAATCTGAATGTGGCCGGGGCGCATCACACCTTTTTTCATGACAATTACCTCTATGCTTTTGTTGTTGTCTATTTTTCAACTGCTGCCTCCGGCAGAGGCACGCACTCTATGGTCAAATCAGTCAACGGGTAGATTCTGCAAGCCAGCACCTCACCCTTGTCGATGGCTTCCGGCGGCACATGGGCTTTACTCATCTTTCCGCACTCGAAATCACCTTCTACAATCCGAATCTTGCAGAAACCGCAGCCACCGCCACGGCACCCGACCGGCACACACTTCTTGCCTGCCTGCTCCATCGCTTTGAGGACGCTCTGGCCCTCCTGGCAAAGGAAGTGATCGCCGGTGGTCCGGTTGCTTACCTGGAATCCGGCCATGGCCCACCTCCCGGTCAGATCTTCTTGAACAGAGCGGAACGCTGGGTTTCTTCCGCACCGTCGGCCGCTGTCAGGAATTTCTCCATGAAGATGTCCCGCTCGAACAACCGGCCTTGCATCAGGACAGTGATCGCGGCATCAATCATCGGAGGTGGGCCACACAGGTAAGCCTTGTTACCGGAGAACCGGCTATCAAAGTGCTCCTTGGCGGCATCGTGCACATAGCCCCGGAAGCCCGGCCAGTCGGCGTCATCTTCGGCCTGGCTCAGGGCCGGCACGTAGGTGAAGTTGTCGTGGTCACGATCCAGTGCTTCAAACAGTTCGCGGTTGTAAAGTTCTGCGAGGTTGCGGGCGCCCTGGAACAACACGATCTTGCGTTCGTCGTTCTGCTCCAGCAGGTCGAGAATCATCGATTGCGGGCTGGAAAGCCCTGAACCACCCGCGATGAAGATCAGATCACCAGGCTGGGAACTGCGCACAAAGAACTGCCCATAGGGGCCGGACAGGTTCAGTTCATCGCCTGTTTTCAGCTGCTCGTGGATGTAGGTGGTTGCAGCGCCCCCTTCAACCAGGCGAATGTGCAGTTCCACTTCATCGGGCTTGCCTGGCGGGTTAGCGAGTGAGAACGCGCGGGCACCCTCAACTCCGGGCACTTCGATGTTGATGTACTGGCCGGCCTGGAAGGTCATCGGGCGGTCCAGTTTCAGGTGCAGACCCTTGATGGTGGGCGACAGGTCAACAATATCCGTTACTGTCGCTACGTAATCCTCCACCGGGTAGCCTTCGAAGTCCGGGTCGACATCGATATCGGCTTCGATGGTCACGTCGCTTTCCACTGTGGCGCAGCAGGCCAGCACCTTGCCTTCGCCTCGCTCCACGTCCATTAGGGCAAACGGTGAGGCGTCGCCAATCTCGACGTCGCCCTCAAGCACCTGCACCTTGCAGGTAGCACAGGTGCCGTGACCGCATGCAAACGGCAACCAGACGCCCTGGCGGAGCGCCGCCGCGAGGATGGTCTGGCCTTCCTCCACTTCGATCTGCTCGCCAATGGGTTCGATAGTTACGGTATGGCTCATAGCACTACCCTCAGTATCCGACGCCAGCCATGCCTTTGAGGTCAGGTGTTGTGACCGTCAGCATGCTTTTGTGATCAATGCCGTTATCTATCAGGCTGGCATCCGCATCTGGGGTAAACGGCTCATCGTTCAACAGCCATTCGGCATTCAGGAAATCCGCCTTGCTAGAATCCGGGTGCGCTGCAGTTGCCGGCTTGAGAATTTCTTCAATCAGGGCACGGAAGGTCATGTCCGGCTGAACCGACAACGCTAACGGCGCGCAGAACATCAGGTGATCAGGCCAGTAGACATACAACAGCTGCATGCCGTTAAAGTTCTCGACCTTGTCTTTGGGCTCGAATTTGTAGTCGTATAAAGCGTTTACACTCATGATGGTCACCTTGTTGTTTTTGTGGGTGGTTCGCCCGGCGCCAGTGGCTACCGGGCGACTCCCGGGTCAGTATCAGGCGGCGTCCTGGTTCTCATCAGCAGGCTTTTCGCCCTTGATGGCCATCCAGCGCTTGTGGTCCGGCGAACCGAGGTACTCGAAATTGTCCTCGCCGATGTTGATGTGGTAGTACTTCTGCACCACGGTCTCGATATCTTCGCCTTCGCAGTTACCCTGATAGATCTGATGCACCGGCAGCCAGGCCTGCACGTATTTTTCCGGCTCGTGCTTGAAGATGTCGCAGCATCCTTCGGAGCAGAAATGGTAACGCTCGCCTTCATGAACCAACTGACGATGGCTCAACTTGGTGGGCGCGCCCATTTCGGTGAACAGGTTCGGTACCTGGCACACCTGGCACAGTTGCGGCAGGGTGTTATTGTAGAAGCGACGGCCAGCGGCGGCCTCTTTCGCCAGGAACTCGTAGCGCGGACGGTAGTACTTGTCGAAAGTGTCCGGGTACTTTTCAGACATCCAGTCCATTTCTTCCTTCTTTGGAACCCAGGTATGGAAGTTGGTGGCATAGCTATACTGGTAGAAAGTGGTCCACAGCTGGTGGCTCAGGTGATGCTTGGCATCGTTGGCCACGTCCTGGTACTTGGGCGGACGGATGCCGTAACGCTCCAGATCCTGGAACAGGGCTCCACCGTTCTGCTCGTAATACACTTCCCAGGCCTCGGCCCAGCTCATCACCTTGTTCGGCAGCATGTAGTCCATCATCATGCTGACCAGGCTGAGCAGGCGGAATCCGCGCCAGAACCACTTATCGATCCAGCGCTGAACAATGGGCACGTTGTCTTCGTGCTGCTCCAGGATGAACTTGATGACCTCAAGGCCCAAGGTCATGTGGCGTGCTTCGTCTGACTGGGCAGAGAAGCCGAAGGTAACGGTGGCCATGTCGCCGTTGTATGCGGCGCCCGACATAAACGGAACGAACACGAGGTTAGTCAGCACATACTCGAACGAGAACGAAATGGCGGTCAGGAATTCGAACGGACCAGCGGTGCGGGCATCGTCAAAGAACGACTTGGGCACCGACAGGAACCACACCCGGTCGTGCATGTGCGCAGCATCATGCAGGCCGTTAAAGTGCTTGTTGTAATGACTCATGGCGTGTTGCTGGGTCTGCGAATGACGCAACTCGTCAATCGACTGCATCTGACAAGCCACCCGCGCACCAGTACCACTGAACTGACGACCTGCCTTGGCATATCCCTGGTAGGCCCCATGTTCCAACGGAGATATGCCACCGATGAACAGCTTCAGGGCGTTGACGTAGCGAGCGTCTGAAATGTTCTGGTGGCCATTATTCTGGGCAAACGCATCAAAAATGGCGTACAGCTTCTTCTCTTTTTCCGCCTGATACTTCCAGTAAGAATCCATGGTCAGACGGAATGGGTCTTCCCACTGAGACCAATCGGTAATCTTGATACCTTCAAAGTCCTCGTGCGGAAAAATGTCTTCTTTTTTCTGGTAGGTAGGCTCCCAACCCATGTCGCGGGTCAGATACTGGTATTTGTCTTTGAGATTCAATTTCTTGTTTTGAACAGCCATGATGATTCTCCCAATTAATTCCACTCAAGAATAAAATGGTCATCGTCCTCATCGACATTGCCGCCGATGCTGATGACATTTACGAGCATTTCCTGAACATCCCAATCGCGAGCCAGCTTTTCTTCCATCGTTTCCCGATTTATCACCAGGCGCTTCTCAGCCTGGATCCGGATCAACGCGGGCTGGTGCTGTATTTCCGCATGAGGGTTATCCTCCATAACCGCTTCGGCGAGATAGCGAGAGTCGTCGTTGTCCTGAAATACAATGAATACCAACTGGCTCATGCTGAGACTCCCCTACTCTGCAGTCCGAATTTCTTCAGGCGGGTAGAAAGCTCCGCCCGGGCTTCATCCAGAGCGTCAATACCCACCGAGGCTTCTGCCAGTGGTTGGAGAGCGCTATAGATCTGCGGCTCCCACTGATCGATCCACGTCTGGAGCAGTTCGCAATTGGCTTCGCTCTCACCGGCGACGGCTTTGATCATGGCGTTGGTCCAGCGAAGGGATTCTTTGTACCAGTCGCGCATGAACTCGGTGAGCATGGAAACGTCTTCCGCACCCTGAGTCGCAAGCCAGGCATCCATTTTGTGGTACACCAGGGTGTACATCAGTCCATCCAACAGAATGTTCTGAACCAGGGTCAGTTCGAACCAGTCATCAACAACCAGGGTGTCCTCCACGAGTTTGCGCATGGGCTGCCACAGCTCGTCATCCATCCAGTAGCCTTTGGACTCGTCCAGTGCCTTACCGGTACTACCGTCAATCAACAGAGCAATGCGAGACAGGTACTGACCAATGCCCAGACGATCCATCGCGGCGTAGATGTGCATCTGGGAAACGGTGGTGGCTACAGCGTCACCCGAGATCTTGCTGTTGTTCATGTTGGCGCCCAGTTCAACATGACGAAGAGGCACCAGCAGGCGCAGCAGCTGCTTCTGAGTCTCTTCCGGCAGGCGCGTCAACAAGTTGCGCTTGTCGCAAAAACCAAAGCTGGTCTCGGCGGACTCCTGCATTTTGGCCCGGTTGCCTACGTAGACGCCGTAGTAGTACTGGCGGGGATCAGACACCGCGTACCAGTCGTCCATGCGGATGGCGGTACGGCGATCATCATTGAGCTCGTATCGGGAATCCCATTGGGGGCGATAGTGGAAGTTGGTTTTCGCCTCCAGGTCGTAGCTCGCTTCCTGATAGCGAGTCGCCGGCTTGTCACCAAATCGGCGCGCAATGTGGCTGTAGGTGTGACGAATGGGCTCCACCGAGGTGGTTTTGATTTCGATACTCATATCAACCTTTCCGTTTTGTTTTTGTGGATCAGATTGTGGGTGTTGCTAATATTCAGTAACGTTGGCCGCGCTCTCCGAAGCGCCACTTCATCATGTCTTCGTCGATCTCGCGGATCATGTCGGAGTCCATGTGGACCACATGGTTGTGCTTGCAGAAAATTTCGAAGGCTTCGCGGGGGAGCACCAGTTCGACGAACAGCTCCGGATACCCGATGGCAAAGTCAAATTCCACGAACTTGTCGCCTGGCTCGCTGCGGACCCGGATATAGCGGGTCATTTCGTCAAAGGTTTTCTCATTGGTTGCGTTAGTCATGGTTAGACCCGTTTGTGTTTTTTGTCGGCTACCAAGTGCTGAGCAACGCCTGTGCCACTTTTGATCTTTATGTAGAAACGAAAACACAGGATCCTGATTCGAAAACACTTTTTTCATTAGCCGAAAATTTCTGCGCTGCTATCGAGGGCCTCACAGCCATCCAGGCTACTCTTATTTTTTATCAAATGATTAAAACCTGAAGGCACCTTCGCAAATGGTCGACTAACTGCCACTTACCTTTTCAGCTCTCATTTTTTACTATTTGGTTGATTTTTTACTTTGGTCATGTGCTAGATATTGAGCTACTGAGCTCCACCAGAGCCACTCCCCACCCACAACAATTAACGGGGGTCTCCGACCATGGCTGTCAGTTATAAGCCACAACTGAACTACACGGATTTCAAGGATCTGACGGAGCAGATTCATTTCCACAGCTCGGAAGGCAAAATCTGGTTTGGCGAGCAACGCATGTTGCTGATGAACCTGACATCACTAGCGGCCTTCCGTCGCGAAATTGTCAATAGCATGGGCACAGAAAGAGCCAAGGGCTTTTTCTTGCGACTGGGGTACCTGTCCGGCCTCAAAGACGCAGAGCTTGCCCGCAAGTTACGTCCTCACTGCAGCGAGCTGGACATTTTTCTTGCAGGGCCCCAGCTCCACTCCCTCAAAGGAATGGTGAAAGTTGTTCCCCTGGAGATTGACCTGGACCAGGAAACGGGCGATTTCTATGGCCGGCTTGAGTGGATCGACTCCTGGGAAGTTGAAATCTGCAAAACCGAACTCGGCCAAATGAAGGAGCCCGCCTGCTGGGTTTTGCTGGGCTATGCCTGCGCTTACACTTCCTCATTTATGGGGAGGGAGATCATCTTCCGGGAAGTCAGCTGCCGCGGCTGCGGTGACGAAACCTGCATGATAGAAGGAAAGCCCGCGGAAGAATGGCCCGACGCGGAAGAGTTCTCCCGTTACTTCAAAACAGACCCAATGATCGAAGAACTCTACGACCTTCAGGAACAGTTGAACTCCCTACGCAGCACGCTGCAGAGACAACAAGGCCAGTACTACGGTATCGGGCAGTCTGCTTCGTACAACAAAGTCTGCAAAATGATCGATAAGGCAGCGCAGGGAAGGGTTTCAGTGTTACTGCTTGGCGAGACAGGGGTTGGCAAGGAGGTCATCGCACAAAGCGTTCACCTGCGCAGCGAGCGCTCTGATGGCCCCTTCATCGCGGTGAACTGTGCAGCCCTTCCGCCAGACCTGATCGAAGCTGAACTGTTCGGTGTAGAGAAAGGTGCATACACCGGCGCCAATCAGTCCCGGGAGGGCCGCTTTGAAAGAGCGGATGGCGGCACAATCTTTCTGGACGAGGTCATTGAGCTAACCCCCCGGGCACAAGCCACGCTTCTTCGGGTACTTCAGGAAAGCGAACTCGAAAGAGTCGGCGACAATCGCACCCGGAAGGTAAACGTCCGAGTCATCGCAGCCACCAACGAGAGTCTCGAACAGGCAGTTGAAGACGGCAAATTTCGGGCAGACCTGTTTTATCGACTGAACGTGTTTCCCGTACACATTCCACCATTGCGAGATCGCCAGGAAGATTTGCCGCTCCTGGCCAGTCACTTCCTGGAAAAGTTCCACGCCCAATACAACAAACGAACACTGGGACTCTCAGACAAGGCTCTGGAGCTATGCATGCAATACCGGTGGCCAGGCAACATTCGTGAACTGGAAAACGTGATCGAGCGAGGCGTGATACTTACGGACAACAACGAGACGATCAGTCAGGACGCTCTATTCGTGAGCCCCCCTCAAATCAGCCCGGATTCTGTTGAACACATTGATGATGACGGAAACATGCGTCCTGGCAAGCCCGGTGGGTACGGCGGAAGCTGGTCGGACCAAGTGATCGAACAGGGTATCAGCCTTGACCAGGTCGAAGAAACGTTAATGAAGCAAGCGATGGAACAAGCCAACCAGAACGTATCAAAAGCTGCGAGACTGCTCGGGCTTACTCGCCCGGCACTAGCCTATCGCCTAAAGAAGTCGGGCATTCTCGCTGAGAACTAAGCCTGTTTGAGCGCGACACGGATGTTGCTGCTTTCGTAAACTGATCAAATCAGCAACTGGAATCTGAAATTCATCATTTGATAAAAGTCAACGCTGAAAATGATCATCCACACAATTCTTAAGATACTACCTGCCCCAGAAAACCCTCTGTTATTCAGTATGTTAAAAATCAATAATAATCTGGCACAGGCATTGCTGAATCACCGTCAGTCGCTTTACTTCACAAAAACAAAGACGGTGACAGAACAATGCAAGAAGCCCCTATGCGCTCTGTGCGCGCCTCCGGCGTTGCACTGGTGTTTACTAGCGCCACTACACTATTGCTGACAGGATGCGAAGCCCCGCTCAACCTTGAAGCGGTCAGAAGCATTGAGAATCAGCCCACCAAAAGAACCGATTTCTATCAGGCCATGGCCAGCAACCGGAACACTATTGTTGTTGCTGGCAACGATGGCGTTCTTCTCTCCAGCAGTGATCAAGGAAAGAGCTGGAAACGGCATCCTGAAATCACCGGTAACAGCTTCCTGTCGATTACATCGTGTCCTGATCAAAGCTTCATTGCGCTTAGCTTTGACAATAACCTGTGGCATGGCGATGCGTCCGCCCAAAACTGGGTAAAAAATGCCCTCCCCAGCCAGGAGCAGATGATGACTGTTGCCTGCTCGCCTGATGGCAAGTGGGTAACTGCAGGGAGCTTCACAACGGTTCAGCACAGTGCAGACCAGGGCGAATCATGGAGCGAGGCTTCCCTTTACGAAGATGCCATCATCAATAACCTCCAATTCATCAACCAAGATCAGGCCATTGCAACTGGCGAATACGGGCTTGTTCTGAAGAGCGAAGATGGTGGTGAGAATTGGGATATTGCCGGGAATGCCCCTGACGAATTCTACATTCACACCAGTTACTTCAAGGACGCCGATAACGGTTGGATAGGCGGCCTTAACGGCTTCATCTACCAGACCAACGACGGCGGTCAGAACTGGGAACAGATGTCGACAGCAACCAATGCTCCGATCTTCGGTTTCATAGCTGGAGACACCAGCCTTTATGCGTTGGCAGACAACGCCACTGTACTGCAACTGCAGCAAGATACCTGGAACAAGATCTCCGAATCCGAACAGCCGCTCTACCTCAGGGCCGGGCTGGCTCTGCCTGACCAGCGTCTTCTCGTAGCCGGAGGCCGAGGCCTGCTATTCGACATTAAACCCCAAACGGCCCTTGCCGCCAGCACAGACTGAGGTAACTGACCATGTCCAAACTGCATCGCTTCACGCACCTGATGCACCTGCTGGAAGTGTGGATATTCAACAACCCACGCAAGGTGCTTTCACTGATTGCTATTCTGACCCTGGTTTTCGCCCTGCGAATTCCCGGTTTGAAAATATTTACCGACTTTGCTGACCTGCTGCCCCAACAACACCCCTACATTGAACTGCACAACTCCATCAAAGACAGTTTCGGTGGTGCTAATGTTTTGGTGGTAGGGGTTGAGTTTGACGAAGGCGACATTTTCACGAATGAAAATCTCGCTCGCATCGATCGAATTACTCAGGCCGTCGATAGCCTGCCGGGTGTAAACCACAACCTGGTATCCAGTGTCACCCATCGAAACTCCCGAAAAGTATGGCTCACCGAAGTAGGTAGTATTAACTCCGAGCCCTACTACGACTCCACTCGCGGTCTGTATTCCTCCGATGAACTGGAATCCATGCGCGCTGATGTTGCAGCAAACCCGCGGGTCTATGGGCCTCTCGTGTCACCCGACTTGAAGATGGCGCTGGTCAAAGCGCAGCTGATCGAAGGCAAACTAGATTATGAAACAACGTTTGCCCAACTCCAGGAACTGCGAGCTGAAGAGGCATCGGAAGGCGTTACCATCTATGCCACAGGCCAGCCGGTATTAGTGGGTTGGGCCTACACCTATATGGATCAGATCCTGCAAATTTTTGTGTTCACTGTGCTCGCCATGCTAGCGCTGCTCATCTTCCACTTCCGTAAAGCGTACGGTGTGCTCATCCCCCTAGGCGGCGTTCTTGTCTCCACAATATGGGGGCTTGGGATTATCAGTTTCCTGGGTTACAACCTTGACCCTCTCGGCCTGGTAATCCCCTTTTTGATTGCTGCGCGAGCCATGAGCCACGGGGTTCAGTTGGTTGAGCGCTATTATGCCGAAACCCAGGAACTGGGTAACGGCCCGAAAGCTGCTAAGGCAACGTTTGACAGCCTATTCCGTCCAGGATCACTAGGAGTGGTGTCTGACGCCATCGGTCTATCCCTTATCGCCATTGGCTCCATCCCTCTCAACACCCACCTTGGCATCTATGCCTCCCTGTGGGCTATCACCGTGGTATTTACCGTTCTGATTGGTGTACCGCTGCTGCTCTCCATCCTGCCAACACCCAAGAACCCGAAAATCCGGGAAACTGTATTGCGCCATATCGGCAGCACCAGTTCACGCATGGTCACCAAACCGGGTTCTGCCCGAGTCATCCTGGCCGTAGGCGCCATTGCGATGCTCGGCGGACTCCTGGCTGCATCCAATGTCCAGATTGGCGACTCCGAGCCCGGTTCTCCAATTCTCTATCCCGATCATGACTACAACGTCTCGTCCCGGATCGTGAACGAGCGTTTCCCTGGATCAGAAGAACTTTATATCGTTGCTGAAACCGATGAAAAAGGAGGGCTGAAACGTCCGGAGGTACTGACAGCGTTGGCCGACTTTCAGACCCATATGCTGACTGACCCGGAGGTAGGTGGCGCCAAGGGACTGCCAGACCTGATCAAGCAGGTTAACCGCCTGATGCACAACGACGACCCCCGCTGGTACCAGATTCCCCACGATGCCGGCTACGTGGGCGGCCTGATGTTCACCTACATGGCTTCCAGCCCGGTTCCCGGTGCCCTGGACGAGTTCAACGATACCGACGACCGTGTTGCCAACCTGGTGTTCTATTACAAGGACCGCCAGGGCGAAACCATTCGCCGCGCCATTCACATGGCAAAGGAATGGATTGCAGAGAATGGCGATAGCGTAGAAGGACTGACCATTCGGCTAGCCGGGGGCACCCTGGGTGTAGCGGCCGCAATGAACGAATCAGCATTCGAGACCAATGTAATCGTTCTGCCGCTTGTATTCCTGCTGATCTTCGCTTTCGTCATGCTGTTCTACACCTCATGGCACGCCGGCCTCATGATGTTGATGGCTATGCTGTTTGCCACCACCATGACCTACGCTTATATGGGCCTGAACAGCCTGAGTATCGACATCAACACGGTGCCGGTAATCGCCGTGGGCATAGGTGTCGGTATTGATTACTCCATCTACATGATGGATCGCATCCGGGAAGAAATGGCCAAGTTTCAGAACCTCCGGGAAGCTGTGCAGCGTTCTATTTCTACAACCGGCATGGCAATCAGCTTCACCGCACTGACACTGATGGCAGGAATCATCATGTGGGTGATCTTCTCTGACCTGCGTTTCCAGTCCGATGCCGCGTTATTGCTGTGCGTAATGATCATCATCAACGGTCTTGCCGCAATGCTTCTGGTGCCCTCATGGGTGCTGGTCTTCAAGCCACGCTTTATCACCGACGTCTACGCAGATGAAGACGGCATTCTGCATTCCGAACACAGAAAACCGAAATCAACTCCGGCTGCTGCTCCCGCCAGGAAGCAGGAGGACGGATTTGTGCCAGGAGAACCGTACCGGGCGTAAACCGGTACGAAACTCCAAAAAAACCTGTAACGAGGACAAGCCATGCAAATAAAAACAAAAGGCCTGAGGTTCTGGTGCTACACCCTTGCGGGTGGTGCCTGCCTGGCGCTGACTCCATTGACCACAACCGTAGCGGCAGAAGATACCCGCGTTAACGGTTACGTTGAAAACGCCACCTACGGCCGAGAAGGCGTGGGGCTTTCGAAATTCCGCAATACCTTGCAACTAGAGCTGGAGAAAAAAGCCGGTGATGTGGGAATTTTTAGCAATGTGGGCTTCAACGCCACACTCCGGGGAAGTTATGACGGAGTTTATGATCTGAATGATGATGAGTATGGACGAAACGCAGGGGGTCCGGTTCAGTTACAAGATCTACCTCAAGGCACTGTTCCGCATGGAAGTGGTGCTGGCAGTCCTGCAAGTGCTATTCCTTTGCCCCCTGGTAACGCTTTTGGCTTTGATGTTAGCCAGAACCCCAATGATGGCATGGTGGTTCTGGGGGAGCATTTGCATTCACAGAACAACGGTGTCGCCTTCGGCGTTCCGGTGCGCCCTTGTGACAAAGACGACCGCGGCTGTATCAACGGGTATCTGGACAAAGACTCCAACGACCTGAGATTCCAGGAGTTCAACGATCGCGCCGACTTCATCCGGGAACTCTATGCCGACTTCGATATTAACTTCGATAACGGCAACATCCTGAGTACACGACTGGGTAAACAGCAGGTTATCTGGGGCAGAACGGACCTGTTCCGGGTACTCGATGTCATCAACCCGGTGGATTACTCCCGGAACAACATCTACGACGAACTGGAAGATATCCGGATTCCCATGTGGATACTGCGGACTGACTACCGCATGGGCCCCACCGAAGTGTTCGACGGTCTGGCATTTGATGACCTGAACTTTCAGGTGGTGTGGAACTTCGACAAGTTCCGCCCCCATGACATTGGCCAGTGCGGCCAACCAAACGTGATGCTGGATGCCGGCTGTTTCTTCCGGGGCATGAACAACCTCTGGGAAAATGGTGGAACCGTGGCAAACTTCGCGGGGGCTACTCCTGACGGGGGCCTCGCAACAGACTTCGGACCCGGCCAGATCGGTATCCGCAAGGCACACATGCCGAGCTGGAGCCTGTCAAATACTCAGCTGGGCCTGAAGCTTGAAGGGGTTTATGGCGATCTTGGATTCTCTCTCAATGCCCTGACCTATCGCTCCCAATTGCCCTCTCTCAGAGGGGGCATTCCTGCAACCAATGGGTTCACCGGAGAGACTGCTGTCTGGCCGAGCCTGATCGCTTTCGACATCCACTTCCCGCGCGTGAATCTCGTTGGTGGCTCTCTGGACTATTACTCTCAGGGAATTGACACGGTATTCCGCGTAGAAACGGCTTACACCTCGGGTGAGGAATTTGCCAATACCCTTCGCAAAGAGCTCTATTCCGAATCAGATGTACTCCGTTACGTAATCGGCGCGGACAAAAACATCTTCATCCCGGCCCTGAACGAAAGCCAGGCCTTCCTGTTCTCCGGACAGATTTTCGGGCAGCACATTCTGGACCACGAACGTGAGCAGAGAACCTACGGCGAAGCTGGCATTCCAGATTATGAACACAACTGGACCGCCACCTTGTTAATGCAAGGGTTCTACATGAATGGTCGCCTGACCCCGAAAATCATCACAGCACATGACTTCCGAGCGCAAGCTACCGCTATTGCGCCGTCTGTGGACTGGCTGGTCAATGACAATTTCAAGCTCACTTTGGGCGGGAATTTCAAAGTGGGGACCGGAGCCCGGAAATTCGACGACTGTCGTTCATGCAACCCCTGGGATCCGTTCACCCAAACACCTGGCGTTGTGGGCCAACAACCGGGTGAATCTGCCGGCGTCGGCAGCTATGAACCTCTCGCTCGCTTCAAGTCCGGCCCCATCGGTATGGCCCAGAAAGAAGACGAAATCCAGCTGACTGCCCGTTACAGCTTCTGATAACAAGAGGATAAAAACATGAAACCAACAACAAAACCGACAATACTGTCACGGTGCCTCGCAGCTGGTCTTGCTGCTGGCATGTTTGCCACTCAGGTGCAGGCAAACGAGGATGTTATTCAGAACTCCTTCTTTCCCTATGAGAACGAGGTTCCGAACCATGCGGGCCTCAATGTTGGCATGACCATCGACCAGTCCAACGTGGCCCAGTTCAAGGATGTCATCGACCCTGCCTTCTACACCTTTATCGAAAATGGCTGGACATCGATCACCGTAGGCGATACCACTTCTTTTGGCCTGAATGAAGGCTACGTAAATGCCACTCGTGATTCTCTGGGTAAGGTATCCCTGGGCGACCAGCTCGGTGAGATCAACGGATGGCAGGCTGGCAGACCATTCCCTGAGGAACCGGATGAAAGTGACCCCCGGGCCGGTGAAAAACTCGCATGGAACTATAAATATGGCTACAACTGGGGTGATAGTGCTGCCGTTTATCCGTTCTACTGGAAGTATCGGGATATGGATTCCGGCAAGGTGGAACGTACCATCAAGTTCAATTTCCATTTCCTGAACTTCAAGGGCCGAGTGAACCAGGAACCAGTACCAGAGATTACGCCAAACCCGTCTGACCTGTTCCGCGCTACCTACGTGCAAGCTTTGGATCCGGCTGATGTTCGCAACACCCAGCTGTTGATCCACCGCGCTTCCGACGACCTCAAGCGGGACAATTCATGGCTGTATCTGGGCTTCCAGCGTCGTGTACGCCGTCTGGCTACCGGTCAGGTTACCGATGCGTTCCTGGGTTCCGATCTGATGATCGAGGACTTTGAAGGTTATAACGGTCGCATTTCAGACATGAACTGGACCTATAAAGGGACCCGTCAAATGCTGATGCCCTTCTATAACCACAATGACATGAAGCTCGATACAGAGACTCACCAGGACGACGATGGCTACCAGGTTGTTGCCTTTGGTGGCCAGGGTGGCTGTTTCCCGGAAATCACCTGGCAGCTGCGTAAGGTTTACGAAGTAGAGGCTGTTCCTGTTGATGAAAGTCACCCATTGCAAAAAAGGGTGCACTACATGGACGCCCAGACCTTCACTATCCCGCGCACGGTGTCTTATGACCGCAAGGGCAGCATGTGGAAAACCTTCACCATTGGTCAGGCGCATCCGGACCATCACCTGCCCAAGAACAAGGGCAGCGGCGTGTCTATCGATGACAGCTTTACCATGATCGATGTACAGGCCAGCCATTGCACAACCGGACAGTTTAAAGGTCAGGTTGATCCGGAGCTCTCCAAGCCGCAGATGTTCAACGTCCAGCATATGCGCGCAACGGGAAGCTGATCTCTTCGTTGTTGTCGCTCTCTCTGGGCCCGCTCTTGCGGGCCCCTTTTTAATTTCAGAGCAGGCAAAAGAGATCACGGCATGAGCCTCTCCCGGGCTTGTGCACCTTACGGAGAATGTATCATGACAAAGACGGTCAACCAGACCTCCAACCATCCGATCACTGTCGTGATTTCACGTCGGGTTAGGAAAGGCGAGGAGTTCGCATTCGAGCAACTCAGCAGCCAAATGACCGAAAGAGCAGCCCACTTTCCGGGTTACCTCGGAGCTGCCATGTTCCGGCCGTCCTCACCGGATGATCCCGAATACCGGATTATATTCAAGTTTAGGGATCGAGAAACTCTGACCGCCTGGGAAGAGTCTCCGGAAAGAGCTGAGCTCCTTGAACAACTTGAAGCTTTGCTGGCAAAACCCAGTGAGCGTGAAGTGACTTCAGGAATCATCACCTGGTTTACCCTGCCCGGACAGAACCCGGTTAAACCGCCTCCCAAGTGGAAAATGACCATAGTCAGCTGGCTGGCGTTGTATCCTGCGGTTACGCTCGTTTTCGTGCTATTCGGTGACCTTCTGGCCCAGATCCCGCTGCTGCTGCGCACCATGGCAGTTACCATCGTAGTCATGTTGCTGATGAGCTATGTGCTGATGCCACGGATGACCCGCTGGTTTGCCTTCTGGCTGTTCCCGAAGAAGAACCGGGATGTCCGTTAACGGCGAGAAGGATCTTACCCGGCAATGACCAATCTGCCTGTTAACCGGTCTCAGTGGCTTGCGTTGGCCCTGATTCCGTTATTGTCTGCAGCGTTGCTGTTCAGCCCGGCAGCCGGTTGGTTCGATGGCCCCCAACGGCTCTCGGCGCTGCTGGTGATGGCCGGGCTTGTGCTGTTTGCCACAAGCGCGGTGCCGGAGTTTGTCACCGCCCTGCTGGTGCTGACCCTGGCCATGCTGTTGTCGCTGGCTCCGGCCGACGTGGTGTTTTCCGGGCTCACCTCGACCGCCTGCTGGCTGATTGTTTCCGGGCTGGTGATCGGCATTGCCATCTCGGAAACCGGCCTGGCCCAACGGGTGTCAGACCTGTTTACCCGGCACCTGGATGCCAGCTATACCCGGTTGATCGCCGGCATCGTGGTGATCGGTATTCTGCTGGGCTTTGTGATGCCCTCCTCGGTGGGGCGCATTGTGCTGTTTATTCCCATCGCCCTGACCATCGCCCACAGCTGTGGCTTTGAGCCTGGCAGCAATGGCCAGAAAGCCGCTGGCCTGGCGGCGGCCTTTGGCAGCCATCTGCCCACCTTTGCCATTCTGCCCGCCAATGTCCCGAACATGATCATGATTGGCTCTGCCGAGAAGATTCATGGCTGGAGCCCGATGTTCGGGGAATACCTGTTGCTGCACTTTCCGGTGCTGGGCATCCTCAAGGCTATCCTGCTGGTGGTTGTGTTGGTGCGGTTGTACCCGGACAACCCAAAGCCGGTTCCGCAAGCAGGATCAAGCCGGCCTTTCAATTTCAAGGAATCGCGGCTGATGGTAATACTTCTGGTGACCCTCGGGTTCTGGCTGACCGACACCTGGCACCAGATCTCCGCGGCGTGGATTGGCCTGGCGGCAGCGACCCTGCTGCTGATGCCCGGTGTTGGCATGATCTCTACACAGAGCTTCAACCAGAAAGTGAACATCAGCTCAATTCTGGTGGTGGCCGGCCTGCTGGGCATTGCCGGGCTGATCAACCATCAGAACATCAGCGGTATTCTGGGCGGCCACGTGCTGGGCTGGCTGCCATTGGAGCCGGGGCGGGATTTTGCCAACTTCCTTACCTTGTCACTCACGGCGACCGCGACCGGGATGGTCACCACCCTGGCGGGCATTCCGGCAACGCTCACCCCCCTGGCTGGCCCCATGAGCGAAATGACCGGCTTCAGCCTGGAAGCGGTGCTGATGACTCAGGTTCTGGGCTTCTCCACCATCATTTTTACCTACCAGTCCGTGCCCCTGATGATGGCCATGCCCCTGGCCGGCATCCCCATGGGCCATGCCGCCAGGTTGTGCCTGATACTGGCCGCCCTCACCATCGTGATTCTGTTTCCGCTGGATTACCTGTGGTGGAGGTGGCTGGGGTGGATCTGAGGCGACAGCGCGCCCCAGCCCCGGTTTTGGTTGTCCCTACAGGTGGTTCATCAGTGCCCGCAATTGTGCGTTATCGGGGTATTGTTGCAACAAGGCTTGGGTCACTTGCCGGGCTTTGTCCTTCTGGTCCAGCTGGAACAGCGCAACCGCGTACCGGTAGCCAAACAGCCACTGGCCGGGCACCAGTTGATGGGCCCGTTCCAGATCCGCCAGCGCCGCCGGGTAGTTTTGCAGGCGAATACGGATCAGCCCCCGCAGGTGAATCAGTTGGGGTTCATCAGGGCTGTGTTCCAGGGTTTGATCAATGGCCCGGACCGCTTCCAGGTTGCGGTCGCCGGCACGGAGAATATCGGTCAGCAGGATGGTGGCGGGCACGTAGCCTGGGTCTTTGCCCAGAGCACGGTTGAGCTGTTGCTCTGCCTTGTAGACATAATCCCCTGCCATCAGGTATCGGGCTTTGAGCACGCTGCCCGCGGGCAGGTCTGACTGCATATCAACGTAGTGCTCGTATTCCCTCTGAACTTCGCCCCAGCGCTCAGGGTCCGGCAGGGTGCCGGACCACACCATGGATTCAAAGGCCGCCAGCCTGACCGCCAGGGAGTCATCAGCCAGACCATTTTCAGCAAGCTCCCAGGACTGGCTCATGTCGCCGTGCCTGAGCACACGATAGGCGCTTTCGCGGATGACCGCATGATCGCTCTTTGCCAGGCTTGCCAGGACCGCCATGTGCCGGGCCACCAGCCCTTGCCCGTGCTGTTCCAGCAACGTTGCCCGGCGAATGGCAGGCTCATGATCATCGGCCAGATAGGCCAGAACCTCTGACAAGTTACGTTGCTGAACGTGATGCCAGGTATCCGGTTGGTAAAGATCCGGGTACCAGCTGCCGACGGTTTCCATTGACCAGGCGCGATCCTGGTTCGTGTGGCACGCCAGGCAAACATCCGGGCTGCCGGATGCCTTGGACACATCAGGCCGGGGCACCATGAAGCTGTGCTCCCGCCGGTTGTCGATCCTCATAAACGAGGCTTCGGGCATGTGGCAACTGACGCACTGCGCACCCGCGCTGTTACGCGGATGGTGATGATGATCCGGGGTATCGTAGTCACCGGCGTTGTGGCACTGGGCGCAGACACCGTTGCCCTCCATCTTCAGGTTGCCGCTATGGGGGTTGTGGCAATCCGAGCAGACAACTCCAGCCAGGAACATCTTGGGAGACTCTGAATAAGTCTCCTTAGAGTTCTCCGGCCTACAATGAGGCAAACGGAGAACGACATGAAGAAATCACGGTACTGAATATGTATGTCTTCCGGAATCTCACCGAAGTCCGGCAACTAACCGAATCGTGGATGGCCGAATACAACGACGAACGCCCCCACGATTCACTGGAAGATCTGACGCCATGGGAATATCTGGCGAAACACCAACGGGCGGACAACTCTAAGCAGCGGTGCAACTAAAACAGGGATGTTTACACACCACTGCCGATCACTAAATTGTCCGTTTCATAATCCATCAGTTTTCCCTTCATTTTTCTATTGATGATGGTTCTAGGGTTGTTGGCAGAGAGGCCGTGTTCGTTTTAGGAAAGGTTGCTGCGTGCATTCTGCAGCTGAAAGTCCGACTAAAAATGCTTTTTAGGAGCTGCTCCATGCTCTCGGGGTAGGGCTTCCGGGAGGCTACAATTATTATTCAGATATGAATTATTGCCACTCCTAACTACTATGTGCGATTTTTAATCAACCGCATAATCACAAGATGGCATAAGCACTAGTTTGAAAGAACTCGAATTGAACTCTTCAGGCAAAGGAAGCCGTCTGGAGAGGATAAATTTCGCCATTCTGCGGAGGGGAAATTATCTCTGGTAGGGCGCAGCACGAATGTTCGCTTTTGTTTAATACCGGGCGGCCAAAATATGTATAGCACTACTCACTCGGTTTCCCCCTAAAAACTGTCACGTTTTTACTCTCTAAAATAGCCAACAGACGACGGTTTTCGAGTGCCAAGGTAGCGTTTTTCGAGGCAAGTGCATTGCGCTGCTCCGTTAGATCCACGATCTTTGAACGTAGCTGACGATTCTTGAAGCGCTCCTGTTTGAGCTGGAGATGCTTCTCGTCACGCTGGCTCTGGATCGCTTTGTTGGCATTGCCCCGGATGCGTTCCATCAAGTCAGGATAGTCTTTGTGAATCAGGGCACGACTGACTCCAGCTTCCTCAGCCACGGCAGCCACCGAGACCTTCCGCCCTTTCTCAACTAACTTGGGCTGGCCTTTTTCCAGTCGCACGATGGCCATGCGGATTCGTTTGTGAGTCTCTGACTCAGATGGTTTCGACATCGGCCAATTGCTCCTTGAGGCGGTTGATGTCTACGCCGAGATCGGCCAGGACCTTCTCGCATCGATCCATGGTCCTTTCGACGGTCTTCGATCCCGAGGCGTCCAGATCCTCGATCTGGCGCAGCTCAATTTGTTGCTGGTAAAGGCCTTCCCAGAACGGCTTGTGGTTATCGTCAATGCAACCGTGCTCACAGTTCTCGCACTGGCCACCTGCACAGTCTACGCCGGTGTCATTGGTGCACCAGGCAATGCCTGTGGACCGCAAGTACACCAGTTCACTGATGGCCTGAACCATTTCCCGACGATCTTTATAGGTGCGAGTCTTCTCGGTACGGCTTCGCATCTGACGGACATGCTCCCCCATGCCACCGGAGAGCGGTGTGTCCGGCTCCAGCCAGTGACCGACGATGGCTTGACGCTTTTCCTCAAATGCGGCATAGATTTCATCATAAAGCTCCAGATCCTGCGCCTCGTTCATTACATACAAGATGGTCATATCCAGGCTCCAGTGCTTGAAGTGGTCTCGCAGGTACCGAAGGTCGCCTAGCTTGTGATGGACAACGTAATTCGCAAATGTACGGCGAAACTGGTGCGATGCTAGTTTCCAGTCAAGCTTTAGGCCTGTTGCAAATCTCTTCAGACGATCATCCAATGATTGCCAACTGATCACGCTTATGGGATTACCCTTTTTCATGCTTCTAGTCAGCCCAACACACTCGGAACACTCCTGTAAGCGAGTCACCTCCTGATAATCACCGACTTCTATGGCATGTTCCAGCGCCTGTTCAAGCTCAATTTGCAAGGGCTCTGAAAGCCGTTCGAGCGTCTTCACGGCGTGAATGGCGATCTCGGGGCACAGCCATGACGTTTCGCCCTCATGGGTTTTATCCGAGCGCGAGCCGAGGAAGTAAAAACGCTCACCATCCCGAACCTCGCTGTACCAGTGATCCCGCCTGATGTTGCCCAACTCATGAGCCCGGATGCCGGTGGTGGCCAGAATGATCACGAAGCAACCATCGCGCAGCTCGCGAAGGGCGTTGTTTAAGGCTCCAAAACCCAGATCCCAGCCGCGGGTTTTCAGGAAGCGAGATTTTTCCTTTATCTGACCAGATAGGTTTTTGTAGCGTAATTGATAGTCGCCCACCGCGTCTCGATGTCCCAGCAACTCGGTAGCCCTGCTCAACAGGGATTCGGACTGTTGGAAGAGGGGGTGCAGCACCTCTTCCGGAATGATGTCGGTTTTCGGCTTAGTTGCTTGTTTCAATTTGGCCAGCGCACTTGCGGAGTTCTCGGGCCAGGGGTGGTCGAAACCGTTTGGTGTATCCAGCAGGTGGCGCCAGCACGTCTCCACAACCAGGAGTCGTTGTGCTTTCGTGCCAGGAGCCAGAGGCCCACCGATCCTGTTAGGTGAGGTGAGCTGGTTTACGTGTTGAACATAGCGGTCTGCAACCATAGGCGTGACTTGGGCAAGGCTTCGGATACCCTGGTCGTGCAGCCAGTTCAACCAAACCACAAGTTTCATGAACTGGCCAGAAACTGTAGAGACCGCTAACTTCGTGTTTGCCCAGATCAGTCTCGCCATGACTGCTTTGGATTCGGACCGGAGTTGTTTACATCTGATGCGGGCAAAATCCAACTTGCGCTTGCAGTCCACGAGACTTGTCGGGCAACCGGTCTTCGGTAACCACCAAACCATGTCTTCGTAGCGAGACAGCACATACAGTACCCCCTCTGCCCGATCGGTGGTGACAATGCCGAGTAAGCCTTCGCCGCTCGGCAGGGCTTCCCGAAGCCGTTGACGGTCGGCCAGCACCACTGCCTTGGATACCATGCTCATATCACCATCCTCGCCATGCTCAGGTCTCGCCAGAAGGGGTGTGGATTCGTCTTCGCTTTTTCGCGCTGCTCGTTCACCTGAGTCTCATCAAAGTGGGGCGCAATCTCTTCATCGATCAGCCGAACGACTTGCTTCAGGTATTTGGTCCAGCGCTTGCCACCAAAGCTGTCGTAGTTTCGCAGGGCGGCCCAGTAGAAGCTGAACAGGCGATAGAGGTCATCGCCGGTGACGACAAAGCTCTTGCACCGGAAGCATCCTAAATAGTCCTGACAGGGCTCACCGTTTTTTGGAGCGCGATGCCCCCGCCGCGCATCTTGGCAGGACGCCACGGGGGTCCGATCACTGGTGATGATGGTGGATGCGCTGAGAAGTTCTTGAACGCGGGCCTCGCCCAAGAACCGCATATTCGTTTCGGCCTCCGGAGGAGCTTCCCAATAATGAGCGTTCCCTGTTGAGATGGTGTGTCGGCCCGTTCTGGCCGCCGCCAAAGGGTCTTGTCCAGACATTTCCCAGACGCGGTTCAGGAGCGTTTGTCTCAATCGACTAATATTCAGTTTGAGCGGCCTTCCATCGTCGGTCTGGAGCTGGTGTTCATCAACGAGCCTGTTGACTCTTTCTGTAAGCATATTCTTGGTCAGCCGGACTGGTTTCTGCTGGTAACGCTTGCTCGTGGATTCATAAACCAGCAAGCGATTCGGGTCACTGAACTGGCGTCGGATGCTCGCGTTTCGCTCAACGATCAGATCAATGGCATCAGCCGCGTACAAATGGATACTGGCCATCTCGGTCACTTCCTCGGATTTTCTCAAGGCGACAACCTGAGTGGCATTTCCACGGCGCTTAAAGCTCACCAGAAGCCGAAGGTTGGACTTTAACGGGTGGGGCTGCACGCAGTCCGTCACCAGCTCCAGAATGGGCGTACAATTCATACCCGTAGACAATGCGATGGAAAGCACACCCACCGCGAGATCGTAGCTGTCTAGCGGCTCAGAGTGTGCCACGATCCGTTCCATTTCTTTTCGCAGGGCTTTGACCACCCGGCGTTTCTCGTTCTTGCTGAGCGCTTTCTGACCTTTGGAACGCTTGTTGGAGTTCGGAAAGGGGTTGGCTGGCCACACCGTTTTAATATCCACTTCCGGCCAAAAGCCGAAACGATAACAGGCTCTGAGCAGGGCTATGGCCTTCGTGTAATAGCTCTTTTGCGTGACGTATCCGATGGGCTCGTTTCTCAGGTACTGCACGAACTGATTGATTGTATGGGTGTTCAGGTCCCCCATGGAGAGGTTTTTGCCACTGGCTGTATGAAGCAAAGAAAGAAACGGCGTAGCTTTGCGAAAACCGTACAGCCAGTAACCTACAACGGTTGTAACCGCCAGGGAGTTACCCTTCGTCTCCAAGCTCTCAGCAACCAGCTTTTCAATCGCACTTTGACAGGCCGCAGTGATGTCGTCATAGCCCTGACCGTAAAACGGCCCGAAGTCAGCGGTTCTTATAGAGAAGGCACTTTCGGGAAAAGAAACCACGGTGTTTGCCGGATTTGAGGGTATCATCTGATCGACGATACTGACCTTCGCCGCACTCGTGGATTTGCCGGCGTCCTGCACCCCAGTTTCCTGGCTCACCAACGTAAAGTCTTTTTTCATGCGCAGGCTACCTCCCTGGCCGTGTCCTCAATTTCCTCCTGATAGCTGGTGCGCAGATCGTCTTCGATATCATCCAGAAAGTGCAGGTATTTTTCGGTGGTCACGATGCTACTGTGCCCCAGTCGATCTCTCACATAGAGCAACGGATTGAACGTATTGCTTTTGCGGGTCATCAGCGATTTCAGGGTGTGTGTCGCATAGGTATGACGCAGTACATGGGGATGACAGGCAAACGATAAGTCCAGTCTGTTCAGTTGATTGTTGAGTGAGGTCCGAATACTCCAGGGTTTTCCCTTTGCCGTGACAAAGAGCGTCTTCGGGTGCGTCCCGCGCTGTCTAATCGTCTCATGACGTTCGTGGATCAGGTAATCCCAGAGATCCGCCATCAATGAAATAGGCACATGGATCGTCCGTGGAACGTCTCCCTTGGTTTTCATCTGTTGGGGATCTAGCTCAACCTTCACATGACTCCGGGCCGAGACCGACTGAGGTGCCGACACAGAGGTAACTGGAAACGTCAGCAGCTCTTCTTTTCGCAAACCCGTCAGCAATGCCAACCGAACGATCAATCGGAGAGTTTTGTTCTTGATAGTTTTGAGCAGCTCATCGACCTGCTCTTTGTTGAGGACTTTGATCCTGGTTGGCGTGGTTTTCAGCAGCACATCCGGCTTTACTGCATATCCCCCGGAGGTATCTGTGTGTGTCAGGAAACCCTTTGTCTGCCTCACTCTCACTGTCTCAAGGTCGTAAGGCAGTGTGCTTACCCAACCTTGCTTGAGAGCAAATTGATAGAACTTGATTACTAGATGAAGTCGTCGATTGACGGTTGAGGCATTGAGGTTAAATCGATCAAAGGAAATGTCCCGATACAGGGCTAACAGAGTTTCGTGATTTCGGTGATCAAGCTCTCTCCAATCAAACCCATTGGCTTCGATGAACTCGAAATAATCACACAGATCTCTTCCAAACGTTTCCCAGCTACCTCGGCTTTGCACACTTCCACGTTTTAAGCAGTGATGAACGAGAAATTCCATTCCTTCGACAAACACATCATGATTGGCTTTGAGAAGAATCGGGAACCCTTCATAGCAGTGGCCCCTGATTTCAAACTCTGACGTAGCAAGAAGGAACTCCACCCTCGAATCTCCAATACTGTATTTTTATTCAGTATAAAAGGGTGGTTTAAGACTGCAACAGGCAAGTTACATTATCTGTGGTACAAAACATCTTGATCCCCAGCGCCTTGGCTTCTTTGGAACGGGCGACGACGCAGCCGTCGTTGTTGGACAGCACCACAACCGGTGTATGACGCAGATCCGGACGGAACAGCTTCTCGCAGGAGGCATAGAAGTTATTACAGTCCACCAAGGCGAATACGGCTGTCTTCATCCGGCTTTGGCCTGTTCCCGGTACAACGCAGCCCCGAGAGCGGCAAAGTAACACTGAAAGGCGTCATTTATCCGCTGGCGATGCTCGCCCTGCGGATACAGACCCGCCTTGGCTTCATGAGAGTGAACGGTTCCGTTTACCAGAAATCGGTTACGCGGCTGGCTGTCTTCAATGAAGGCTTCAAAGGCGCGAGCGCACAGCTCCTCCGGCTTGGTGTAATAAACCGTTCTCAAGTGCTGATCGGCCATCAGGGAGGCCCTGAACAAAGTGCTGGGTGCAGTGCCGTCCTCCGTCAGCATGATGGCCTGGAAGCAGGCGCCTAGCCGTTCATTCAGTGGGTGGGGTTTACTGCTTACGCTGTTCAGCCAGGCACTGGAGGCGAAGGCAAAGCCGAACGGTCCGGCATTCCGGTAAGCTTTGCCACCCATGTAGTGATCAAAGGCGTGAAACCACTCATGAGCGAGGCTACCTGCACCGGCGTTCTTGGCCAGCGCCAGCTGCCGGGTGGCAGGGATATAGTGCGCCGCCACGCCCAGCCGGCCGCCGATGCCATACTGCAGGCCCAGCGTGCTCCTTAGGGAGATCAATGGTTCCGGTCCTCGCAGGATCGTCATCAAATCACACAGCGCCTGATAAAACCGGCCGGCTGCCCGGCCCCGCTCCTGGGGCGTCACCCAGCGTCCGACCTCGATGCTGCGAAAATCGAACCGTCGTCTTACGGTGACAAAGGATACTGCCGATTCAGGTGTCATCCCTGGCCTCCCCGCTTGAGTGACCGAATGACGTTGGTGACCACCCCAAACACCTCCATCACCATATCGCCCTCGACGGTAATAGGCCGGTACGCTGAATTCCTTGGAAGGAGGCGAACAGGCGGTGGCGTCAAATGCAACTGCTTGACCGTCATCTCGCTTTCCAGGCTGGCGATGATGATGTCTCCGTGCTTGGCTCTCAGCGACCGGTCCACCACCAGGACATCGCCGGGATAGATGCCAGCCTCGATCATGGACTCTCCCTGAACACGCACGAAGAATGTGGCCGCAGGATGCTGGATGCAGAGCTCGTTCAGATCGATGGTTTTCTCAATGTAGTCCTCCGCCGGAGATGGGAAGCCAGCCGAGACCCGTTCCAGAAACATCGGAATGTTCAGGCGGGAGAAGGATTCAAAGTCACCAAGCAGAATGCAGGACATGCTTTACACCGAATACTGTTTGAATATACAGTATTTTGGAAAGATAATACGTATGGGTCAACCCATCATTGGGCACAGTGTTTTATACTCGGACTAATACAGCTGCCAGGAAGGCGGGAGGAGTCTGTATGAAAAGCGTAGTACTGATGTTTGTTGGGGGCTTAGTGGGAGGCCTGATTGGGCCAGTGACAGCACTGGTGAGTGTGGCAGCCGGTTACGTGTTAGGTCGCGCTCTGACACATTCGGTCGCACCGAAGCCGAGTGAGGAACAGTCGCACTGTCGTTAACGCAGCCCCTCGTAGCATTAATCCTTCACATGCTCCCGAACAAGCTCTAGCGCTTCTTCCATGTGCTCAAACCGGTGACTCCCGCCCTCAAAGCTGTGTACCGAAAAATAACCCCCAAGCTCCCTGACGGTGTCGTTCCACGGAAGCAGTTCATCCCCCTGATCCAGCAGTACTAACCCGCTGCCATAGTGGGTGAAAGGATAGTAGCTAGAAACCACTTCGTCCGTCAGTTGATAGGCCTGCCCCTGATGATCGACACCCGGCCCTATCCAGGACTTGAGAGCGTGGGCAGGCTCCGTCACCGGGTTGATGGCAACAAACGGAATACCCGCTTCGGCTCCCAGAATACCCGCCAGCCATCCTCCCATCGAAGTCCCAACCAGAAGATCCGGGTTCACTTGCATCAGCTTGTCCAAGCTCTCTTCGATAACGTCTTCCGAGCCTTGGGTGTAATCGATGTCGTGACCATAGACAGGACCAACCCTGGCGAGCGTTTTGAGTTTGTCGCTGTTGATATCGAAGCGGCTGGCGAAGCCATGGAGGTAGTAGATTTTTGGCATATCCTTCACTAGGGACGCTATATTTTTCCTGACCTTAGCACCGTTGGCGGGTAAATGCCTGCTTCCTAGCCCAAGCGCTATCCCCTCGCACCGCCGGATAAAGAAAGGGGTGTGGCCGCAACGTGCTCACACCCCTCACTGTCGTTTTCATCTGCCTCATCCATGAGCTTCGATTGATGGCCGCCAATACACGTTGCTTCCAAGCCGCCCAAAACCGATTGGCTGGCGCTTTCGGTAGGCCTTCCGCTGATTGTCAGCCATGGCACTCTGGGCATCTGCGTCACGAACATAGCGGGCAAGCGTCATGGCAGGGGTGGCACCGTAGCGCGCGCCGGGGGAGGCGCAGGTCCAAATGTGCCGGAGTGCAAGCGCCGCATCAGGGTCTACCCTGTCGAGATAAGCCAGACCGTAGGCGCAGGCCTCCAGAGTTAGGTCGGCGTGGTCGCACAACCTTGCGGTTGCTGTCGGCTTACCCCACGTATCATAAGTGTAGGTTTTGCCAATGTCGTGCAACAAACCAGCGACGAAACCGAGCTCCTGAAGCTCCCAAGGCATCTCGGGTTCATTGGCCTCCGTCATGACCAGTACGTTCTTCGCCACCTCTAGGGAATGAGCCAGCAGACCGCCGGGCTCACTGTGGTGGTAATTCCTGCTCGCCGGAGCTTTCAGGAAAACCTCCAATCTGTCACGGCGCTCCAATACTCGCTTTATGAACATCTGTAATGGGGCTGACCGCAAAGACCGTACCGCAGCAACCAGCTGATCCAATGCCTCCGGCTTAGGGCAGAACGTCCGTGGCAAAGTCTGCAGTGCAGGCAAGCCGGCAACGTCTGCCTGCAACGGGCGGCGGATATCGGTCAGCAGGATCTCACTTTCCTCCGCACCAACACACACTTGCCCTTTGACCACGACCAGATCCATGTGGCCCAAATGCTCTGGAATCAATATAGAACCAATTACCGCCAGAACCACGATGTCGCTGGCACAGCTGCTCAACCGAAGTTTCAGATACGGAATGCCTTCATCATCAAAACAGGCAACACGCCCCGTCAGTCGGTAGGTGCCTTTAAAAGTTTCCTGCATCAACGGGCGTAGATCATTCAGTTTCATCACCTACCTCCTTATCGTTTTCGATGACCCGACTCTGAATCAGGCGCTCAAAGGCGCTGCCATCCATGCGAGTCAGGTTCGGGATATAGCGGGAATACACTTTAAACAGCATTTCCGTTGAGGAATGGCCCAGAGTGCGGGCGACCCATTCCGGGTTTTCACCCGACGCGAGGAGTAGCGTCGCCGCTGTATGCCGGGTCTGGTAGGGACGGCGTTTCTTCAGCTTGAGGTGTTCCAACAAAGGGTACCAAACACGCTTGGTCACGTTATTGTGGTCCAGTGGCTCTCCCAGCCGGTTACAGAATACGAACTTGCTGAACTTGCCGGTGGCCTCGTACTGGGATTTGAGTGCCTGGTACACGGGGCCAAACATGGGAATTTCCCGTTGAGAGCCGTCCGTTTTTGTGTACTCGGTTTGGCCGTGGATGAGTGTTTCACGTACCAGGATTTCCCGCTTTTCGAAATCCACGTACTCCCACTTGAGGCCATCAACCTCCCCCGTTCGCATGCCGGTGTAAAAACGCACCAGGTAGTAGTTGTGGTAATCCTCTCTGACCGTTTCGAGGATCTTTTCTACCTCATTCAGGGAGAAGGGCTCGATGTGTACCTTCTGCTGTTTCAGCGGCTTGATATTCAGATAGGGATTCGTGAAGTCAAACCGCTCCGCCGCCTCCGTCAGAATCATTCGCAGAATGGTCATGTGGCTGTTGATGGTCTTGGGCGACATCAAACCACTCGCCCCCCTTCCCTTCCGCCGAGCCATCTTGTTACGTGCAGCCAAAATGTCTGGCTTGGAAATCTCGCCTACCCGTTTATTTTTGAAAGCTGGCTTCAGAGAGCTAGCCAGAATGGATTCCACATTACGCGTGTGGGAGTTCCGCCACTGGATTTTCGATTCGAGAAACCACTGGTCAGCGAAGTCTGTGAACAGAGGAGTATCTGATTCTGACTGACCAAGAACACCCTCACCATTTGTGGGAAGGACCCCAGCGTCCTCAAGCTTTTTGAGGTTTTTGCTTCCCGGAAAGAACTCGGCGTAGTCAAAATCCCCGACCAACATTTTGGCTTCCATTCGCTGGATCAATGTCTCCAGCTGTTTACGGTTGCGGGCGGTGTCACTCAATAGAGTCTGCTCCCTGCAGCGTATTCCTTGGTACCGGAAATCGATAAAGAGCTTTTTTGTATCGACTCGTGCTCGCACCTTAGCCATGACAAACACCTCCGCTCGCCATCGGGATGGCCAGATTGTTCTGAGCCATGCTGAGCATGTCCTCCTCGATGATCTCCCAGATGTAGAGGATTTTTCGGCCGCCAAATGGACGAATATAATGTTTACCCTCCAACAGGACGCTGTCTTTCAGACACTGACGGATGGTCCGGGGGTCATACTTGATACGCTCTGATAGCTCTTCAGTTGTCAGGTACGTGTTGTTCATGAGAACATCTCCTTTCGCCAATCAATGATCAGATGATAACTTTTGTTATCACTTGATCACCAATATACGCCACATAGCGATAATTGCAAGTGGCGTTTGATTATTTGTTTTATCAAACGAGCAGAGAGATGATCCGTTTCCATTTGAAGGAATTGATAGCAGATAAGGAATTTGCCGAGAAACGACGAATCACTATTGGTGAAATTGCTAAGGACACCGGCATCAACAGGATGACACTGTCGAAAATCATCAACCACCCCGGCCACAGCACAGTGACGGACAACATTGATAAGCTATGCACTTATTTCGACTG
This sequence comes from Marinobacter sp. L-80, assembly GCF_056859395.1. Classification (NCBI taxonomy): domain Bacteria; kingdom Pseudomonadati; phylum Pseudomonadota; class Gammaproteobacteria; order Pseudomonadales; family Marinobacteraceae; genus Marinobacter; species Marinobacter sp. L-80. Next base: position 41,366 of record NZ_JBSXOI010000061.1, read on the forward strand.
TTCGGTTGAGCAATTAATCACGCACATCAAGGAAGTCTCGGACGAGTCGGAAGGATCTGAAGGCGAAAAGTGACTCTCTTTCTTGGCATGCGGGCAGAAGCTAATGCCCCGTGCCCCAGAAGACTTACGGTCAACAACGAAGAGGGGCCAAAATATCCAAGTCGGAAATTGGCACGCATAGGGCACGATGAGGGCACGGAGAAAATTTCAGACTCAGAAAACAAAAAAGGCAGACCAGTAACCAACTGATCTGCCTTTCTTTTATGTGGTAGCGGGAGCTGGATTCGAACCAACGACCTTCGGGTTATGAGCCCGACGAGCTACCAGACTGCTCCACCCCGCATCAAAACTGGTTGTTTACCGGGCTACCCCGATCAACGTGCGCGTATATTAAGGATTGGATTCAAAACTGTCAATCGATATCTTCGAAAAGGTCTGCCCGGTACTGAAGCTCTTCGGGCTCTGGGGCAACGTGATCTTGATAGAATCCCACTGTTTCAATCACTTCCTGAACAGGTCGAAAGGAGCGGCGGTGTTCAATGGTTGCTCCGAGGCGGCGCAGGGCCTCCAGATGGACCGGGGTCGGATAACCTTTGTGCTGCGCCAGGCCGAACCCGGGGAAACGCGCTTCCAGCGCTTCCATTTCCCGGTCACGGGTTACTTTGGCAATAATAGAAGCGGCGCTGATGGCAGCCACCCGACTGTCGCCTTTGACAACCGGTTCCGACGGCCAGCGCCACTTGGGACAGCGATTACCATCCACCAGAACGTACTCAGGCACCACAGCCAGCCCCAACACTGCGCGCTCCATAGCCAGCATTGTGGCCTGGTAGATATTCAGCCGGTCGATTTCGTGGGACTCGCACCGGCCAATGCTCCAGGCTTTGGCATGCTCGAGAATCTGATCGTAGAGGGCGTTGCGACGCTTCTCGGTCAGCTTCTTTGAGTCAGCCAGGCCTGCGATTGGCCGGTCCGGATCCAGAATGACCGCCGCAGTCACGACGGCCCCGATGAGCGGCCCCCGACCGACCTCGTCCACACCGGCAAGCAAGGAACCGTTGTAACGACACTCGAAGGGTGGCAAAGGGCTCTTGGGCATCAGTGGGCACCCTGCTCTATCAGGTCTGAGATCGCCTGAGCGGCTTTTTCATCAGCCCCCTGCTTCAGTGAATGGTGCAACTCGGTAAAGGCTTCGTTAAGCCTCGCCCTCTCCTCTTTGTTCTCCAGTCGCTCAAGCACTGCTGCACCCAGACTCTCGGCCGTGGCGTCGTCCTGGAGCAGCTCTGGGACAAGCTGGCGCTTCGCGAGGAGATTGGGCAATGCGACATGAGGCACCTTCACCAACTTCGACAGAAGCGCATAGCTGAACCCGCTCAGGCGGTACCCTACAACCATCGGCTTTTTGAGAAGCATCGCTTCGAGTGTTGCCGTTCCAGAGGCCAAGAGCACAACGTCGGAGGCGGCCATAACATCCCTGGAACGCCCACGTACGATGGTAACCGGAAGCTTCACCTCCAACGCATCGACCAGATCGCGCACCTGCTTCTCCCGGTCCCGGTTCACGCAGGGGATCACCAACTGCAGATCAGGTCTTCTTTCCTGTATCCAGCGAGAGGCTTCAAGAAACAAGGTACCAAGTCTCTCCACTTCTCCTGCACGACTACCGGGAAGAACCGCCAGTACGGGTGCGTCCGCATCTATTCCCAACGACTCCCGCATCTTGAGGGTATCCGGCGCCATGGGAATTCGATCTGCCAGTGGATGGCCCACGAAGGCCACAGGCACCTGATGCTCCTCGTAAAACCTTGCCTCGAAAGGAAACAGGGTCAACATCAGGTTGACCGATTTGGCAATTTTGAAGATCCGCTTCTGCCGCCAGGCCCAAACCGATGGGCTGACATAATGCACGGAAAGAATGCCGGCCTCGCGGCAGCGCCGTTCGATCGCAAGCGTAAAATCCGGAGAATCGATACCGATCACAACATCCGGTGGCGTGGCGAAGAAATAGTCCAGGAGCCGGGCCCGGATGCTGAACAGTTCACGAATTCGTCCAAGAACCTCCACGAGCCCCATGACCGAAAGACGTTCCATCGGCACCAGGGAATGGAATCCCTCCGCAACCATTTCCTCCCCGCCAATGCCGACGAACCGGGCCTGGGGATAGCGTTGGCGCAGCGAACGGATCAGGCCGGCACCGAGGATATCCCCCGATGCCTCACCGGCAATGATTCCGAATGTGATTTTACGCTCGCTGATGGTCGCGTGAGAAAGATCTGTCACCGACAGGCTCCTGCCGGGTTAGCGGATGATGCCGCGGTGAGCTCCACGCAGGGAGTCAATGAGGGGACGTATTTCTGCAACATCGGAGTAGGACTTCTCAAGCTCTTCGACGGCCTGTTCGGTTGTCAGCCCCTGGCGATAGATCACCTTGTAGGCGCGGCGTAAAGCCAGCAAGACATCCTTGCTGAAACCACGGCGCTTAAGGCCTTCCACGTTCATGCCGTGTGGCTGGGCGGACTGACCGCTCGCCATCACATAAGCCGGAATGTCCTTGAGTACGATGCTGCCACCAGCCGCCATGCTGTGGGGACCAATATGACAGAACTGGTGCACCATGGTACCACCGCCCAGAATCGCGAAATCGCCGACCGAAACATGGCCCGCCAGGGTGGCACAATTGGCCAGAATGGTGTTGTCACCGACGATACAGTCATGAGCGACATGCACGTACGCCATCAAAAGATTGCCACTGCCGATACGGGTTTCACCCCGGTCCTGGACCGTGCCCCGATGAACCGTGCAATTCTCGCGAATCACGTTGTTGTCGCCAATCACCAGTGTGGTTGGCTCGCCCGCGTATTTCTTGTCCTGGCATTCCTCGCCGATACTGGAGAACTGGAAAATACGGTTATTCCGGCCGATAACCGTCGGCCCCTTGACCACCACGTGGGACAGGATCTCGGTACCCTCGCCGATTTCCACATCAGGGCCAATGTAGCTCCAGGGCCCGACAGTAACGTTGTCCCCGAGCCTGGCTGACGGGTCTACAATCGCCTGAGGATGGACACCCGACCAGTCATTTGTCGCCATCAAACTTCTCTCTCAGCGGTCAGAATCTCTGCCACGCAGACGACTTCACCGTCGACCAGGGCGCGACACTCGAATTTGTAAATACCCCGTTTACCGGAGATGAGTTCCGACTCCATACACAGTTGGTCCCCTGGTAAAACCGGGCGTTTGAACCGGGCCTTGCTGGATCCGGCGAGGTATTGTACCACGCCGTCAGAAGGTTTCCGGCCCACAGTCACAAAACCGAGAATGCCGGACAGCTGAGCCATGGCTTCGATGATCAACACCCCCGGCATGATCGGGTTGTTCGGGAAGTGGCCCTGGAAGAACGACTCGTTAAACGAAATATTCTTGTAGCCCTTGATCGATTTTCCCTTTTCGACCTCCGTGACCCGATCCACCAGCAGAAACGGGTATCGGTGCGGCAGGTATTCCAGAATTTCGTCGATGTTCATCATGTTGATCGGCCTCAGCCCTCTAATTTCTTTTCCAGTTCTTTTACCCGTCTTGCCAGCGCATCCAGCTGCCGGAAGCGGACAGCATTCTTGCGCCACTGACGGTTGCTATCGGCGCTGGTGCCGGATGAATAGACCCCGGGCTCACGAATGTCGCCCGTTACCAGGGTCATACCTGTCAGATGAACCTGATCAGCAATCTCCAGATGACCAGCCACACCCGAGGCGCCGCCGAATACACAGTGCCGTCCAATGCGGGTACTGCCGGCAATGCCGACCATCGCCGCCATGGCGCTGTGATCGCCGATGCGAACGTTATGGGCAATCTGGATGAGGTTGTCGAGTTTCACCCCATCACCGATGACGGTGTCGTCGAGAGCGCCACGATCAATGGTGGTGTTGGCACCCACTTCCACATCACTCCCCAGAACAACCCGACCGAGCTGTGCGATCCGGTGCCATACACCCTTCTCATTAGCGAAACCAAAACCGTCGGAGCCAATAACGGCGCCACTGAGGATGTGACAACGCTCGCCAATGACCACATCGTGAGCCAGAGTCACCCGTGGCCGGATTAAAGTCCGGGCCCCGACCCTGGCGCGGGCGCCAATAACCGAGCCGGCTCCCACGACGACTTTCTCGCCAATGTCAGCCCCTGCTTCCACCACCACATTAGGACCGATACAGGCATCGTCAGCGATGCTGGCCGACGGATCGACCACAGCAGTCGCGTGAACGCCGGGCAAAGCAACAGGCGCGAGATCAAACCAGTGGCTCAGCTGAGCATAGCCGAGGTAGGGATTGTCCAGTAACAGGACGTTGGTCGGAGCATCCTTCGCCGAGGCCGGCGAAGCAATAACCGCCGAAGCACGTGTATCCGCCAGATACTTGCCATAGGAAGGGTTAGCGAGAAAACTGATCTGGCCGGGCACGGCGGCCTGCAACGTCGCCAGCCCCGATACCCTGATATCAGGATCACCGCGCAGCTCCGCACCCAGGGCATTGGCAATATCCCCCAGGCGATAGGACCTTTCTGTCATTGCGTGCTCCCAAGCAACGATCAGGGCACCGGGGTGCCCGTCACAGATTAACGGTTCAGTTTTTCAAGAAGCTGAGAGGTCAGGTTCATTTCAGGCTTCACATAGACAACAGCTTCGCTGGGCAGGATCAGATCGAGATTGTTCTCTTCAAGAAGCTCCTTGACCGCCGCGTCCACCTCGGGACGGGCCTGCTCCAGAAATGCCTGCTTACGCTGATTCACCGTTGAATCGAGCCGTTGCTTCAGGAAGTTGAACTCTTTTACCTTTTCCTGGAACTCACCGGCCAGTTTGTTGCGCTCGCTCTCGTTCATCATGGCACCGTCTTTCTCCAGGCGCTCCTGGAGCTTGCGGGCCTCTTCCTGAGCTTCGCGCACCCGGGCCTCATCGCCCGCAAAATCCTTCTGGAGGGATTCGCTGAAGGTCTTGGCATCGTCTGAAGAGAACAGTGCCTGACGCAGGTCCACCACACCAATTCGGGTTTCAGCCATGGCCGGGACTGAAAACGCCATAACCATGGCGGCGAATATCAACATGAATCGGGACATTAGTTTTCTCCTGATTTTCATCCGTAGGTTGTTATTATCCATGCGCTAGAAGGTCTGGCCCAGCGAGAACTGGAATACCTGGGTGTCATCACCCGGCTTGTCGTTCAGCGGCTTCGCCAGACTGAAGGCCAGCGGGCCAACAGCGGTAATCCACTGGAAGCCAATACCGGCGGACATTCTGATTTCGCTCAGTTCCGGATCGAAACCGCGCGCAGTGTCGAACACCTGACCTGCGTCCAGGAAAAACGCCGTTCTCATGGAGCGGGTATCACCGGCAAAGGGCGTGGGGAATATCAGCTCAACACCACCTTCAGTGAGCAGGTTACCGCCGAACGGATCCGGGTCTGAGAGGTCGTTGACATTGTTCGTAGCAAGGCGACCCAAGGAGTTGGCCCGGTACCCCCGAACCGATCCGTAGCCCCCTGTATAGAAGTGCTCGTAAAACGGCATCTGGGTCCGATCTCCGTAACCATCACCATAACCGATCTCTGAACGCGCCCGTAAGATCCAGCGATTATCGTCAGTCACCGGATAGTAGAAATCGGTCTTGTGTGTCACCTTGTAAAAGGTCAGATCGCTGCCCGGCACTGCTACGTCAAGCGACAACGACTGGCTATGGCCATCACTGGGCAGAACACCCCGGTTGAGAGTACTGCGGCGCCAGCTGCCGAAGAGGAAGAAGTTATTGAACGAATCCCCTTCCTCATCAATGAACTGAATGACCTCCTGTGAGGTGAACAGGCCTTCCTTAAGATTGGACTGGGTAAACCCGGCCCCGAAGTTCAAACGGGTGATATTGTCCGTGGGATAACCGAAGGTGATACGGCCGCCATATTCGTCCAGCAGGAAGGCGGAGATATCCTCTTCCTCATAATCGGTTTGCCGGGCAAAAAGACTGTAGCCACGGCTTACGCCGTCAACCGTGTAGTAAGGGTCCAGGTAGGAAACGTTTGCGCTTTTGACATAATCACTCACATTGACACCGAAAGAGACGCGCTTCCCGGTACCGAAAAAATTGTTCTCGGACACGTTGGCGCCAAGAATCACACCGGATTGCTGCGAGAAGCCGACGGAAGCGGAAAGGCTGCCTGTCGGTTGTTCTTCAACGGAGTAGTTCACATCGACCAGATCATCCGTGCCTGGCACCGGAACCGTCTCAACGTTCACCGTCTGGAAGAAGCCGAGACGCTCCAGCTTGGTCTTGGAAAACTCGATACGATCCGAAGAAGCCACGCCCCCTTCCATCTGGGTCATTTCCTGGCGGAGAACGTCGTCACGAGTCGATACGTTACCCTCGAAATTGATGCGTCGCACATAGGCCCGCTTGCCCGGTTCAACAAAGAAGGTGACGGCAGCTGTGTTGTTTTCTCCCGGCTCGGGGACGGCATTGACGCTGGCGAAGGCGTAGCCCTCGCGTCCGAGCCGGAATGCCAGGGCTTCGGATATGGCTGTCATGTGGGAGCGGGAGAACACGTCGCCCTCCGTAACCGGAATCAGCGAGCGCAACTCTTCCTCGCCCACAATCAGCTCTCCACGCAGGTTTATCTCCGAGATGGTGTACTGGGGCCCCTCATTCAGAGCAATGGCGATGAAGACCTTTTGCTTGTCCGGAGAGATGGAAACCTGACTGGACTCGACATTGAAATCCAGGTAACCGCGGTCAAGATAGAACGACCGCAGCGATTCAAGGTCGCCACTCAGGCGCTCTCTCGCGTACTTGTCCGAGTTTGTAATTGAGTTCCACCAGCTCGTGGTCTGCAGCTCGAACAGCTCTTGCAGTTCTTCGTCACTGAAGTCCTTGTTGCCGATCAGGTTGATATAGTGGATCGCAGCGACCGACCCCTCATTGATATCCAGGCGAATCGCAACGCGGTTTCTGGGCAGCTCCTCGGCCGTTGCCTTTACCCGGGCGTTGTAGCGCCCCTGGGCAATGTAAGAGCGCAGAATTTCCAGTTCCAGACGTTCAAGAGTCGCACGCCGGAATACCTGGCCTTCCTGAAGCCCGGCGCCAGCGAGGGCATCCATCAACATCTCGGTTTCAATGTTCTTGTTGCCCTCAATCTCGATATCGCTGATGGAGGGTCGTTCACGAACCGTCAGGATAAGCACACCGGCATCCCGGCTGGCCTCAATGTCGGTGAAAAGACCGGTCCGGAACAGCGACTTGATCGCATCAGCCAGCTCGGTCTCGTCCACCTGCTCGCCAATATTGACAGGGAACGCGGAAAAAACAGTACCCGCAGATACCCTCTGCAGGCCTTCCACCTCAATATCCGCAACAGTGAACTGATCAGCAAATGCTGGCTTCAGGCCGGACACGGCTACAGCGAGGCCAACGGCTACACCTAGAAGAGAACGTCTCATTCAAATATTTCGCCTGGTTAATGCGCGTAAGGAGCTCGCAATTCTCACAACCGCATCAGGTCGTTGTAAAGAGCAAACACCATTAATGTGAGGATCATTGCCATACCAATTCGTAATCCAAACGCCTGAGCCTGCTCGGAAAGCGGCTTCCCACGGAGAGCTTCGATGGTGTAGTAAACGATATGACCACCATCTAGCACCGGCACAGGCAGAAGGTTCAGAATGCCCAGGCTCACGCTCAGATAGGCAAGAAAACGCACGAAGTCTTCGAACCCGGAACTGACACTGGCTTCAGCAACCCGGGCAATGGTAATTGGTCCACTGAGGTTGGTGGGTGACAACAGGCCGGTGACCATCTTCTTGATGGCCACCAGTGTCAAGCGGGTATCCGCCCAGGTTTCGCTGAGGGCGACCGGAACGGCGGCGAATGGGCCGTAGCTGACATCACGCAGCACCTCTTCTGGCCATGAGATAGCTTCCACACCGGCACCGACAAAACCGATTGACTCACCACTTTCCTGAGTCTTCGCTTCCGGTGTCACGCTGACGGATTGTTCCGCACCATTACGCTCGATGGTTACCTGAAGTGTCTGCTCCGGGGCATTGCGAATAAACTCGACCAGCTCAAACCAGCTACTGATCGGCTCGCCGCCCACGGCCACAATGCGATCCCCGGGCTGCAGGCCGGCAGCCTGAGCGCGGCCACCATCGGAAATCTGCCCCAATACCGGTGGAACAGCCGGGCGCCATGGCGTAATGCCGAACTCGGCTAACGGATTGGGAGTATCGTCACTCAGGCCCCAACCGGAAAGCTCACCGCTGACTGTACCGCGGGCGCCATCTTCCGATACCTCCATGGAAATCAGACCGTGCTCGCCGGTCCGCTCCAGAATGCGCATATTCACATCGCGCCACGAACTGACGCGATGGCCATCCACAGCGTGAATCTCCATACCCTCCTGAAGACCTACCCGCTCGGCCACACTCTCGTCAGCGATCTGCCCGACAATGGGTGCAACATGGGTAACGCCAACCACACTCAGCAGCCAGTAAGCAAAAATGGCGAACAGGAAGTTGGCCACGGGACCGGCCGCCGCAATGGCAATACGCTGGCTCGGAGGCTTGGAGGTAAAGGCCTGATCTCTCAGCTCCTCAGGAACTGGCCCTTCCCGCTCATCCAGCATTTTTACATAGCCGCCCAGAGGAATGGCGGCGACGGCAAACTCGGTCCCATGCTTGTCGTACCAGGAAAACATCGGTTTCCCGAAACCCACGGAAAAGCGAAGTACTTTTACGCCACAACGCCGGGCAACCCAGAAATGACCGTATTCGTGAAGGGTCACCAGGATGCCCAGGGTAAGCGCAAGTGCGAGGACGGTTTCAATAATCTGCATAGCGTTCCTGATTGAATGGCTTCAGCCGGGCAGCATTCTGCTGCGACTATCAGACAGTTAACAGACCTATCTGTTCCCGTGCACAAGCCCGTGCTTCTTTGTCCTTGGCGAAGATAACGTCAAAGTTGTCGGCGGGCTCAACGGCGGTCACAGCGAGCGTTCGCTCTATGATAACGGGGATATCCGAAAAACACAGGCTACCCTCAAGAAAAGCGGCAACAGCCACTTCATTGGCGGCATTAAGAACCGCCGGGGCAGTGCCGCCCGCCTCAAACGCTTCGGCAGCCAGGCGCAGGCAGGGGAAACGCACCAGATCTGGCCGCTCAAAGTGAAAGCGGCCGATCGCGAACAGGTCCAGAGGCGGGGCACCAGCGTCAATACGCTCCGGCCAGGCCAGGCCGTTGGCAATCGGTGTTCTCATATCGGGACTGCCAAGCTGGGCCAGAACGGAGCCATCGGCATATTCAACCATCGAGTGGATAATACTCTCAGGGTGGACATGCACCTCAACTTTCTGGGGCGTGGTGTTGAACAGCCAGCAGGCTTCAATGAGCTCGAGGCCCTTGTTCATCAGGGTGGCCGAGTCCACGGAAATCTTCTGCCCCATGGACCAATTCGGATGGGCACAGGCCTGGGCGGGCGTTACCGATCGAAGATCCTCGGCAGAATGTTCCCTGAACGGGCCCCCGGAGGCTGTCAGAAGTATACGAGTGATGCCGGCACCGGCAGGGTCCCGGACCTTGTCGGCCGGCATGCACTGGAAAATCGCGTTGTGCTCAGAGTCGATCGGCAGCAATTCTGCCCCCGCTTCGGCCACGGCATCCATAAACAGTTTGCCGGACATCACAAGCGCTTCTTTGTTGGCAAGCAACACCCGCTTTCCCGCCCGCACCGCCGACAGTGTTGGCGAAAGACCCGCTGCCCCGACGATAGCCGCCATCACAGTATCAACACCGGGGGTGGAGGCCACCTCGCACAACCCTTCCAGCCCGCCAAGCACGCGAGTTTCAGGCAGGTCTGCCAGCAATTTTGAGAGGACATCGGCCGCTTCAGGGTCAGCCATGACCGCCACTTTCGGACGGAATTCACGGCAGAGGACCGCGAGCTCTTCCGCACGGGTACTGGCCGTGAGCGCATAGACCGAGAAGCGGTCAGGGTGGCGCCGAACAACGTCCAGGGTACTGAGACCGATGGAGCCGGTCGCCCCGAGAACACTGATAGAGCGGGTTACCATAGTCACCAGTGCCCGGTTGTCAGCCAACCAAGTTGGGTAATAATCAATGCAAATACCGGAATGGCCGCCGTCAGGCTGTCGATCCGGTCCATGATGCCACCGTGACCGGGTAACAGCTGACTACTGTCCTTGATGCCACGGTGCCTTTTGAGCATGCTTTCCAGCAGATCGCCCAACACTGAAACAAGACCCGTGGCGAGGCTGGCAACAATTAGCAGCGAGGTCTGAACCGTCCCCGCCGAAGCCAGCCAGCTGACAACCAGGGCAAAAACCCCGACGGCCATCAGGCCGCCCCAAACGCCCGCCCATGATTTGCCAGGACTGACACGGGGCGCCAACTTTGCTTTACCAAACGCCCGACCGGCGAAGTAAGCACCGATATCGGCAACCCACACCACACAGAATACGTAGAGGATGAGCAGCAGGTTGTTGGTACTGTCACCAAACTGGAAACCGCCGGTTCGCAGGTGATTAAGGCCCACCCACGCCGGCACCAGAACGAACAGCCCCATGACGGCTCTTGCGGGGAGACTGCCCCATTTTTCGGAGCCGCCGGGATAACTGCGAACCAGAAGAAAGCACACGCCCCACCAGAGCAACGATAACCAGAGGACTGCCACAAACGGAACGTTCAGCAGACCGTAGAGAAGGATAGCGGTGGCCAGTGCGTAGCCAACCCGACCGGCAGGACTCTCAATACCGGACATATTCGCCCACTCCCAGGCGCCCAGGGTAATGATGGCGCCGGTAAAGAGCGCAAAACCCAGGGGCGGGAGGAAAAAGATCCCGCCAATGGCGATAGGAGCGAGGATCAGTGCGGTGATAATTCGGGTTTTTAACACGGTTGACGTCGCTATCGTTCGTTATTGTTGTACAGCCTTGGCCGCTATCTGATCATCCGTCTGGCCAAAGCGACGCTGTCGGCCGGCATAGGCCTGCAGGGCCTTGAGCATCTCTTCCTGCTGGAAGTCAGGCCAATACACCGGTGAAAAGTAAAGCTCTGTGTAAGCCAGGTGCCAAAGCATGAAATTGCTGATTCTTTGCTCGCCTGCGGTACGAATCATCAGGTCCGGCATTGGCAGGTCACCGATGCTGAGGTGCTGCTGAATCAGGTCATCGGTGATGTCAGAGGGTGCCAACTGCCCGGAACGGACCTGCTCGGCCACCTTGCGTGTGGCCTGCGTGATATCCCAGTGACCACCATAGTTGGCGGCAATTACCAGGGTCATCCGGGAGTTATTGCGGGTCAGCTCTTCAGCCGCCGCCATGTGTTCACGCAGTGAAGCGCTGAACGCTGACCGATCACCGATAATGCGCAGGCGGATATCGTTCCGGTGAAGTTTGCGAACCTCGCGCTCAAGGGCGAACAGGAACAGCTTCATGAGCGCGGACACTTCGTCCTTGGGCCGGCGCCAGTTCTCGCTGGAAAAGGCAAACAGCGTGAGCACTTCCACGCCTTCACGGGCACAGGTTTCCACCACTGCCCTGACCGCATCGACACCGGCCTTGTGCCCAGCCACTCCCTTGAGCCGACGGGCCTTGGCCCATCGATTGTTCCCGTCCATGATGATGGCCACATGCCGGGGCCGACTGTCTGCCGACACCGGAATCTCTGCGGATACAGTTCCCGTCATGAAATCCCCTGTGCGGCCGGAGCGCCTCGGTGCTTCGGCCTTTCAATTCGCTTGCAAGTAGGTCCGGACGGTTAAACCGCCATCAGGTCTTCTTCTTTGGCCTTGAGCATCTTCTCGACTTCTGCAATGTAGCGGTCGGTCAGCTTCTGGATATCGTCCTCGCCCTTGCGCTCGTCGTCTTCGGTGATTTCCTTTTCCTTGAGCAGATCCTTGATCATGCTGTTCGCGTCGCGACGCGCATTACGGATGGAAACACGACCGTGCTCGGCGTCTGCTTTTGCCTGCTTAACCATTTCCTTACGGGTTTCTTCTGTCAGCATGGGCATCGGGATACGGATGATATCGCCGCTGGTCGCCGGGTTCAGGCCAAGGTCTGATGCCATGATAGCTTTCTCGATGGTCGGCATCAGGTTTTTCTCCCAGGGAGAGACCGTCAGCGTGCGGTTATCCTCGACGTTGACGCTAGCCACCTGCTTCAGCGGCGTCTCCTGGCCGTAGTAGTTCACCATGACACTATCCAGGATAGAGGGGTGGGCACGGCCGGTGCGGATCTTGTTGAACGCGGAGTTAAGGGACTCCAGGCTCTTTTTCATTTTCTTTTCGGCTTCTGCTTTGATGTCGTTGATCACTTCAGCATCCTCAATTCGTTCGTCATGTCATTCTGTAATCTGGCGCCACGATCCTGTGGGGCCGGGACAGCGATTCATTCGATCAGTGTACCTTCTTTCTCGCCAGTTACGATGCGAGTAAGGGCGCCGGCACGGTTCATATCGAACACCCGCAGCGGCATGCCGTGGTCACGGGCGAGACAGATGGCTGTCAAATCCATCACACCCAGTTTCTTGTCCAGAACCTCATCATAGGTGAGGTAGTCGTATTTCTCTGCACTGCTGTCGAGGTGCGGATCCGCTGAGTATACGCCATCCACTTTCGTCGCCTTCAGCACCGCGTCGGCCTCGATCTCAATGCCACGCAGACATGCAGCGGAATCGGTCGTGAAGAAAGGGTTACCGGTACCGGCGCAGAAGATCACGACATCGCCATCCTTCAGATCCCGTACCGCGCGACGGCGGTCGTAATGCTCCACGATGCCGCTCATGGGGATCGCGGACATCACACGGGTCCGGATGTTCGAACGTTCCAGGGCATCACGCATGGCCAGACCGTTCATCACGGTGGCCAGCATGCCCATATGATCACCGGTAACCCGATCCATGCCGGCCGCATTCAGGGCTGCGCCACGGAACAGATTGCCGCCGCCAATCACCAGGCCAACCTGCACGCCGATGCCAATCAGCGCACCGATTTCCAGTGCCATGCGGTCAAGAACTTTGGGATCAATACCGAAATCGTGCTCTCCCATCAGGGCCTCGCCACTGAGTTTGAGCAGAACACGCTTGTATCTGGGCTGGGTTTTCGATGATGTCGGCATGATGATCCCCTTGTCGTCTGTTGGCTGCTATCCGGCGTGGTACCCTTTGCAGGCTTGTATCTGACATACTCCTCATAAAAAGGGGTATCTCAGATACAAGCCCGCCACGAGAGCCGGGAATTCCCGGCTAACGTGGCAGACTCAGGTGATACAGTGGCTCAAAGCCCGCTGCATCGAACGAAGGATCAGGCCTTGCCTGTGCCGGCTGCAGCAGCAACCTCGGCAGCAAAGTCCACTTCTTCCTTCTCAATGCCTTCACCCACTTCCAGGCGAACGAAGCCAACCAGCTCGCCGCCGTTGGACTTGATCAGCTCGCCCACGGTCTGGTCCGGGTTCTTGACGAAAGGCTGCTCAACAAGGCTGTTCTCCTTGAGGAACTTCTTGATGCGGCCACCCATCATCTTTTCGACGATCTCGGCAGGCTTGCCTTCCATATCCGGCTGGGCCTTGATCACATCCTTCTCTCTTTCGAGTTCTTCAGCCGGCATATCTTCCGGCTTGCCGACACGCGGGTTAACGGCAGCTGCGTGCATGGCGATGTCACGGGCAACTTCAGGATCACCGGCAGTCAGGGCGACAACCGAAGCGATCTTGTTGTTGCTGTGAACGTATCCACCAACAACCGGGCCTTCAACCTTGACGACACGACGAACAGTAATGTTCTCGCCGATTTTCTGAACCAGCGCTTCACGCTTGGATTCCAGATCGCCTTCCATCAGCTTGGCTACGTCGGTTTCGCCATTTTCAAACGCAACGTTCAGCACGTCGTTGGCAAAGTTCAGGAAGTTGTCATCGCGAGCAACAAAGTCGGTCTCGGAGTTCACTTCCAGAATAAAGGCAACGGTGTTGTCGTCAGAGATCTTGATCAGTGAAGCGCCTTCAGCGGCGGTACGGCCGGCTTTCTTGGCAGCTTTCAGACCGGATGACTTGCGCAGCTCTTCGATCGCAGCGTCAACGCTGCCTTCGGCTTCAACAAGTGCCTTCTTGCATTCCATCATGCCAAGGCCGGTACGCTCACGCAGCTCTTTGACCATTGCAGCGGTAATTGCAGCCATGTTCAATCCTCTCAACTGTTCCGAATTCGGTGGGGCGGTGTGCCTCGGAAAACACCAGGCACACCTTACATCTAAACCGTGAAGGTAAAACGTTACTCAGCGGCTGGAGCAGCGCCTTCAGCGTCTTCGCTGACTTCAACAAACTCGTCAGCACCGGCACCAGCAGACTGGGCTGCTTCCATGCAGGTATCAGCAACGGCTTTCACGTAAATCTGGATCGCACGGATAGCGTCATCGTTGCCCGGGATCACGTAATCGACACCGTCGGGATCACTGTTGGTATCAACAACACCGATGACAGGAATACCAAGCTTGTTGGCTTCCTTGATGGCGATACGCTCGTGGTCAACGTCAATCACGAACATCGCGTCCGGCAGGCCGCCCATGTCCTTGATACCACCAATGGAGCGCTCAAGGCGGTCCATTTCACGGGTACGATCCAGTGCTTCTTTCTTGGTCAGCTTGTCAAAAGTACCGTCCTGACTCTGGGTTTCCAGGTCACGGTAGCGACGGATAGACTGACGGATGGTCTTGTAGTTGGTCAGCATGCCACCGAGCCAGCGGTGGTTAACGAACGGCTGACCGGCACGCTCGGCTTCTTCCTTGATGATCTTGGCCGCGGCACGCTTGGTACCAACGAACAGGATCTTGTTCTTGTTCTCTGCCAGCTGCTGAACAAATTTCAGCGCGTCGTTCATGGCAGGAACAGTCTGCTCAAGGTTGATGATATGAATCTTGTTACGGGCGCCGAAGATGAACTTCGACATTTTCGGGTTCCAGTAGCGGGTCTGGTGACCGAAGTGAGCACCTGCCTTCAGCAGGTCACGCATATTTACCTGAGCCATGATAGTTACCTTTTTAGCTTCGGGTTAGTCCTCCACGTATCCGATTACCCCAACCTGACTCCTTTAAAAGCAGGACCAGGCACCCTGGGATAACGTGCCGACACGTGTGTGAATTTGCTGGATTCGTTTCCAGCGGGCGCGTTTATACCATATTCGGCCCGACAAACGCCATTATTTTTGACGGCGAGCTTCCTTGTACCCGGGCAGCAGGCCCCTTAAAATGCCGGTTTGGCACAAACAACGGGAAACCCAATGCAGGTATCGATCAAGACACCGGAAGAAATTGAAAAGATGCGCGTCGCTGGCCGCCTGGCGGCCGAAGTGCTCGAGATGATTGGCGATCACGTCAAGCCCGGCGTTTCCACCGAAGAGCTCGACCGGATTTGCCACGACTATATTGTAAACGAGCAAAAGTGCATTCCGGCACCACTCAACTACAAGGGGTTTCCGAAGTCCATCTGCACGTCGGTCAACCACGTTATCTGCCACGGCATTCCGTCTGAGAAGAAAATCCTCAAAGATGGAGACATCCTTAATATCGATGTCACCGTAATAAAGGATGGCTACCACGGCGACACCAGCAAGATGTGGATTGTCGGCAAGCCGAAACCTGGCACCGAGCGGCTGATCCAGATTACACAGGAGTGCCTCTATAAAGGTATTGAACTGGTCAAGCCGGGAACCCGTCTGGGCGATATCGGGCATGTGATTCAGCAGCACGCCGAGAAACACCGCTATTCCGTGGTTCGAGATTACTGTGGCCATGGCATCGGCGCAGTATTCCACGAGGAGCCTCAGGTAATGCATTACGGCAAACCCGGCACCGGTCTGGAGCTGCAGGAAGGTATGACGTTTACCATTGAGCCAATGATCAACCAGGGCAAGTACCAGACCAAGCTTCTGCCGGATGGCTGGACCGTCGTTACCAAGGATCACAAACTCTCTGCACAATGGGAGCACACCATCCTTGTGACGGCGGACGGTCATGAGGTCTTGACCAAGCGAAAGGAAGAGTCCTTCTAAGTGGACCAAAGCGAGCTGGAATCCCGCATCAGTAATGACCCATCTCCGGTTACGGCGGCCCGGGAGCTGTTAAAGGGCAGGTATGACGCCGATGCCGAGGCCTTTCGACAAGGCGCCGATGTGCGCGCCCTTGTCCGCTCCCGGGCTGACACGGTCGATACAGTTCTCAGATTGATCTGGAACCGCTACCCCTTTTCCGATTCACCGGACATTGCCCTGATCGCCGTCGGCGGCTATGGACGGGGTGAGCTGCACCCGCATTCGGACATCGACCTGCTCATTCTCACCCGTGCCGGCATCGAAGACAGTTGGCACGAAGACCTGGGCGCGTTCGTTACCCTGCTGTGGGATCTCAGGCTGGATATCGGCCACAGTGTTCGCAGCATCGAGGAAAGCAAGACAGCCGCCCGCGAAGATATCACCATACTGACCAACCTGCTGGAAACGCGCACGATTGCCGGCCCGGATGAACTCCGGTCAGATCTGAGCGAGCAAGTCTATTCCGATGATGTCAGCACCGACCGCGACTACTTTATTGCGAAGCGTGAGGAGCAGCAGCAACGGCATCAGAAATACGGCGATACCGAATACAACCTCGAACCAAACGTGAAGGGTTCCCCGGGCGCCTTGCGGGACATACAGACGATCGGCTGGATTACCAAGCGACATTTCGGACTGCAGAACATCGCTGACCTGACCCGCTTCAGCATTCTTACCGAGGAAGAGCATCAGATTCTGTTCCAGGGTGAAACCTTCCTCTGGCAACTGCGATACGGCCTGCAGCTGCTCGCTGACCGGAATGAAAACCGGCTGCTGTTCGATCATCAGCGAGCCCTGGCCCAGATGCTCGGCTATAGAGATGAAGGTAAGCGGCTCGGCGTCGAATTGATGATGCAGGCCTACTATCGCACCGTCCTGGCCCTCGCCGAACTGGCGGATGTGATTCTGCAGTATTACGACGAAGCGATTCTGGGTAGCCCATCGGAAGACGCCATCCAGCCCATCAACAAACGTTTCCAGATTCGTAACTACTATATTGAAGCGGTCAACAACCAGGTCTTCGCCTACGCGCCCTATGCCATCATGGAAATCTTCGTTCTGATGGCTCAGCACCCTGAGATAAAGGGCATCCGGGCCACGACGATCCGCTCGCTTCGGGCCCACCGGCATTTGATCGATGATGCGTTCCGATCTGATCTGGCAGTGACTACCCTGTTCATGGAGCTGCTCAGAACGCCCCATGCCCTGGATCAGACGCTGTCTGCCATGAAGAAGTACAACGTGCTCGGGCGCTATCTCCCGGAGTTTGGCCAGATCATTGGCCAGATGCAGCACGACCTTTTCCACATTTACACCGTGGATGCCCACACCATGCGGGTCATCCGCAACATGGTAAGGCTTGGCAGCGCGGAAGCCCGAACCGAGTATCCGCTGGCATCCCGCCTGATTCACCGGCTGCCGAAACTGGAAACCCTCTATATTGCCGGCATTTACCATGATGTGGCCAAAGGCCGGGGTGGCGATCACTCGGAACTGGGTGCCATCGATGCCGAAGCCTTCTGCCAGCGGCATCACCTGAGCGAACGGGACACCCAGCTGATTTCCTGGCTGGTGGAAAACCACCTGCTGATGTCCATGACAGCCCAGCGCAAAGACATCTCCGACCCGGACATTATCCACGGATTTGCCAGGGCAGTGCCGAGCCAGGCGCACCTGGATTACCTGTACGTTCTAACCGTATGCGACATCAGCGCTACCAATCCCAAGCTATGGAACACGTGGCGGGCCTCGCTGTTGCGCCAACTCTATATCGAGGCCAAACGGGCTTTGCGTCGGGGCACTGAAACGCCCATCGACCGACAGGAATGGGTTCGCGCTACCCAGTCGGAAGCCCGGGAAATCCTGCATGCCCAGAACATGACTGATGAACAGATCGACGCCATCTGGGACACCGTGGACGAAGACTATTTCCTCCAGGACTCGACCGTGGACATCGCCTGGCAGACTGCTGCCATCATCAGACACGGCGACAATACGGACCCGCTGGTGCTGATTCGAGACACGCGGGGCGGCCCGACGGACGGCTACTCCCAGATCATTATCTACATGAAGGACCGGGTTGCCCTGTTCGCTGCGACAACGGCGGTCCTCGAACAGCTGAACCTGAACATCGTGGACGCGCGCATCAGCTCAAGCGAGGGGCCCTACTCGATCAGTTCCTATGTGGTACTTGATGAGAAGGGACAGCCTCTGGGCATCGACCCTGCGAGAAAAGAACGGGTGCGTTTGCGCCTGATCGAAGAACTGGACGACCCGGATGACTATCCGGACATCATCCACCGGCGCACGCCACGCCAGCTCAAGCATTTCGCTTTCCCGACGGAAGTGACGTTCTCGAATGACACCATCAACCAGCGCACCGTAATGGAAGTGATCACGCCCGACCGCCCGGGGCTTCTGGCCCGCATCGGCCAGGTGCTGCTGGAGCACCGGGTACGCCTGAGCAACGCCAAGATTGCCACCCTGGGCGAGCGCGTGGAGGACGTTTTCTTCGTGACGGACGAACACGGCGAGCCCATCCGGGAGCCGGCGGTATGCCAGGCCCTGCAGCAAGATCTCTGTAAAATGCTGGACGACATTCAATGAATCCGAACCTCGACAGACTTCACCCCTACCCTTTTGAAAAGCTTGCCAAACTAAAGGCAGGCATCAGCGTGCCCGATCATCTCCGGCCGATTTCCCTGGGGATTGGAGAGCCGAAGCACCCGTCGCCCGATTTCGTCAAACAGGTCATTGCGAACAATCTGGACAAGCTTGCCAATTACCCCACCACCCGGGGTACGGATGAACTCCGCGAGGCCATCAGTGGCTGGGCAACCCGCCGATTCAATCTGAAGGCCGGCAGCCTCAGCGCGGCGAACAACATCGTGCCGGTAAACGGCACACGTGAAGCCATCTTTTCCCTGGTTCAGGCTGTCGTGGATGCCACCAAGCCTGCCACCGTAGTCAGCCCCAATCCGTTTTATCAGGTTTACGAGGGAGCCGCCCTCCTTGCAGGCGCGACGCCCGTATACCTCCCCTGCGATGGCTCAAATGGCTTCATTCCCGATTTTGATTCAGTGCCCGAATCCATCTGGCAAGAATGCCAGATACTGTTTCTGTGCTCCCCGGGCAATCCCAGTGGTGCTGTTATCTCCCGGGAGGCGCTGACCAGGGTGATAGCCCTGGCCGACAAACACGACTTTATCGTTGCTTCCGACGAATGCTACTCCGAACTCTATCCGGAGGAAGGCAACGCGCCGGAAGGCCTCCTGCAAACCTGCGCCGCCATTGGCCGGGATGACTACGCCCGCTGCGTGGTGTTCCACAGCCTGTCCAAACGCAGCAACCTGCCCGGCCTGCGATCGGGTTTCGTAGCCGGGGATGCCAGCATTCTTGACGGCTACCTGAAGTACCGCACCTATCACGGCTGCGCCATGCCCATCCACAATCAGCTGGCGAGCATCGCCGCCTGGAGCGACGAAGACCACGTTCGGGAGAATCGTGCAGCGTACCGCGCCAAATTTGAGGCAGTGGTCCCCATCCTCCGGGAAGTTATGGATGTTGATTTTCCGGATGCCGGGTTTTACCTGTGGCCGATAACTCCGATGGACGATGAAACGTTTGCCCGGGAGCTCTCGGCACAACAGAACGTGCACGTGTTGCCTGGGCGATATCTTTCCCGAACCGTGGATGGCCATAATCCCGGAGAAAACCGTGTCCGGATGGCCCTGGTCGCCCCGCTGGAAGAGTGCGTAGAGGCAGCGGAACGCATTGTTGAATTTGTTAAGGCGAACAAGCCATGAAACTGTACGGCATCAAAAACTGCGACACCGTAAAGAAGGCCCGGAAGTGGCTGGACGAACAAGGTATCGACTACGAATTCCACGACTTCAAGAAGGATGGCCTGCAGAGTGATTTGCTGTTCCGCTGGGAACACGCGGTCGGATGGGAAACCCTGCTGAACCGCCGTGGCACCACCTGGCGCAAACTTCCGGAGGACGTTCGTGATACCATTGACGCCCAAAGCGCTCACGAGATCATGCTGGAGAACCCATCCATTATTAAGCGTCCCGTTGTCGAAAACGGCGGTGATGTGCGCGTAGGTTTCAGTGCAGACGAATGGTCCGCATGGCTGGCCTGAATCTCGGGCAAACCAGATCCAAACTTTAATTTCAGGGGTCTTCAGGCATTGCCCTGGCCCCACATTCATAACAGGAGCAACCATCAGATGAGCTTTGCATTCGGTATCGGTATCGGCACCCAGAACAACCAGGGCGAGTGGCTGGAAGTGTTTTACCAGCAGCCGGTCATGACACCCGATAACACCCTGATGGACGTCATCTCCAACGCCCTTGATTACAAGGGTGGTAACCAGGCGATCAGCGCGACCGCCGAGCAGCTCAGCCAGCTCGCCAACGCCTTGCGTCAGATCGGCCAGACAGGCCAGGCATCACTGGCGGACAAAGCAGCCGCCAGCAAGCGCCCGGTGGTTGTCACAGTACTCGAAACAGATGACACCGCGTCCAGCACCCCGGAGGTTTACCTCAAGCTTCACCTGATTTCTCATCGCATGGCCAAACCTCACGGATTGAAGCTGGACGGCATTTTTGGCCTGCTGCCGAATCTGGCATGGACCAGCGAAGGCGCGATCGATCTGAACGAACTGTCCGACCGCCAGCTTCAGGCTCGCCTGGAAGGCCGCACACTGGAAGTCAAATCCGTGGATAAATTCCCGCAGATGACCGATTACGTGGTACCGAAAGGTGTCCGCATTGCCGATACCGCCCGGGTTCGCCTTGGCGCCTATGTGGGTGAAGGCACCACGGTCATGCACGAAGGGTTTATCAACTTCAACGCCGGCACCGAAGGCACCAGCATGATCGAGGGCCGTATTTCCGCCGGCGTCATGGTTGGCAAGGGGTCTGATCTGGGCGGTGGATGCTCCACCATGGGCACCCTTTCCGGTGGAGGCAACATCATCATTGCCGTTGGCGAGAACTGCCTGATCGGCGCCAACGCCGGTATCGGCATCCCGCTGGGCGACCGTTGCAAGGTCGAGGCCGGGCTGTACATCACAGCCGGCACCAAGGTTGCGCTGCTCGACGACAACAACGAGCTGGTTGAGGTGATCAAGGCCCGCGATCTGGCCAACCAGACAGACCTGCTTTTCCGCCGTAACAGCCAGACTGGCGCGGTGGAGTGCAAAACCAACAAGTCTGCCATCGAGCTGAATGAAGAGCTGCATGCAAACAACTGATTCCCCGACCCTCGAACTTGCCGTTGATCTGATCCGCCGGCAGTCTGTCACGCCAGACGATGCCGGCTGTCAGGAACTGATGATGTCGCGCCTTGCGCCTCTGGGCTTCACCGGCGAGAACCTGCGCTTTGGCGATACCGATAACCTCTGGGCCCGAAAGGGCTCCGAGGGGCCGGTGCTGGCCTTTGCCGGCCATACCGATGTGGTACCAACCGGGCCGGAAAAGAACTGGTCGCACCCACCCTTTGATCCCGTGATCAGGGATGGCTACCTCCTCGGCCGTGGCGCCGCGGACATGAAGGGCAGCCTGGCAGCCTTCGTAACCGCATGCGAGCGCTTCGTTGCAAGCTACCCGGACCATCGGGGTTCCATAGCCCTGCTGATTACCAGTGACGAAGAGGGGCCAGCCCAACACGGTACGGTCAAAGTGGTGGAAACTCTCGAAGCCAGGAACGAAAAGATCGACTGGTGTCTGATTGGCGAGCCGTCCAGCACCCGAGAAGTGGGTGATGTGATCAAGAATGGTCGACGGGGCTCTCTGCATGGTTACCTGACCGTGCATGGGGTTCAGGGCCACGTAGCCTATCCGCACCTGGCCGAGAACCCGGTTCACCTGGTTGCGCCTGCCCTGGATGCGCTGGCAAAGGAGTTCTGGGATAACGGCAACGACTTCTTCCCGCCAACCACCTTCCAGATCACCAAGCTGGAGGCCGGTACGGGCAGCAACATTATTCCCGGTGAATGCCTGGTGCACTTCAACTTCCGCTACTGCACGGAAAACAC
This sequence comes from Marinobacter sp. L-80, assembly GCF_056859395.1. Taxonomy (NCBI): domain Bacteria; kingdom Pseudomonadati; phylum Pseudomonadota; class Gammaproteobacteria; order Pseudomonadales; family Marinobacteraceae; genus Marinobacter; species Marinobacter sp. L-80. Next base: position 63,538 of record NZ_JBSXOI010000061.1, read on the forward strand.
TGCAGAAAGTCTGGAGGAACGGGTGGTAGCCATCCTGGACCGCCACAACCTGAAATACGATCTGCAGTGGCACCTCAGTGGCCGTCCGTTCCTGACGGACAAGGGCGCACTCGTGTCTGCCAGCCAGAGCGCCATTCGCACGGTGACAGGCCGGGAAACCGAACTTTCAACCTCCGGCGGCACATCGGATGGCCGCTTCATTGCGCCTACCGGCGCGCAGGTGGTCGAACTTGGCCCCATCAATGCGACTATTCACAAAGTGGATGAGTGCGTAAAGGCCGACGATTTGAATACCCTGTCTGAAATCTACGAACAGATTCTGATCGAACTGCTGGCATAAAAGCGGGAACCGGAATCCAACGAAAAGGGATCAGATGAAACCTTCATCTGATCCCTTTTTTAATGCGCCATTATCAATAATGAGGGGGAGGTGTTTCGTCCTGCTCTGACTTGATATTGGACGGTGAAACATCTTTCAACTGTTTGTGCAGCAGCCGTTTGGCCTCCCACAATTCCCGGATGTCCATTTCCTGCCTGGCCACCTGCTCACTCAGGGTATTGATAACGTCGTCCTGAAAGGCCAGCCGTGTCTCCAGCTCATCCAGTCGGGTTTCCAGATCGTTCTGGCTCATTGGGTATTGGCACTCCCTGGGTGGATCTATCAAGAATGTGATCGATGACACTGCTTACCCCGTTGCTTGGTCAGCGCTCGGGATAATCTGGTATCATGCCGCTTTTGCCCGTCAGCGCTCCCGTTTTCCGGGGAACTGGCGGTTTTCACCGGCCGGATGTGCGATTTTACCCGATATCCGGTTTTTATCGTTAGCGTTACAAGAATGGAGAAATTTCAGTCAATGCGTAATCCATCCAAAGCGATCCTTTTTGCTCTCCTGATCGCCATCCCCGCACCGCTGGTGCTTGCCCTGTTGCTGTCTTTTACACCAGAGCCTCTTCGCCTGATCGCTGCAGGTCAGCTTATTGAGGCCCTCGGTAGCACTCGTGGCATCGCAGCCTACATTATTACGCTGATCGTTTTCGGCATTGCGGGCTTCCTGGCCATTGCGCTTTCAGTCAAGAAACCGGCCGAAAAGCAAAGCCCATCCCGGCCGAGCAACCGTGCCCCCAGCCAGAACCACAATGATGACGATGATGATGGCTATGACGAAAGCAGCCCTGAGGGTGATGAAGAAGGCACCGTAAAGTGGTTCAACGTCAAGAAAGGCTTCGGCTTTATCGTGCGTGACAGCGGTGACGAGGTATTTGTTCACTTCCGGGCGATTCGTGGCCGTGGGCGCCGGGTCCTGCGACAGGGTCAACTGGTCCGCTTCAATGTTGTGGAGGCAGACAAAGGCCTTCAGGCCGACAACGTATCCATCCTGAGCGATTGAATCGCCCACTGAAAACAAAGAGGCAGCCCAAGGGCTGCCTCTTTCAGTTCCAGACGACCTGTTGCTCGCCCCGGTGGTCCAGACGCCACCATTTCTCATCCTCTACCGGCTCGCCCTCTTTCCAGTCTCCCGGACTGCAGCGAATCTCGGTATCCATGGCACGCCAGGCACTGCGCGCGCAGTCAAGGTCACTGTTCCAGGGCACCCTTGGCCCCTCGATGACCACTGAGGTGAAACGTTTGCCAAATGCCCCCGGATAAAGCGATATCCGCAGTCTCTCGCCCTCGAAGCGGGCAAAGCCCTTGATCACGCCTGTTACCTCAACGTCATCCAGTTCCAGTTCTTCAAGGTGGTTCTCAAGCCACCCGGAAACCGCCCCCGGCTCCAGATCACGAATGTAAATTTCCAGATCCTGCACCCGCTGAATCTCCATCCTGATTATTGCAATGCCGCACATAGTGAACCGGCCCGGGCCGCGCTGCAACCCAGCGTTCCAGTTCCTGACGCAAATCTTCAGTGCATAGCTGCCGGAGCTTGCCGGCTGCCTTGCGTTCATGCCAGGCAACCTCTGCGGCCACGCGATAGAGCTGAATTTCACCCAGCGAAGCCTCGATGTCGTCGAGCGGCTCTTTCCGCGCCAGGGCAACCAGGGACTGACGCCTCAGAGTATCAGCCTGTCCAGCCAGGGCCACCGCCTCGGCCGGGCCTCTGCGGGCAACGAGGTTCAGCCGGGCGGCCGCCCGTTCCAGCCACTGCAGCATTCCGCCCGGCGTGCTCACGCACCGGCTCCGGCGAGAAGCAGCAAACCGGATCGCCGACCGAGGCACCTGCACATTCCACTGCTTCTCGATGGCGGCCTGGTGGGCTGTCAGAATGGCCTGACGCTGAACCACGCTTGAAACCGGCATATCAAAGGTGTCGAGGGTGCGGCCCAGACGATGCTGCAGCGCCAGGGCGGCACTGCTTTCGCGAGGCTCTTCAGGCCCCAGCAGAAGTATTGGACCTGCCCATTGAAGTACCAGCGCTGACGCCAGCCCATCAGGAAGATCCATCAGCGCAATCAGGTCCGCTGGCGAGATATTGTCCAGTACCAGTACCGGCCAGCGTGGCCCTTCCTCTCCCGGACCGCCCTCCGATGAAAGCGCCGGAAGAACCGGAAGATCACTGGCCATGATCTCCGCTTCACGCCTGAGATCCAACTCAACGTAATCCTGCTCCAGTACCGGAAGCAGCGATTGCAGCCAGGCGGTCTTGCCCGCTCCACGCTCGCCACGCACCCAGATCATGGCTGACGGCGACGCCGCCAGACCGATCGCGACATCCTCAGCCAGCTCAACCCATGCGGAATCCGTCACTACCACGGGCGCTCTCTGGAAGTTATCAATCGGCGCCGGCTCCCGCTCCCCGGACGAATCGGGCCAGCGTGGGACCAACTCAAAAACCGCCACATAGGCTTTTTCCTGCAGCCGCTCCGCGTGGCGAACCAGCGCCCCCAACAGTTGAGACCATCCGAGCCATGGCGAATCGTTGGTTTCCCGGGCCGCCGCGAACCAGTACATCAATTGGGAAGATAATTGCCCTTCGCCGCCCACTTCCGTCACGATCGGTTGTTCGCACTGAATGGTGCGGGTGAGTTCGTCCATATCCACGCCGCAGCCACGCAGAAAGCGGGCTATAGCGGGTGCGGAGTCCAGCAGGGCAAGCAGGTAATCTTCAACGGTAATCACCGAGCCACCACGGCGTTCAACACTTTCCCGGGCTCGTAATAAAGCGGTCTGGCACTGGGGATCCAGGCATCCTTGCCAATCGTCCATCAAACTTCTCCATGTTCTGAATGCATCGTCCTGATGCGAAAGCTATGTTTCAGGTTGTTATTGTATCACGCTCAAGCCCCTTGCGGCGCCCCGCCTGCGGGCTTACCATGTGCCAGTGTTTTCCATGCTGGCCCAGGGTTCCTTCGGTGGCAGCGCCTCGCCTTTCTGCAGAAGCTCAATCGAGATGTTATCCGGCGTGCGGATAAAGGCCATATGGCCGTCACGGGGCGGACGGTTAATCGTTACCCCATTGGCTTTGAGGTGCTCACAAAGGGCATAAATGTCACCCACCCGGTAGGCCAGATGGCCAAAATTACGCCCGCCGGTATACTCTTCCGGATCCCAGTTGTAAGTGAGCTCGATCATCGGCGCCCGGTCTTCACGGGCACGGGCTTCGTCTTCCGGTGCAGCCAGAAACACCAGGGTGAATCGGCCTTTGTCGCTGCTCTTGCGATTGATCTCAACCATTCCCAGCAGATCGCAAAAGAAATGGAGTGTCTCGTCCAGGTTGCTCACCCGGATCATGGTGTGAAGATATTGCATGAAGCCTCCTTCAGAACTGTATTGATCATCGTGCCTTGCGGACAGTTTACGGTATTCTGGCCATATGGATGCAAAAACAACCCCCTACTCAACTCGACAACTGACCACGCCGGCGATCAGGCACCTTGCCTGGCTATGCCGGGCGCCCCAGCTGCTGCAGTCACCACTGACGTTTGAGCCGGCCAGTTATCTCCCTGACGGTATTACAGAACAACTTCAGGCCTGGGATGAAAAGCCGGAAATAGCGCCTGCGCTGCTCAGAGAGACACCCCAGAAGCGGCTCGGCTTCTATTTCGAGCAGCTTTACCGCGTATTACTGGAAGACCTTCTGGGCTGGGATGTTCTGCTTCAAAATCGACAAATCCAGTCCCACGGCCGAACCATGGGCGAGCTGGATTTCGTGGTGCATAATCGGTCAGAAGATCGAATCGAGCACCACGAAATTGCCATCAAATACTATCTGGGAGTTCCGGAGCAAAGCGGGAGAACTCTGTGGTATGGCCCGAATGCCAAAGACCGGCTCGATCTGAAAACAGACCGGATGCTGCGCATGCAAAGCCAGAGAACCGCGTTGCCCGAGGCCCGGGCGTTGCTGGCAGACGCTGGAATCGCAGAGCCTGTCATTCCCCGGATTTTCATGCCGGGGTACCTGTTTTACCCGGCAGGAACACAGGTGATCGCTCCTGAGTCCGTGCCAGCCAGTCACCTGCGCGGCCAGTGGCGCTATCTCTCACAGATTGAGACATCGGACCTCCCCGGCTGGGTGGTATTGAACAAACCCCACTGGATCGGCCCGTGGCGTCAAAGCGAGCCACCGGCCCCCAATGCAGTAACTGCTGCATTGAACACCATCGAGCGCTACAACATCCCGCTCCTGTTCGCGAAACTCGAGGAGGACTCCATCAGCGGCCTCTGGCAGGAAACCAACCGCTTTTTCGTGGTGCCGGACAGCTGGCCATAGCCGTCTTTCAGTTATCAATAAGGTCGGTTGCCCACTGAGGCAAGACCTCCTGACAGGTACGCCACTGCCCCGCCTCCCAGACCGCAATGCGCACGTAGGGTTGATCGAGACTGGAGTTATCAACGAGGTGCAGTTCGTCCGCCAGCCCGATACATTCGCGAAGATTGGCAAGGGTCCTTGGAATTCTGGACTCAACCTTGGCCTCGGGCACATGATGGCCGCCGGATCTTACCCGGGAAGCCACCCGAGCCTTGTTCAACGCAGCGAATTCGAGGTGGAAATAAAACAGCCGAATGCGAAATCCGGCAGCCTTGGCAGCCCCGACAAAATCCACCTTCGAGGAATGAGAAAAGACAGTTTCGAAACAGAAACTCTGGCGCTCCTTAAGCAGTCGGAACCGTTCCTGTTCAGCAATCAGCGCCGCCTCATAACTGTGTTTCTCGGGCGCGTCAGGCCACACACTGCGGGCGATGTTATCGGCATTCACCAGAGGAATCTTCCGGCGGGCCAGGAACCGCTCATAGAATGTGGTCTTGCCGGCACCGTTGCCGCCAACCAGCAGCCAGAGTTCAGGCTGCGTTGTCACGGTCACTCAGTGCTTCAAAACGCCCGTTGCGAAACTGACCGACTTCCCGAGTGCCATCCGGATAAATCGCCTCCAGATAGCCGGGCTTTTCTCCAGACGCCTGATACACCGTACGACCTCTGGCAATCGAGCGCCCCAGATTACCGCTTTCCCGGGCCTGATCTACTTCAGCCCAGAGGTCATCACTGGAAACAGACTCAGCCACCACCGGTTCAACCCGCACCTGGCGGATACCCTGCAGAATAGCAATCAGATCTTCCGCACTCACGTCCCCGGCAACGGCACGGCCTATCTCGGCCCAGTACTCAATCTGCTTGGGTGTCGAACGCCGATGAACCGCGCCCTCTGCGGCGGCGTGGCGGACCAGAGTGTCGTCGAGACGGACAGCGGTTGTCATGGTGGCCTCCTGAGGTATTGCTTAACGCTTGTAACAGGCTACCACATGCGTTGCATTATGCAACAATTGAGGTTTTGTTCATCAACCCGGCTTTAGATTGGCCACGCACCGGGCGGTCGCAGCTTCCGATACTCCTCCATCGAGATCTTGCCCAATTGCGGCGTAAGCTTGCAGGTTCGGCTTCCCCAAGGAAACCTGCTCTGGCGCTGGTGGACCTCTGTCCAGCCTTCCCCGTCCTTCCAGGATTCAAGATCCAGGTCCCGCCAATACCTCGGGTTCCGCCCGGTCTTTCTGTCATGCTCAGCTGTTACCGGGTCCAGATGACGGAAGGGCTCTAGTCGCGGTGTATCCGGCAGTGGCTGGGTCACATCCATGTAGCGTTGCAACATATCCCACAACGCCAACACTTCTGACTTTTCCGACTCAATGGTACTGAAGCCTGTTTTGTTAAAGGTTTTCTGAGTGTAACGGTGCACCAGCATCAACCGGTAAAAGATACCGCCGTGCTGGACAACACGTTCCACATAAGCATCAAACTCCGCGAAAGGCGCCTCGAAAAAACGCCCCCGACACAGGGCAATACGAACCTGACCATCAACGCGGTTGAATTCGCTACAGCCGTCTTCAAGGGTGGAATCCAGTCTTTTGTTAATGGTGTTTTCGAAGGGTTTGAGGAGGAAGCTTATTCCGGTGCTCATTATCCAGTTGGTTGAAGGGGGAATAATCCAGAATGAAAATAACAACCAAGCTGGTACCAACAAAAAAAGCAGCAACAAGTGAATGAATGAGGGAAGTCCATACTCAGTCGCGGCATCAAAATCCTTATTAGAGAGGCTGATCCGCATTTCCCGGGGAACGATGATCGGCTCTTTCTGCCCCTCCGGCACGAAACACACCTCGCGGCGTTGGCGGTTAAACGGGCGGGCGTTACGTTCTTTAATTTGGAATAAGCCTGCCAGCACGGAAGGGAGAGTGTGAACAAGCCCAAAGAGCCACCTAACGTCATTTGCCAACCGAACACCGATGTCGCCCCTGCCCAAAAAGTCCAGGTATCCGTCATTCACTTCCCCCACCGCATGGCCATGATCCACCGGCGGCAGGCCGGTTGGCAGGGGTTTGGGGGATAAAAGAGTCAGCCGGCCACTCGGGAAAGGCTCGGAACGCCCCGCGTGTAGAGGCTGTTCGAACTGAGTACTTTTTGAGTTCATGAGAGACCGTCCATCGTCTGGCATTGACTGCAGACTAGGGTTTCCGATCTTCCAAGCTGATCAAGCTCGGCTTGTGACAGCTGAATGACGCCATAAAGCCTGTGCGGTTTGCGTTTACAATGTTTGTCATCATTTCCTCCTTGAAATGGCTTTACTACTTCATCAATTGGTTGATGCCAGCGGCAGACGGTCCTCCTCGGCATACACTTCCGCAAAGACTTCATAGGGCAACCGCCCCGGACGGGCCTTTTGCTTCTCAAGAACCTTCTGGCTTAAGCGCTTGAAGGTCTCGCTGGGCTTGGCCCACTCGCTCTCAGATAACGGTTCAGACCACTCCGCCATGTCCCTGGGCAGCGTTTTTCGGGTCATGCGTTTGATCTTCCTGACTTCCCACTCCACCAGTCGGTTGGGCAGGGTCCAAAAGGTCATCAGGTGGTACAGGTACCAGCCGGTCAGGTAGTGCACTCCCCGTTTGCCTTCCCGGTATTCCTCATGAAGACGTTTGCGGGCATTGCGGAAAACATGGACGCCCTCCCAGGGCGGATCATCCCGGCCCTGAAGTTCCAATGGATCCTGGATCTCTTTCAGGGTGTGGACTTCGTACTCCATGTAGGCCCGGATGGCCTCCCAGTTGCTGATGGCCTGGGGCAAACCGTAAGTCTGGAATTCCAAGCTGTACTTCTCGCCGGTTTGTGGGTGGAGAAAGCCTACACCGAAGCCGTACTGGCGCTGTACACCGTACTCGGTCACCCCCTGGGCCTCGGTCACCCAGGCCACCAGTTCCTCCCAGGGTACGAAAATGGGCTCCCGGTGACCATTGGGCACGAAGCACACCTCGCGGCGCTGGCGGTTGAAGCGGGTGGGGATGACCTGGGATTTTTTCTTGAGTTCTATTACGGACGCAACTAGCCACCAAAGCATTAAACCTCCCCCTCCCCAAAAGCCAATCCAGAAGCTGATCTCTATCACTCCCCAAAAAGCATGAATGGCATCGGGCAGACCATTGCCGAGCCAGTAAAGCATTAAAAAGGCAATCGCCGGAAAAACCATGGCCACCATAACGAATAAGCCAAAAGGGCCGCCAAGAGTCACCTGCCAGCCAAACACCGAAGGCAACCCCACCCCGAAGTCCAGATAGCGTTCGTTCACCTCACCCACTGCGTGCCCGTGGTCCGTGGGCGGCAAACCAGTGGGCAGGGGCAACGGTGACAGGTACGTCACCGTTCCGCTGGGGAACTTGTCACTTCGCCCGGCCCTGGGGGCGTTCGCTATATCCGCCTTGGGCGTTTCCTGTGTCATTCGAAGATATCCAGTTCCATAAAGGGATTGCGTACCTGGTACCAGAAGGTCCTGCCTTCGTTATCCTGGGGAGGTTCCTGGACAGGCGTCACCGGCCAGTCACTGTCAGGCGTTACCTTGAGCATGTACACCTCCTGGGTGTAGCGGTCCTCCGAATGGTGGGTGTCCAGCCGGACCATCAGCGCCAGGTCACGGGTTTCGGGATACGGATCGCTCTTGCTGTGGTCCGGGGGCGAGAACGCCAGTTGCAGATGCCCGCCCCCTTCCCGGATGGCCAGGCTCGTCAGGATATCATGGGAACAGCGCACCCAGGTTTCCGGGGTGTCACGGAACCAGCCCGAGCGTTCTGGCCGGATGCGCCAGGCACTGAGCCACACTCGCCGGGGCGCCGGCTGGTCCAGGGGCTCTATCAACCCCGCCGCCGTCAGAGCATGGCAGTTCAGCACCAGTTGGTCCTTACCGTCTTGCTCTTCCGCCGGGACCTTCTCCAGGGACAGGCTGTTGCCGAGCTGGGCGAAGGCCTGCTCGTACTCCTCCAGCGATCCGTTGTGGATCTGGCCGGGTTCCCGCGACCAGGGGGTGGTCTGCAGCCACTGATCCCGCTCGCTCAAATTGTAGCGGTTGTACAGCCAGGTGCCCCCCAGCTCGAGCATGGTAAACGCCAGCCCGGCAATGTTCAGGCGGACGAACAGGCTGGACAGACGGGTGCCTGCGGTGGCCCAGGCACCTGCCTTGTCGGCGGCTCGCCATACCTCCATCGCAGCTATTCGTGTCTGGTTTAGGCCATATAGATTTGTCGCCGTCAGCCCGCCGCTGCCCACCATGCCAAGGGTCGCCCCCAATTGCGCCTGCGCATTACCGGTCCGTACGGCTTCCAGCCAGTTGCTGGCATGCTTGTAGGTGCCGATGGCGGCGCTGATAGCACCCGCGCCGTATGCAAATATTCCCAACCCAACATGCAAGCGGCCCATCTGGATATGGACCGACTGCACGGCGCTGCGCTGCCAAGAGTTTGCCAGGGTCTGGGCCCTGGAGGACAGAGCGGTGTCCGCCAGGCTTTGGGCGGCCAGGAAACCGGCGCCGGATGTAGCAGACAGACTTTCGATAAGTTTGCCATAGCTCCTGGCGTCTGGTGACTGAGCTTTAACTTCGGAAACAGCGTGAAAAAAGTTCACCAACTGCGCCGCAAACACCATCACACCCAGCCCATCCCCCAGCAGGTTCACCCGTGGCGCAGAGGTCAGGCCCTGGCGGAGGTGCCCCATCAGTGTGCCCATCTGCTGCTGGCCCGCGGCAGGCAGCAGCAGGGAGATACCCGCCCTGCCCGTGGTTGCGGGCTCGAGCCGCAGGCCGGTATTGGTTTCCTCCACCGGGCTGAGGGCGCCGGCCAGACGCCGGCCCAGGGCCCGCTGTTCCTCCCGGGTGGCCTTGAACTCGTTGACGATGCTTTGCGCCCGCTCGGATTTGTGGCCGTGGGTGGCCTTGGCCACGTCGTGGTCGTGGGCCAGGGATTCCAGCCGCTCGTTCAGCGACAGCAGTTGTTCCAGGTTCTGGCGGAAGGTGGCCAGCTCCGGTTCCGAGGCAACGCGGAACTCTACCTCACCGGCTTGGATGACCTTGAGCATCTTGCCCTTGAAAAAATACGGCAGGTCCCGGAACAGGTCGTCCAGGGGCGGTATCCGGTTTGCCTCAATGCCTTGGTAAAGCTGTTCCATAGCCCGGGCGATACCTTTTGACACCGCCGGTGCCAGGGTGTCGCCAATGGCGGCTGCCTTTGCCTGGATTTCATGGGAGCGTAACTCAAGGTCCGGCAGGTGTCCGGCCTCCGCCTCGGCCAGGCGCCGCGCCCACTCGGCGGCCCTGGTCACCAGGCTGTAGCCGGCCCCTGCGATACCAAAGTAGGTGGTCGATGGCTCTGCATCCGGCGCCTGGGCGGCCTTGGGCAAGGTGTGGAACAAGGGGTGACTGTACTGGGGATTCTCCTCCAGCCAGGCCAGTACCTTTTCCGCCGCCTCGTCGGTGCGGCAAAGATCCTTCACGCAGGCATAGTTCAGGTCCAGGGCCGCCTCCAGTTGCTTCTCATCCGCCACGTCGAAATACCAGGCGGCCTGGTGGAAGCGGGAATCACACAACAGGGTGGCCCGGTCATCGGTGATGTCCGCCAGCAACCCTTGCCACCGTGCCAGCTTGGCCCGCTGCGCCGCCATGAAGGCATCCATACGGGGGCGGTCGATCAGTTCATTGATGCCGCGCTGGCCCAGTTTGGCCCCGTTAAGCTGGTAATAGTTCTGCAGGTTGAGCTGATTGATGGTGTCCCGGTGCTGATCGTAGTTCGCCTGCCCCAGGGCATCAATCATGGCCAATTGTGCCCGGACCAGGGGATTATCCCCGTGGTGCTCGCGCAGGTAGGTTTCGGGGCCCATCGGTTGCGGGCCACGGTAATCCCTTCGCACCTCCAGGTAGTCGTAGATGGACTGGCGTTGTGCATCGTCGGTACTCTCGTACAGCGACTGGAAAGGTTCGCCTCCCGGTCTTTCGCCAGCCGTCTCCAGAGCGTGATCGTTGATCAGTGTCATGGACTCTATCCAAGCACCCAGCATATAGTCCCGCTCGGTGTGCCCCGGCTCGTCACCACCTTCCGCCCAGTCGCCGATCCAGCCCACCACATCATCCTGCTGCTGAGCCAGGTCCAGCATCACGCCCACGTCGTCCCTCAGCACCAGGCACAGGCAATTGTCCGGGTCTTCCACGGCCTGCTGCTTGATCAACTTGCCAAATCGGCTCTTGTGGTAATAGGGCTGATTCTCCCAGTGATAGGGCTCGCTTTCCTGGGCGTGGCCGTTTTCGGGGGCATCCGGCGTATAGTCTTCGCCAAATTCAGCCACCCATTGTTTGGCCTGTTCAGGCGTCAGCAGGTGCTCACCGCCGCTGACCGGCGAGGCACTGGCCAGGTCGATTTCCTGCATGAAGTGCGCACGCTCCTCCTGGCTGTCAAGTATCTGAGCTTTCTTGCGTTCGGTGAGGGGCACATCGGCGAAGCAAACGTAGAGGGTGTGCTGCTTCGGGTATTCCAGCTTGCCACCGTTGTGGCCCGTCAGTTCACCATTTTCATGCAGGTACTCGTGGAGCTCCCCGGTATCTGCGTCCAATACATAAAGATAGCCATACCTAAGAAGGCGGTAGCCAAGCGGGCGGGAGGTCAGTGAGTAGGGGTACCCCGGGTCTGTATCGGCGGGCGCAACTTCTACCCTGCCGTACCGAATAGGCAGCAGGTTCACGGTTCTCAGCAGCGGGCATGAAGCGGGTTCATCAATGGGGGTGCCTGGTTGTTCCCAGCACAAAAGATCGTTGCTTGCCCGGTCGTCAGTGGGGCGTTGTATCCGTGTCATTGTTCATCCTTGATTCAATGGAGGCGCCGTTTCCGTCACGGCATTGCTATCGGCTTGTGGTGGCAAGGTTACGAACAGGAATTGCATAACCTCCCGCAAGTTGTTGCATTCGTTGCCAAGGGCCTCTTCCAGTATTCTGCCGAGTGCCGGGTAGGCATCCCTCAAATCAGGACCACCCAACTGGTTGCGCACCGACTCATGCAGGTTGTTCCATATGTGCAGTGCGCCTTTGCGCCGATTGAAGGCATCGAAAGCGCCCTTCAAGTCCCGCGAGGCCATCATTTTTTCGGGTTGGTCACCTATGTCGCCAGACTGAACAGCCGGGGGCTCGACAAGGTGCCACTGCTCGCTGATACAATCCGGAACAATCAACCGGTCCACGGCCCTGGTGGGGAAACGCGGCAAATTGCCCCCGATCACCGTGGCGGCCAGTGCCGGATGGGCAATCCGCACCAGTTCTTCACAGCCCGGCGCCACTTCTACCTGCAGGTGGGAGCGCATCCAACAGGCACAGCTAGCATGGTCTGTGGCCGAAATCAGCAGGTAACCCTGCTCTTGCCTGGGCCCCTGCTCCAGGAACCCTTCCAGCACCGGGTCTTCTGGCCCACTGAGCCATACAAGCCAGGGGGACAAGTCCGAAACCGCCTCCCAGCGGGTTGCAACGTACAGGCACTCTGCATTAATGGTTTGTCCGCCGGCCCACTGGTAGATTTGCTCACCGAGTTCGGGGATAGCAACACCATCCAGGACAAGCCCAACAGGTTGATGGCCAGGCCAGGGAACATGGGTAAAGGGCGACTCCCGCAACGACCAGGAATCCTGATTCATGAGTTTTGCTCCTCACAAACCGGGCAGGTTGCATTCCCCTTCCTGAGTGCCGCAACTTGGGATTCTACATTGATGGCCGGAGCGTTCTTCCGTTGTTCAACTTCCGCCAGTGCCTCCTGCTCGGGCTCGTGGGGCTGATCACCCTCAATAACCCTTGGCATTTGCGCCATCACCACGCTCTGTCCAGAACCGCTGCCTGGCGAACCACCAGAATTGATCTTGATGCCAGGCCCGGATAGCGTCACGCCGCTTGGGTCCAGTTTCAAAAAACTGCCACCCGCCGAAATGGTGATTTCAGCGCCGGCATCCAGCACCACTTTGGTTCCCGCCTTGTGGTGTACTTCAGTGCCCGCTTCGCTAAATGTTCCCTGGGAGGATTTCTGGTGGAATGTGCCGCCTATGTTCTGGCTGCAATCGCCTCCGATGGATTCCCGCTGTTCGCCATCGACTGTGCGATGCTCGTTGCCTTTCACATGACTGAAATCGTGGTTTTCCACAGTGCGATGACTGTAGTTCCGAATCACCTCCGTGCGGTTGTTCTCGGTAAGCAGGTCCAGATCTTTCTGGGCGTGTACGTAGATCTGTTCCTGATCGGCCTCGTCCTCAAACCGCAGTTCGTTACTGCCCTCGCCCTTGTGGGTTTTCGTTTTCAGGGTGGTGCGGGTTTTGTGCTCGGGCAGCCCATAGGGTGGCGTGTTGGTCACGTGATGGGTTCGGCCGGTGATGATCGGCTGGTCCGGGTCACCGTCCAGGAAGGAGACAATCACTTCGTGGCCGATCCTCGGTAGCGCCATAAAACCATACTGGCCGCCGGCCCAACCCTGGCTGACTCTCAGCCAGGCGCTGCTGTGTTCGTTATTTTTCGAGTAGCGATCCCACGGGAACCGGACTTTTACCCGCCCATGTTCATCGCAGTGAATCTCCTCGCCTTCCTGGCCGGTGACAATCGCGATTTGTGGGCCGTCCATCAGGGGGCGGTGTGGCGTCTGCGGGCACCAGGTCAGATCTGCAGGTATGGCCTTGAACTGGTTGTGGTACGTGGTGGGTTCGCTGCCGCCTTCCTCTTCCAGAGCCTGGGGCTGCGTTCCGGTGTGGATGATAGACGTTAGCAGCCACTCCCGATTGAGATTGTCACTATCGTGCTCGGTCAGTTCCACTTTCGCGCCGGGGCTGAAATCCGGGCGGTTGCTCTCGCCGGAGGCGGTGCTGGCGTCATTGCGAAGGGATTGCAGTCTGGCTTCGGTAAAAGGCTGGCCACTGGCGTCGGCCTTGAAGCGGCCGGGGTAGTCGTAGTGCTGGTAGTCTTCCCGGTGCTTCAGATCGCCAGAAGCATGCTCATGCATCAGGGCATAGGCGGGATTTCTGAAGGTGTAATCCTTCATTGCCACAGAGGCCACCCGCACCCGTTCTTCATACCGGAACCGATACACCGCCGGGCGCTGGGTGCTGCCGCCTGCTTTGGCGTTGTATGCTGCCGGCTCCAGTTTCGGAGCATCGCCATGATGGTCGGCGATTATAAGCGCCGACTGGGTGTCCCCGTCCACGCTCCCCTGTTCATAGCGGTAATGCCAACCCTCTTCAGCCGCGAGGCGTTCGAGAAAGGCCAGGTCGCTTTCCCGGTGCTGAACACAGTATTCCCGTTGCTCCGGCGTGCACTTCAGATCGAAGATCGAATCGATAATGCCGCGCTCTTCCAGGAGAGTGCGCACAATGGTGTCGGTGCCCTGGGTTTGGAAAATCCGGCTGTTGTGCATCAGTCCAAGACGCCAGAGCGGCGGCTGGATAATCAGTTCATAGCGGGTACGCCGGTGGCCGGCATCGCCTCGGACGAATTCGTTGACCACCCCGGTAAACCGCCGAAGAGGCATGCTGTCCTGCCAGATAACGAGATCTACTGGTTGCTCCAGAATCTCTGCAGCCTGAATGGAGGGGTCGGTGCTGGCCAGCTCAAGGTGACCCTGAAACACCTCGGACAGGCGCTCGGTCAGTTTAAAGCCAACCACTGAAAATAAATCTGAGGGGAGTCCGCCAACACGGGCGGTAAACTGCAATCCACTTGCCTGGGGCATATCTTCATTCCTTGAAGAGCAATCGGTTTTTAAGCTCGTCCTGAGCAGGCCTCCGATTATAGCCATCAAGCCGTAGAATGAAACCCCGGGGCCAGTCTTGTGTCGGCATGATGAGAGGTTGACCGGAAATCCATTCTGCTGCACCCTAATCTGGTTTCATTATGCAACCGGAGAGAACAAGTGAGCGAATACAAGAACCGAGCCGTCGTGCTCAAACAACGCCCACAGGGCGAAATCCAACAAGGCGATCTCGTTTTGGAAGAGCGTCCTGTCCGTTCCCCTAACGAGGGAGAAGTTGTTGCTCAAGTGCTCTGGCTTTCACTGGACCCCTACATGCGTCCACGCATGAACGATGCCAAGGGTTACATGGACCCCATTGGCATCGATGAGCCTATCGTCGGCGAGAGTGTTGCACGTGTTGTTGAGTCCCGCTCGGACGACCTGAAAGTCGGTGACCTGGTTACCTGCTACTCCGGCTGGCAGGAATACGTCACCTTCCCGGCGGACGCGCCGATGGTCTACAAAATTCAGCAACGAGACAATGTGCCCCTTCAAACCTACCTTGGCGTTGCAGGCATGCCAGGGCGCACCGGTTATTGCGGCCTTATGTACGTCGGCAAACCAAAAGCCGGCGAAACCGTGGTTGTCTCGGCAGCCTCCGGCCCTGTCGGCACTGTGGTTGGCCAAACCGCAAAAACAGAAGGTTGCCGGGTGGTTGGCGTTGCCGGTGGGCCTGAGAAGTGCGATTTCGTGGTCAATGAGCTGGGCTTCGACGCCTGCGTCGACTACAAGGCGGGGAACCTGGAAGCGGATCTCAAAGCGGCCTGCCCCGACGGCATCGACATCTACTTTGAAAACGTGGGTGGAGCCGTTACGCGCGCCGTTGCCCCATTGTTGAATGAGGGGGCCCGGGTGCCCATCTGCGGTTTTGTCTCTGCCTACAATGCAAAAGATATGGCCAGCGTGGAAACTCCCTTCCACGTGCTCGGGGCGCTTGATCCGGCGCCGGAGCATCGTTTTTTCCTCGTGACCGAATGGCAGGACCAGCATCAGGAAATCACGGACATCCTGGCCTCACGGGTTGCTTCCGGAGAACTGAAATACCGCGAAACCGTTGCCGAAGGGCTGGACAACGCCGTTGATGCCTTTAAGGGCATGCTCAAAGGCCAGAACTTCGGTAAACAGCTGGTTCACATTGCAGACTGACTGCAATACCTGAGACGCGTGTGGTCTGTGTGATTCAGTCCGAGATTTTCAGGAGCACCTTGCCGGTGTTCCTGTTCTCAGCCACATAGGCCATCGCCTCTTCCACCTCTTCTATCGGCCAGGTGCTATCGATCAGAGGTTCAATCTGGCCGGCTGCGAGCAGTGGCCAGACGTGCCGGTAGAGCGCCTGCATCACCTCGCCCTTATCCTCGACCGTGCGTGAACGGAGGGTGGAACCGATCAGGCGCTGGCGTTTGATCAGCATGATGCCCAGATCCACCTCGGCCATACGGCCACCCATGAGTCCGATGAGCACAATGCGGCCATCGACGTTCAGAACCCGCTGATCTTCGGCAATATAATTGCCACCGACCGGATCCAGAACCATATCCACGCCACCCCACGCTGTAACAGCATCAACGAAGGAGCCTTCGTTCCGGTTCCAGACGCCACTGGCTCCCAGATTGCGACAAACCTCCAGTTTGGCCTTATCACCGGCGGTCGCAAAGACCGGATTGCCAAAGGCCGTTGCGAGCTGAATTACCGCAGTGCCAAGGCCGCTGGCACCCGCATGCAGGAGCACACGCTCGCCCGGTTTCAAGGCTGCTTCGTGATACAGATTCAACCAGGCGGTAGCAAAAACCTCGGGAATGGCCGCAGCTGTCTCCAGCGACACCCCTTTGGGAACGGGCAAAACCTGCACCGCGGGTACCACCACACGAGTCGCATAACCGCCGCCGGTCAGCAGGGCGCAGACTTCATCACCGGATTTGAGGTGGGTAACGCCGGATCCGACCGAAGCGATGCGACCACTGACCTCCAGCCCGAGAATATCGGATGCTCCCGGAGGCGGGGGATAGACGCCAGCGCGCTGCATGAGATCCGCACGATTGATGGCTGTCCAGACAACCTCGATTTCGACGTGGTCTGCGGGCGGTTCACCCGGTCCTTCCCAGGGCTCCCAGCTTAGATTGCCCCCGGTTACCTTGATTGCTTTGATCATGTATGACGTCTCGGCCTTGCTCATATGGGCACAGGATACCCCAAGTTTTCCGAGCATTGCACAAATGGCGCAAAGACAGGATCAGCCGGTAACTTCCAGGTTGGACAGCCACACACTCTGATAAGGTTTCAGGGTGATCGAGCCAGACAGATCATCAATAGTCATACCGGAAATCAGATCCAGCCAATGATCGGTGCCGATGAGATTGATGTCGCTCAGCGCTACCTGCTGTACCTCGTTACTGATGTTGTGAATGCAGAAGATGGACTGGTCCCGGCGCATACTCTGGCGCCAGAAACCAAACAGCTGCAGGCCAAGATGCAGGGTGAACTGGGTGGCGTTCGGGTGAAACGCTGGCTGTTTACGCCGGATGGCAATCAGCCGTTTCAGCTCCTGGAACGCCTTGCTGTGGTGGCTCAGGGGATCTGCGAGCTTCTGCTCCAGAGTACCCAGTTGCCACTGGCTGCGGTTAATGGATCGAAGCCGACCGGTGTGCTCCACCCGCTCCAGATCGTTCTCAGTCGCCAGCAGACTGTGAATGTAGAAGGCCGGAATCCCCTCAAGCGCCAGCATCACGGTATGGGCGCAGACGAAGCGCTGCAACTGCCAGTGATCCCGGCCCGACTCCGCCGTGCCCTGCAGCGCATCGTAAAGGGCGATGTTGATTTCGTAGGGCTGGTCGCGGCCATCCGGCGTGCGCCGGTACGAGACCTTGCCGCCGAACGAGTCCATGGTGTTGATCAGCCGCTGCTTCTCTTCCTCCGTCAGCAGACCATCCGTTGGCCGCATACCCACACCATCGTGGGACGCAATAAAGTTCAGATAGGTGGTGCCCATCTGCGCGGGCGGCATGCTCATCAGCCAGGTTTTCAGGTGCTTGCAGTCACCGGTAACCAGGGTATTGATCAGCAGGGGCGGCAGGGAAAAGTTATAGATTACATGGGCTTCGTTGGCGTTGCCGAAATAGGTGAGATTTTCGCGGTTGGGTACGTTGGTCTCGGTAATCACCACCGCATCCGGGCTGTGGTGCTCGATCAACAGGCGCAGGATCTTGATCAGCTCATGGGTTTGCTGCAGATGAATGCAGGGCGTGCCCGGCTCTTTCCAGAGAAAGGCGACGGCATCGAGCCGGAAGATGATGATGCCACGCTCCAGATAGCGCCTGATGATCGCCGCGAACTCGATGAGCACCTTGGGGTTGGCAAAATTCAGATCGACCTGATCCTCACTGAAGGTGCACCAGACATACCGCTCGCCATCATCGGTCTGAACCGGATTCAGCAGTGGCGAGGTTCGGGGCCGCACAACGGCACTCAGATCATCCCTTGGATTGCCCTCGAAGAAATAATCCTTCCCCGGGTCGACACGTTTGCGGAAATTCTCGAACCAGCGGCTGCGGGCCGACATATGGTTGATCACCAGGTCCGCCATCAGCTTGTAATCCCGGGCGATGCCCTCGATATCCTCCCAGTTTCCGTGGGACTCGTTCACCGCCAGATAGTCCATGACCGAGAAACCGTCGTCGGAGCTGTAGGGGAAAAACGGCAGAATGTGCACTGACGAAATTGAATCTGACAGGCAATCCGCGAGGAACCGATGCAATGTCTGCAGTGGTTTTTCTTCCGCCCGCTGAACCGTGTCGGCATAGGTAATCAGCACCACATCCGATTCATCCCAGTTATTCTGGTGCGCAGGCGGCGGGGCCTGGTTGGGCTCCAGCCCCATAGTGGTCAGCAACTGTTCGGCCAGAAAGTCGCAGTCCAGCTCTGGATAGACGACATCCAGCATGGAAACCAGCTTCGCTTTCAGAGCCTGGGTCATGGCCGGAATTCCTCATTATCCAGCTCAACGGCCTCCAGCAACTGCTCCTTGATGTCGGGAATCGCGCTTGTGACCCGGTTCCAGCTGGGGATAAAAGGTGTGTCCATCGGGTTATCGAGGAAATAGGCGCCCGCCCGCATCACGTTCTGGGCGAACAGCTCCACCGCCTTTTCTTCCTTGTGTCGATCAAACGTCAGGCCGTTGATAATGGCGTCGTTCTGATAGGTCTCCACAAAATCCAGTGCAATACGGAAGTACGTGGCCTTGATAGTCCGGAATTTCTCATTGGAGAAAATCTCACCGTTGGTCGCCAACTTTCGGAACAGAGCCTTGGCGATATCCATGCTCATTTTGGACAGGCCCTTGCTGGCATCTTCCGGTGAGAGCTCCTGATGCTTGTGATCATAGACATCGGCAATATCCACCTGGCACAGGCGGTTGGTGGCGTAGTTGCGCTTCATCTCCGACAACACACCGATCTCCAGTCCCCAGTCGCTGGGAATACGCAGGTCATTGATCACATCCGTGCGAAACGAGAATTCCCCGGCCAGTGGGTACCGGTAACTGTCCAGGTAATCCAGGAAGTCGTTGGGGCCGCAGACCTTCTTCAGGGATCGGATCAACGGTGTTACCAACAGGCGACTGACCCTTCCGTTCATTTTTCCGTCCGCTACACGGGCGTAGTAGCCTTTGCAGAACATGTAGTTGAAGCCGGGGTTAGCCACAGGGTAGATCAGCCGGGCCACAAGATCCCGGGAATACGTAAGGATGTCGCAGTCGTGCAAGGCTACGGATTTGCTGACACCCGAAGCCAGTACATAGCCAAAGCAATACCAGACGTTTCGCCCTTTACCCATTTCCGTCGGTGCCAGGTTCTGCTCCCGAAGTTTCAGATCAATATTCCTGAGTCGAGGCCCGTCGTTCCAGAGCACCTTGAAGTTCTGTGGCAGCTCGGAGAAGTACTCCAGGGCGTGGCGGTATTGTTCCTCGTTGGCTCGGTCCAGGCCAATGACCACCTGGTCCAGATAAGGCACCTTGCCCAGCTCATGCACGATATTTTTCAGGGCCGGCCCTTCCAGCTCCGAGTACAGGGAGGGCAACACCAGGGACATGGGCCGGGTCTTGCGAAAACTCATCAGCTCCGCTTCGAGTTCCTCTACCGGACGCCGAACCAGGTTATGAAGGGTTGTGATAATGCCATTCTGGTAAAAGTCGCCCATGGCGGCTCTCCTTTTTTATACCCGCACTCGAACGGGTCAGTACCCGTACTCAAACAGGAGATTGAGCACGCACTCATTCCAGCCTTCGGGGCCGGGCTTGAGGGAGCGAATGGCGTGTTTTGCCGAAGGCAACTGAACCTCTTCGCTTTTTACGCCCCGGATTACCACCGGTATATCCGCCGATTCAAGCATCTGCTGATCGTTGGGGCTATCACCCAGGGCAATGGCCAACACTGGCCCATCGCCATACTGCTCCCGGTATTGCTCTTTGTATTTGTTTAGCAAGAACCGGGCCCCATCGGCTTTATCAAATATACCCATGGCATGGAGAAAACGTCCGCCCGCTACCAGGCGGAGATCCTCGGCACTCAGAGCCGCTTCAAACTCCGCCAGCTCCTGCTCCGAGCCCTGCCAGATCAATGGTTCGGTTCCCAGCCGCTCTTTGGCCCGCCCGGCCGCTGCCGGATCCAGGCCGGTCTGCGCTGCCAGTTCATCGGTAGACATGTCGGCAAAGCCCCTGAATCGCGCGCCCTTCTTCCGTTGCGTGCCCAGCACCTCAAGGACGCGTTCCCGGGTTGCACCAAAATTCACCACTTCTTCTTCCGCATTGCCCAGGGCGTGGGGCGGAATAACCACGGCTGCACCGTTTTCGACAATAAACGGATCGTTGTTTCCAAGTTCTTCCCTCAAAGCCCGGATCTCCGGCATGGTTTTGCTGGAGTTAAGCACCAGGGGAATATTGGCTGCCTTCAGCCTTTCCAGGGCGGGCCCCGCCGCGTGCCAGCGGTAGTCGTCGTGGTCCAGCAGGGTGCCGTCCAGATCCGAGAAGAGAATCAAATGGGGTCTGGCCATGGCCGGTCTCCGTTAGGCCTCGCGAAACTGCGGAAGGCCAAGGGAATGGTCCTCAGCCACGTTGATCAGAACATCAGCCCGCCCAGGCATTTCTGCGAGGCAGGCACGAGTAACCCGTTCATAGTGCATCACGAAGCGGCCGACTTCTTCGTCGGTCATAATGCGCAACTCCTGTGCACCATCATGGGGCCCGCCACTTTTTGGTGCATTGCGGATTTTATTTGCCAGCTTTTGTTCCTGGAGTCGACGCCACTCAAGAACACACGCCATGGAGGGAGCCTTCAACATGATCAGAAAATCGATTTCATCAAAAAATTTCCGGTATTCCCCTTTCAACTGATCATTAACATAGCTGCGCCAGACTCCGTCCGGGTCCTCGTTCTCCTCCAGAGGATTCATCGGCTGGGCAAGCGCACTGTCTTGCTCCGGTCGCGCATCAAGGCACCACCCCTCAAGAAGAATGACCTCCGCACTTCCCCCGAAGACAGGCCACTGATCCCGGGGAACCCGGTCGTCCCGCGACTTGTCGAATGCAGGAATCGGGGTGGCATCTTCAGGCACTGCACTGCGCAAGCGGTTCAAGACCTGTTGCCCGAGCGCAACGTCGTGTGTTCCCGGCACGCCACGGGTTATAAACAACGGGTGCACCCGTTCGGCGAGGTCCTGGCGTTCACCTCTGGTAAGGTAAATATCATCCAGGGAAAAATTGGCCGCAGACCGGTTGCGGTGGCGCAGCAGAATTTCCCGTAAAAAGAGTGTCAACGTAGACTTGCCCGTACCCTGGGCTCCGTGAATACCAACCACAATGGGTTGCTTTTCCGTATCATGGAGCGCACAGATTCGGTCTGCGAGCGGCAGAATGGTCTTTTCTACCGTTTCGGCGTAGGCATCGGGCAGGCCTTCCTGCTGAATCAGGGCACTGATGGTTTGTTCTAGCGAGCGATCAGACACGTTGGGTTTCCAGTTCAATGGATGACTTAAGAGAGACGGCAGCAGAATTCATACCAATGGGAGTATAGGCGTTTTATGAGTGGCAACGATTTTCGAATAGAGCATCGCTACCTGGAGCTCCCGGACAGCTTTTATACCCGGGTTCAGCCCTCACCACTGAAAAACGCAAAAATGGTGTGCTTCAACCACAAGCTTGCGGAGCAGATGGGCTTTCGCGCCGATTCCGAATCGGACTGGACCGGCGTGGGCGCAGGCTCTGAATTACTGGAGGGCATGGACCCGGTGGCCATGAAATACACCGGCCACCAGTTCGGCGCCTACAATCCGGAACTCGGCGACGGCCGTGGCCTGCTGCTATGGGAAACCGTTGGTCCCGATGGACGACGCTGGGACTGGCACCTCAAAGGCGCCGGCATGACCCCCTACTCCCGCTTTGGCGATGGCCGGGCCGTGCTTCGCTCCACCATTCGCGAATACCTGTGCAGCGAAGCCATGCATGGCCTTGGCATCCCGACCACCCGGGCACTGTTCATGGTGAGCGCCAAAGACCCGGTGCGCCGGGAATCCATCGAGACAGCCGCGGCACTGGTGCGAGTGGCCCAGAGCCATATTCGCTTCGGACACTTCGAGTTCGCCGCCCACCACGAAGGGCCTGAAACCGTCAAGACGCTGCTCGAACACGTGATCTCGCTGCACTTCCCCCACCTGATCAACCTGCCCGATGACGAGCGATACAGCCGTTGGTTCGAGGAAGTCATCGAACGCACGGCACGAACGATTGCCGACTGGCAGGCGGTGGGCTTCTGCCACGGCGTGATGAACAGCGACAACATGTCGATCATCGGCGACACCTTTGATTACGGCCCCTTCGCATTCCTTGATGATTTCGACGCCGGCTATATAAGCAATCACACCGACCAGGGCGGGCGCTACGCCTACAACCGTCAGCCGCAAGTCGGGTTTGAGAATTGCCGTTACCTGGCCACTGCCCTGCTGCCGGTAATGGAGGAGGACGACGTGCGCCGGGGGCTTCGCCGCTATGAAGTGGCTTACAACGAACGCTTTCTCCAGAACATGCGGGACAAGCTTGGCCTGGTCATTGAGGATGAAGCAGACCTCAGCCTGATCATGGATACCTTCAGCATGATGCACGAGCACCATGTCGACTACACCGCCTTCTTCCGGGCGCTCTCCAATCTGCACAGCCATGACCACGGGCCGGTTCGGGACCTGTTTGTGGATCGCAGCGTGGCAGACCAGTGGCTGGAGCGCTATGAGGAGAGACTCCTGAACGAAACCCGCGCTCACGATGAGCGGGAGTACGCCATGCGCCGCGTGAATCCCAAATTTGTGCTGAGAAACTACCTGGCCCAGCAGGTCATCCAGGAAGCCCAGAACGGGGATTACGAACCGATGAAGGAACTGCTGAAGGTGCTCGAGCGGCCCTATGACGAGCAACCGGAGAACGAGGCTTATGCGGCATTGCCGCCGGATTGGGGCAAGCATCTGAATATCAGCTGTTCAAGCTGACAATCTGAACCAGCCAACAAAAAAGGGCCGGACGATTGACTCGTCCGACCCTTCTCTTTTTTCGGCAGCTTCCGGAGATCAGACCGCCTTGGCAGCAATGATCTTCTCGTGCCACTCGGCAGGACCTGTCTGGTGCACAGACGAGCCCCGTGAATCAACGGCGACTGTGACCGGCATGTCCTCTACCTCGAATTCGTAAATGGCTTCCATACCCAGTTCCGGGAAGGCAACCACTTCCGCATTCTTGATGGCTTTGGAGACCAGGTAAGCGGAACCGCCCACGGCCATCAGGTATACCGCACCGAATTCCTTGATGGCGTCGATGGCCACCTGACCGCGCTCGGCTTTACCAATCATGCCGGTAAGGCCGGTCTTCTCGAGCATGGTGTGGGTAAACTTGTCCATACGGGTGGCCGTCGTCGGGCCTGCGGGACCAACCACCTCTTCGCGTACCGGATCAACGGGGCCCACGTAGTAAATGAACCGTCCCTTGAGATCAACCGGCAGCTCCTCGCCTTTCTCGATCATGTCCACCATCTTCTTGTGGGCAGCATCGCGGCCGGTCAGCATCTTGCCAGAGAGCAGAACGGTTTCGCCCGGCTGCCAGTCCTTTACGTCTTCCGGGGTCACAGTATCGAGGTTCACGCGACGCACGTTGTCGCCCACTTCCCAGGTGATTTCCGGCCAGTCTTCCAGGCGCGGCGGCGTCTGCAGGGACGGTCCGGTGCCATCCAGGGTGAAATGTGCGTGGCGGGTGGCAGCACAGTTCGGAATGATGGCCACCGGCTTATTAGCTGCGTGGGTCGGGTAATCCTTGACCTTGACATCCAGAACGGTGGTCAGGCCACCCAGCCCCTGGGCACCGATTCCGAGATCATTCACCTTGTCGAACAACTCGAGGCGCAGTTCCTCAGCTCGGTTCGACGCACCGCGCTCTTTCAGGTCGTGGATATCGATCGGATCCAGCAACGATTCCTTGGCCATTTCCATTGCCTTTTCGGCGGTACCGCCAATACCAATGCCCAGCATGCCAGGCGGGCACCAGCCAGCCCCCATCTGCGGGACCATCTTCAGAACCCAGTCTACAACCGAGTCGGACGGGTTCAGCATGGCAAATTTCGACTTGGCCTCGGAACCGCCGCCTTTGGCAGCTACGTGCACCTCAACGGTATCGCCCGGGACCATCTTGTAGTGGATGATGGCCGGCGTGTTATCACCGGTGTTCTTACGCTTGCCGTCCGGGTCATCCAGGATAGAGGCGCGCAGCACGTTGTCTGGATGGGTATAGGCGCGACGCACCCCTTCGTTGATCACATCATCCAGAGCCATCTCGCAGTCCCACTGAACGTTCATACCGATGTTGACGAATACCGTCACAATGCCAGTGTCCTGACACAAGGGCCGATGCCCTTCCGCACACATGCGCGAGTTGATCAGGATCTGGGCCATGGCATCCTTGGCCGCCTGGGATTCTTCCTTCTGGTAGGCCTCATACACACCATCAATAAAATCTTTCGGGTGGTAGTAGGAAATGAACTGCAGCGCGTCCGCTACGCTTTCAATCAGGTCGTCCTGGCGGATTACGGTGGTCATAGGCGCCTCATCAGCTTGGTATCGTTATGTCGTGTCGTAAAAATCGGGAGGCGAGAGTTTACCAGAAAATCGGTTTGGCGAGTGATTGGACAGATGGCGAAGCAAGGATTAAAACCCGTGAAAAACACCACGAGAAAAAGGTATCATCCTAACCAAACTAGAATAACACCGCAGGAGACACCGTGACTGACCTCGTCCTCACCGAAATAAAAGACCGGATTCTCATCGTTCGACTGAACCGGCCAGAGCGAAAGAACGCCCTCACCCACGCCATGTACACCGCCATGGGGGACGCCCTGGAACAGGCCCGGGATGACACCAACATCCGGTGCGTACTCTTCACCGGCACAAGCGAGTGTTTCACTGCAGGCAACGACCTGGGCGAATTTGCCGCCGGCTTGCCCGGTGATTTCGAACAAACCCCCGTCGGCCGCTTTCTTTTATTACTGGCCAGTGCAACCAAACCTGTGGTGGCGTCGGTCAATGGCGCGGCCGTTGGCATTGGTACCACCATGTTGCTGCACTGCGATCTGGTGTTCGCCGGCAACAACACGGCGTTCCAGATGCCCTTTGCCAGCCTCGGCCTTTGCCCCGAGGGCGGCTCGAGCCTGCTACTGCCCTCCTGGATAGGCCGGGTGCGCACTGCCGAGCTCCTGATGCTTGGCGGCGCCTTCACTGCTGAAGAAGCTTCCCGTCTTGGCCTGATCAACCGGGTTTGCGATCCTGAGCAGACCGAAGCCAATGCCTTCGAGGCCTGCCAGCGGCTGGCCGAAAAAGCCCCGGCAGCGATTCGGGCCACCAAGGCGATGCTGAACCGGCCAACCATGGCGGCACTTCATGAAACCATGCTCGAAGAGGGACAGCTGTTCGCCGAGCGGCTGAAATCCCCTGAGGCTACCGAAGCCTTCCGGGCCTTCATGGAAAAACGCCCACCGGATTTCTCGCGCTTCGAGTAAACCTCGACCGCGCCTCAATTTCCCTATTGCCGGACCTCGACAAACCGTTATCCGGCAACTATTTTTCTCAAAGGCCGAACTCCAACTGTGCGGGGAGGATTCAATCCAGAAGAATCACACTTTTGGCTGATCAACACTTGCCATACTGTCGCTATAGTCAGAGATACAGAAATTGGCTTACAGCGCTGGCTACAATTTCAGACAACAGTTTAAGCAGAACAGGCCACTGACAACGGGCTTACCGGATCAGACCGGCCCCGTCAGCTGCCGAACATAACGACACAACAACAGGAAAAGGTTCCACCCATGTTCAAGAAAACTCTAATAAGTCTTGCCGTGGCGTCTTCCGTTGGACTTACAGGCTGCCTTGAGGGCGGCAATACGGGGGCGAATGCCAATCCGGACTACAATATTTCGCAGTCTGACGCACAAGCGGAATTCCTGGCTCAGTTTGAGGGCAAGGTGTGGCCCGTTTTTGATCCTTTCCCGGCCGTATCAGATCTGCCAGTTCCCAACGATCTGATTTTTGGTTCAGTTGGTGACGGCACGTTTGAAGTTGCCGACACCAGCCCACCTGTTACGACTGCGCTTAACAACCTCAGCGGCGCATCCACCGTTGCGCCGATTGACATCAAAATGAGCGGACGCATTGAAGCAACGTCGTTGAAGGGCCCGGATTTGCAGGCCATCGCAGCACTGCTAAAAGGCTCAACTGATCCACAGCTGGTCCAGCGTGTGCTCGCGCAGAATGTTTTCCTTGTCGAGCTGGAATATGCCAGCGGAGCACCTTTGCAGGCGCTTCAGGCCAGCGAAAAGCCAACCGCGGCACCTTTCCTGGACTTTGAAGTGAAGGTCAAGGAGCTGAACGACTCGCGCCTGGGCCCGACTGATTTCATCAGGATCATCCCCACCAAGCCCCTCAACCCGAATAAACGCTACGTGGCTGTCGTGCTTAACAACATCCTTGACGCTGATGGAGAGCAGATCACTAACTCCCCAGCCTATGCAAATATCAAGGACGAAACCGAAGTACTTGGCGCCAGCGCTCTGAAGAGCGTAAGAACCTTGATAAACTCCTTATGGGAGCCGATTGCAACCAACGTAGTAACCGGTTTCCAGAAGACATTTAATCCTGCCGCACCCGGTGTTGGGACCGACGATATTGCACTTACCTACAGTTTCACCACCTCAAACGATGAGCAGGTGCTGAAATACATGGCTAACCCTGCTTTCTGGGCCGGCGATCAGGTCCTTGCCGCAGCAAAGCTTCGAGTCACCAAAAAGGTTACCGGTGCGGCACTTTTCTTCGCCAACCAGCAGGATCCCGAAAACAACGTTGCTCCAGGAAGCGCATTTGATCTCAACGACGATGACGCTGTCACGGTTGCGGACTTTGACAGGGATAGCGATGGCGCAATTACCCCGGCAGACTTCATCCTTGCCGACAGGGATGGCGACAGTACCATAACGCCTGCCGATTTCCAGGCAGCCCTGGCACCGAATAGCCAGCAGCCTTTTGGTTTTGTTGACCTGCAGGAAGCAGTTGATCAGGCGGAGATATCCGCAGTTCTTGGGAACCCTGCCCTGGCATCCTGTGACTCAGAGCCCTATCAGATTCCGGTACCGGACGTCGGTATGGTTCCTGTAGAAAGCCAATCCTTCTGTGTCGGCACCCTGATCAAAGGTTCTCTTGCTCAGTCCGGAATCAACCTGCCCTCGCCGAGCTCCGCTGGCGAAGATGGCATTGTTGCCGATTTCACTACAGCCGAGAGCGCCCCGCAGTTATCGGCCCTGCTGGGCTCTATCACCGGCTCTGACAACGTTAATGTCGTTCAGGGCTCAATTACCCTCCCGTACTATCTGGGCCTCCCCACAGGAAGTCTTTCAGCGGACAAAGACATCCTCACTGGGAGCTTCTGGAAGGCCGACAGCACACTTGCCGTCCAGCTGAATGGTTTCCTCAAAGCCGCAGGCCTTGATCTTGTGCTACCACAGGGCAAAGACGGCGAAGAAAGTTCCGACATCGTAAACTGGATATTCCCCTTCCCCGAAAAGAAAGGTGATGTCAGTGTACCCATGTTGGTGATGTACCCGAAGGCTCTGGATTCAAACAGCGACGGCACTCCCGATCTGCCCTTCGATCCAACTTCCGCAACCCCTCCGCAGATTCCGGTTGTCATCTACCAGCACGGCATTACCACTGACCGCACTGCTGCACTGACCTTTGGCAGCGCTCTTGCCGCTCAGGGTGTCGCGGTTGTCGCCATTGACCAGCCGTTCCACGGGGTGAGCCCGATCCCCCTAACCACAGATGATCCGGACGCTGGCCCCCTGGACAGCATCACAAGTACAGCCGGTGTAATCCTGACAGCGATCGAGAGTCAGAATAGCCTTCCCGAGGGGACATTGGTTCCAGGTTTGGTTGCCCCTCTGGTTGAGTCAGCTTTGGCATCGGATAACACTGCTTTTGTTACAGCAGTAAACGGTTCGGCGCTTCCGGCCAACCTGAAAACAGCATTGACCGCTCAGGCGCCCCTGCTGGTTGATACCGTTGGCAACGCTGGCAGTCAGATTGCCGGCATTGCGCCACGGTTTAAGGGCCAGGGCCTTAACCCAGAGGGAGCCACCGAGCGCCACTTCGGTTATGGCACAAATGCCCTGGGCCAGGTCATCCCCATGAACTTTGATCCGACGAATGCCCAGGGCGCCTCCGGCGATCTGTTCATCAACCTTCAGAACTTCATGAACGGGCGGGATATCCTTCGGCAGGGTGCCGTGGATCTGATGACCGTAAGGGCATCAATCCAGGACATCGCTCCAGCGTTCGACGCGACAAATGTCTACTTTGTAGGCCACTCACTCGGAACACTGAACGGCGGAGCCTTTGTGGCCGCAGCCAACTCCAGCGTGACTCCTCTGACCCCGTCGCTTGAGCTGAAGGGGGCTAACCTGCTCACGCCGGTTGCCGGTACGGTCCGCATGCTTGAAAACTCCCCAAGCTTCGGCCCAGAGATCCTTGGGGGCCTCAAGGCAAAATCAGGGCTGACCCAGGATGACGCGAACCTCCAGACCTTCCTGAATGTGCTCCAGGCTACGATTGATACCGTCGATCCGATAAATCATGCCGAGCTGCTGGACAATGTCCTGTTCTCGCAGATAAACGATGACTCCGTGGTCATCAACAACGGTCGCAATACTCTCGTCGAAGACACATCGTTCGAAACGCCTGGCGGCTCCATTCCGCTGAGCCTGAACGGTTCGCTCGCGCCGCTGTCCGGCAGTGAGCCGCTTGCGGCACTTGCGGAGGCCAACGCGCTCAATTCGAGCAACACGGCCGCCGACCCAGTGGAGCTCCCGGCGTTTGTGAAATTCTGGAACAAGGGCGTTCACAGCACACCTGTGCTACCGGCTGACGATGACGAAACAGCAGTCTTCACCCAGATGGTTGTTCAAACTCTGAGCATCATCGCGACAGATGGCGATGTCGCATCAGTGATGAGCACCGACGCAGTAGATCCAGCGGAGGACAGCCTGCGCTCTGTGGTAGATCAGTAAAAAGTGTGGAAACCGAAAGCCCCGCTCCGGCGCAAGCCGTTCACCTAAAGTGGATCTAGCTTGGCCAGGCTGGGTGAGCAAGAGGGCCGGTGGAAAAACCCACCGGCCCTTTTTTATGAACTAGTACATGGTTCCGTTAATACTATTGCATTAATATCACCAGCTACTAACCTTGCTCTCAAGGTAACTATTCAGTCGGTGTAACTATTCAGCTCATTCTCAGAAAAAAGTTCTTGACAGGGTTTTTGCCCGGTTTTGCAGAACTTCACCCACACTCGCCCCATTGCCGTAACATCGCGCTCAACCCCCCTGTTCTTCCTTCATTGCGGTCTTGAGCTGCCATACATCGAGCGTGCCGGCAACGAAAAGATCGTTCAAAACGGCCCTCAGGAGGAAAAATCCAGCCTGAAAAAGTCGTGCGATAATAGCCCATCACTCGACGGTACTCAGGTTCATGAAAATCAGCAACATCGATGTTGACGCCGCCTTGGCGGGCGTCAAGCAACAGCTCCAGAGCGACTCCTCGGTCTCGGTCTCGCCATCGCTGCGGGCGGCAATCGAGCTGCTGATGGTGCTGATCCAGATTCTGACCGGTCGGATCAACACCAACAGTGCCAACAGCAGCAAGCCCCCCTGCCAGGATCCCAACCGACTCAAGAAGAGCCGGCCCAAAAGCAAGCGCAAGCCGGGCGGACAGCCGGGCCGTATCGGCAAGACGCTGCAACCGGTGGAGGATCCGGATGCGATCCAGACCGTGAAGCTGGATCGGCGCACCCTACCCAAGGGCAGTTCGTTCCGTCTGGTGGGCCACGAAAAGCGCCAGGTCATCGACCTCGACATCAGTCGCTTTGTCACCGAGTACCAGGCCGAGATTTTGGAAAACGCCCAGGGCCGGCGCATCGTGGCGCCATTTCCAGCCGGCGTCGAGCGTCCGGTGCAGTACGGTCCCGGACTGAAGGCGCATGCGGTCTATCTGTCGCAGTATCAACTGCTGCCCTACGATCGCATTCGCGAGTACTTCGAAGATCAGGTCGGCATTCCCCTGAGCGCGGGGTCGCTGTTCAACTTCAATCGGGAAGCCGGCGACCGGGCTGCCGGCTTCGAGGTTTGGGTCAAAGATCGTCTGGCCGAGTCGGATCGGATCCACGCCGATGAAACCAGCATCAATATTGGCGGCAAGCGCCACTGGCTGCATTGTGCCTCCAATGACGACCTGACCTGGCTGTCACCCCATGCCCGGCGCCGGATGAAAGCCAGCGACAGGGCAAACGCGGCCGACTCAAACGCTCAAAGGCCCGCAACCTGCTGGAGCGGCTGCGCGATTACGAAGCGGATGTGCTGCGCTTCCTGGATGATCCGGCGGTACCCTTCACCAACAACCAGGGTGAGCGGGATATCCGTATGCTCAAGGTGCAGCAGAAAGTATCCGGCGGCTTCCGTTCAATCGAAGGCGCGCAGATCTTCTGCCGAGTGCGCAGCTATCTGTCCACGGCGCGTAAGCAGAAGCTGACGGCCTCCGATGCGCTGATGTCCCTGTTCGAGGGGCGTATGCCGGCCTTCATGACGGCGCCACCAGTTAATGATCAGAACGTTTTAAATGAAACCGACTGAATAGTTACCATCGCGTCATCCTTGATGCTCGTTTTCCATAGATTCACCATTACTGGTGACACTTATAAAGCTAGCAGAGCCCTCATTTTCGACCAGAAAAAACTGAATCGATACTCACGGTTTTCCTTCTAAAGGAATTGTTCGTTATCAGCCCCAGGCATTTTGCCAATCCGGGACGTTTCCGATGGCGTTTTCTCGAACTTGATGGGAAACCCGATCTGCCTCTGTTGGGTGCCGTCACCCCGGTCCACACCAATCACCATCTCCCTTGCCTTAAGCTGCGGATGCTCAGCGGCCTCGGAGATTGTCAGAACCGGCTCCACGCAGGCATCCTGACCGGCAAAAATCTCCTGCCACTCGGCCAGGGTTTTCGAGGCAACCCTTTCTTTCAGGGCGGCTTTGAGCCGTTGCCGATGTTCGGGTTTCTGGCTCAGGGCGTCGCTTTTCAGGTCGGCAATCCCCAGGGTGTCGCACAGGCGTGCGGAGAACTGCGGTTCCAGACTGCCGACCGATAGCCAGCGGCCGTCACTGGTTTGGTAATAATCGTAGAAGGAGCCACCATTGAGCAGTGAGCTCTCCGGTTTCTGCTCTTGTCCACCCGCCAGGCAGGCGGCGCCGGACATGGCATTCAGGGCAAAGGCGGCATCGGTCATGCTGACATCAACGAACTGCCCCTCTCCGGTTTGCTGTCGGTGTATCACCGCCGCCAGAATACCCATCACAGCATGGTGAGAGCCGCCGGCAACATCGGCAATCTGTATTCCCATCGGGGGCGGACCGCTGTCCGCTCGGCCACAGTGGCTGCTGACGCCGGCCAGGGAAAGATAATTGATGTCATGGCCCGCACGGTCCTTGTATGGGCCGGTCTGGCCATAGCCGGTAATGGAGCAGTAGATGAGGCTCGGGTTGACGGCTTTGAGGGCTTCATACCCAATGCCAAGGCGGCCCATCACCCCGGGCCGGAATTGCTCGATCACGATGTCAAAGTCTTTTACCAGCTCCAGCACCTTGTCTGCACTGCCCTCTTCCTTCAGGTTAAGCGTCAGTGACTTCTTGCCACGGTTCAAAAAGCCGTGAGCGGTGCTCACTCCGGCATCATGGGGAGGCATTACCCGGATC
The DNA here is from genome assembly GCF_056859395.1 of Marinobacter sp. L-80. NCBI lineage: Bacteria > Pseudomonadati > Pseudomonadota > Gammaproteobacteria > Pseudomonadales > Marinobacteraceae > Marinobacter > Marinobacter sp. L-80. The sequence goes on from NZ_JBSXOI010000061.1 coordinate 95,437, forward strand.
AGGTCCACCCTGTCCGGCGCCTCGACACGCAACACATCCGCGCCCATATCCGCCAGCAACATGGTGGCATAGGGGCCAGGCAATAAAGTGCTGAAGTCGAGGACTTTGAGTGAGGTCAGTGGACCGGCCATGATGATCTCCTTTTGTTGTGAGAGTGGTTTCTCCACTCGTTGTTATCCCCATCATGCTGCCCGGTTTTGCCGGTGAGGCCAACTACTGCTTCGGTCATTCCAATTGGCGGTTTCTTCCATCCGGTTGGTCCGGCTTCGGTTGCATTGTTCCACGGGGGTTTTATGATGGGTCTCGTTTTCATGGAATGGCGAGCGTGATGTCCGATCTGACGGTTTCAAGGCACTTTGTTCAGGCCGCCCTGGTGGGCGCCGAAACGCTTGGTTTTGATACCCGAGAAATGCTCCGGGAGGCCGGTATTTCTCCGGATCTGCTGCGTATTGAGATGGCCAGGGTAAGCAGTGACCAGTTCAGCCATCTGATGCAGGTGCTGTGGAACCGGATGGGCGACGAGTTCATGGGGCTTGGCCCGAGACGGGCCCGGACCGGAACGTTTGCAACCATGTGCGCGCTGGTCATGGACTGCCCGAACCTGGAATCGGTGTACCGCCAGGCCTTCCGGTTTTCCCGTCTGTTTGAGCCCATGGTAGCGATGGAACTGGAAATCGGCGAGGACAAGGCGCAGTTGGTTACCCGGATTGAGGGCGAAATCCACGATCCCTGTTTTTTCCTGCGGGAGAGCATCCTGGTGATCTGGCATCGGCTCGGCAGCTGGCTGATCGGACAACCCATCGAGCTAGAGAAGGCCGAGTTTGATTATCCCCGGCCAGCGCATGGGGATGAATACCGGCATATTTTTCATTGCCCACTGGCATTCGAGTCGGATAAAACCGCCCTCACTTTCGACAAGCGCTTCCTGTCTGCCCCGGTAATCCGGGACAAGCCGGAAATGCGGCAGTTCCTGAAGACCTCTCCGGCAGACCTGCTATCCCGCCCAGACGAAAGTAACACCTTCACGGGACGCATCCGGGCACTGATCGGAAGGGATTTGTCGAAGCCGTTGCCGGACTTTGAATGGATTGCTGCGGAACTGCACACCAGCCCGCAAACACTGCGTCGCCGGCTGAAGCAGGAAAATACCTCGTTCCAGGAAATCAAGGATCTGTTGCGCCGGGATATGGCGATTTACTACCTGAGCCGACAGGAACTTCCCATTAACGACATCGCCGCCAAGGTCGGTTTCACCGAGCCATCAACCTTCCACCGTGCCTTCAAGAAGTGGACCGGGGTGACGCCCGGCGCATACCGGGAAGGCGAGCGCGGCAACCTCTCTGGTTGACTCAGGATCCCGAGGGGACCTGAAGCGAACGGATCAGTTGCCCCAGCGTCTCGGCGATTTCCTGGGCCCGTTCCCGGTTTTCCGCCAGTTGGAGCAGACGGGAGCCATCTCTGGGGTCGTAGACCCAACAGGTTGAGACCGCCGCTTCGCAACGCCATTCAACCCTGGGATTAATGCCAAAAACCGACATTTGCTCCGTACTGCGCAGTATCCGGCCATCCTCGGCCCGTCGAATTTCCTGAATCTGTATCTGATCTTCCTGAGTGCCGATGCGATACTCGACATCTGCCGGCCGGTCCAGCCGGACCACCGCCTGATCGCGACGCCAGCCGGCCAGCTCCAGCAGGCTGTTGATATGAAGCGTCAAAGCCTCGCGGTCTGAATCGGCGAGGTAAAGCTTGCGCAGGGACTCGATCCGGCCCTCTCCTGCCGGTTCAATGACGGCAACCTGCTCACTCTCACCGGCGTTCTGTGGTGCCAGAGCGTTCTGCTTGCGGGTCTTCTCAATTGAGGTAATCAGCTGCAGGGATTCCTGATAATGGGCTCCCTCAGTGCCAGCACGGCTTACATAGGTTTCCAGCGCCGACTGAGCCTCGTTCAGGTGGGTAGACTGCAACATAACCCGGCCCCGGTAAAAGAAATAGTCGGCCGGCTTTTCGCCTTCTAGCTGCTGCAACCGATTCAGATACTCGGCAGCCTCCCCCCAGTTCTCGGCAACAACGGCCTCTTCGGTGGCCAGCATGAGCCTGCGGGTTTCGTGTTCAGGCGCCAGCGCCAGCGCCGGCCCCGCCAGGAGCATGGAAGCCAGAACGGCTCCCAGGGCAAAACAGCGGCCTCTTCCAAATGATACTGCCATGGCATCTACTCCTGCTCGTTATCTGCGCCAATCGCCTGTTTCTCTGAATCAGGCAGGTCGTTATCCCCGGTATCCCGGAATTCATCATCATCGTCAACTTCAGCCTGATCCATGATCCCCTTGGGCAATTCTTTCTTGACCCGAACACCCAGCTCAACAAAGCGATTGGCCTGCGAGATCAGGTTACCCCGCCCGCGGGTCAGGGTGTTCATGGCCGAGTCGTAGGTTCCCTGGGCGGTATGCAACTGGGTGCCGAGGCGTTCCATCGCTTCCACGAACACCCTGAGTTTGTCATAAACCGCGCCTGCCCGCTCGGCGATTCGTCGGGCATTCTGGCTCTGACGCTCATAACGCCAGATGTTTTCGATTGTTCTCAATGTTGCCAACAAGGTTGTTGGAGTTACCACAATAATCTTTCGCTCAAAGGCTTCTGCGAAAAGGTTCTCGTCCTGTTGAAACGCCGCCACAAAGGCAGGCTCGATTGGCATGAACAAAAGCACGAAATCCGGCGAATGAAGGCCATGCAGTTGGCTGTAGTCCTTTTCACTCAACGTACGGATGTGATTTCGAACGGCCTCAACATGCTGTTTCAAAGCCTCTTCCCTGACCACGGAATCCTCGTCTTCCGTAACCCACTGCTGGTAAGCCACCAACGACACCTTGGAATCAATGATCAGGTTACGGTTGTCTGGCAGATGCACGATGACATCCGGCCGATACAGCTGATTATCGCTGTCCCGATAACTGCCCTGGGTGTCGTATTCAACCCCCTTACGGAGGCCGGACTTTTCCAGTACACGCTCGAGAATCAGCTCACCCCAGTTGCCCTGGATTTTCTTGTCACCCTTCAGTGCACGGGTCAGGTTGGCGGCTTCTTCCGTGATCTGTCGGTTCAGGTCCTGTAGTGATTTGATCTCACTGCGCAGGGCCTGACGGTCCCGGGTTTCATTGGTATACACGTCCTCGACGCGCTTTCGAAAGTCCTGCAGCTGATCCCTGAACGGATTAAGCAGGGTATCCAGGCTGGTTCGTGTCTGCTGGCTGAAACGCTCGCTCTTCTGCTCGAAAATCTTGTTGGCAAGGTTTTCAAACTCCTGCTTCAGGGCGTCACGGTTACGCTCAAGCAGCTCCAGCTTCTCACTGGCTGACCGGCGCTCCTTATCAATTGTCACTTCCTGCTCCCGGAGCGACATGCGGGCCTCACCCAGCGCTTCGGACAGCTCTTCCGCCTTTGCCCTCAGGGTCTGACGTTCGCTTTCCACCTGCGCAAAGCGCTCTTTCCGGCTCTCCAGCTCCGACTCAAGCCCGGCCAGTCGGTTCTCGAGGCTTGCGGCATGCTGCCTCCAATGTTCGACGTTCTGCTCAAGTCGACCATTCCTGCCCCAAAGCCCTTTCAGAACGACCAGAAGAATCAAAACAACCATCAGCGCCGCCATCAGATCAGGACGGGACAACATCTGTTCCATGATGGCTTCAGGCACCTGGCAATACTCCCATTAAAACTCTTTTCAGATGAATGATCGGTACGATTCTGCTTGAACACAGTCTAACCCACGCAGGGAACCTTTTGCCCGGCGCACCGTCAAGTTGACTGGTGCTGCCAGTAAGGACCACGACTGTTTGGCAATAATTCGAAGCCCGGGCATCTAGCTCTGGACGCCCAACGTAATATCGTCTAAAAGGGTAAAATGTTCACCCGCCAAGTGGTTATTACCCTTTGGTAACCGTATGACGGGCACGGACGGGATCAGAAATGGATAACAGATCATGCTGAAAGAATTGTGGCGAAAGCTGGGGGCGGAGTTTCTCCACGATGACGGCTCCAGTCAGGACAGCCAATCCGGATTGTTCGGTACAGGCGCATCTGGCAACAAGGAAGCATTCAGAATCCTGCCGCACATTACCCACACTGGCGAGTTTCACCTCGAGCGCCTCACCAGCCTGCTTAAAACCCGGTACGGAAAGAGTTTCGGGATGCCTTCCAGCAGTGCCGAAAGCGACGAGAACATCCGGGAGCTGATCAGTTTTGCCGCCCGAATTCAGGATCAGGATGTGCAGCGCGAACTGCTGCTTTTCTACCTCAATTGCTCCCCCGTGATTCAGGAATACCTGCGTGCTGAAACCGTGCTCGGTGAAGGACATTTCCTGTCACGGTAAACACTACTGCCCCTTAACCATCTGTAAATCAACCACACAGGTTGGATGTTGTATACTTCCATTCCGTTTTTATCCGGTTTCACATGCACAGACCGTCATCACCGTTCCCACTCGGGTATGACAGGCTGCCAGCTCAGGGGTTATTCATGGGTTTGAAATGTTTTCGGGCTGGACTGCCTAAACCTTCCTTCATCGCACTCGCAGGCATCCTCACACTGACGGGATGTTCGGCAGACCGTTATTTCATGGTTCCCAAAACAGACCTCAATGAGCTGCAGGGATCCGTCAAGAGCCAGCGTGCTACTCTGGTTACCATGGAAGAGAATGCAGCGACTCGACACGAGCAAGCCGTTGCCCAGACCCGCTCATCGACTCAAACCATACTGGACGCGATCGCCACCCAGGTAGAAAAGCCCGAATGTCCGCCCGTTCAGGTCCAGAAGCAGTGCCCCGCAACAGACAACTCAAAAGGCCGCGCTGATCGCCTGAAGGGGAAAGTCATTGTCGGCGAGGTAGAGAATTTCTACCTCGCGGGTCCCGGCTTGATCTACAAAGCTCGAATCGACAGCGGCGCCGAAACTTCCTCCATCGACGCACGCAACATCACGCGGTTTGAGCGGGATGGCAGCAACTGGGTGCGGTTTGATGTACCCGTTCCCGGCGCCGACAAGTTCGTGACCCTGGAGAAAGAAATTTCCCGTCGTGTCCGGGTTATCCAGGCCAGCGCGGACGAGGCTGAGCGCCGTGTTGTTGTCGAACTCCAGTTCTTTATTGGCGACCATCGGCAGGTAGCCGAGTTCACACTTGCCGACAGAACAAACCTGACCTACGAAGTTCTGATCGGCCGCAATATTCTGCGTGACGTAATGCTGGTCGATGTCGGCAAAGAGTACGCCACCGAATTGCCTGAATCCATCCGCAAAAGCAACGGGAACGAATCGTGACTACCCGCTCGCGCCTGCCGTTTTATATTGCCGTTTTTCTCCTCATCGCAGCGGGCATTTCGCTTGCTGTCTGGAGACACATTGAGCTTGGTATCCCCTGGCTGACAGGCGAGCAGCGTCCTGTCTGGATGGTCGAGGCCCGAATCGATTTTGACGCCGGCGACGGATCAGTGCTTGCCAGCCTCAACATACCCGAGCAACCTCCGGGATTCCGTATCCTTACCGAGCAGGCTGCATCACCTGGCTACGGCTTCTCTATCATCGACAGCTCGGGAAGCCGCCGGGCGGAATGGAGCAAGCGGGAAGTCTCCGGACCGCAGACACTGTATTTCAAAGCCCAGTTTATTCCGGATGCTAACGCCCAACCGGAAATTCCCGTGCGGGAACCGAAAACACCAAGGACCTTTTGGGAAGAACCCGAAGCCACAGCCGTTCAGGAAATACTGGACCAGGCCAGGGTCCGTTCGAGTACTCCAGAAAGCATGACCCGAGAGCTGATCCGGCTGATGCAGCCAGACACCCGCACCCAGAACACCACCCTGCTGGTCTCGGAAGAGAACTACCTGGACCTTCTGGTCGATATGCTCAACCATAGCGGTATCGCTGCCAGGATAGCCGACGGCCTCAGGCTTGAGGATGCGCGCCGGCGGCAACAGCTGATGCCCTATCTGCAAATCTACAATGGCAAACAGTGGCTCACCTTCAACCCGAAAACCGCTGAACAGGGCGTACCTGACGATCTGTTGCTCTGGCGCCAGGGCTCTGCTTCTTTGCTGGATGTCGTGGGCGGGGAAAACTCCGAAGTGAGCTTCTCCATGCTCCGGCAAACTGTTCCGGCCCTGCAACTGGCGACCATGGAATCCGCCTCCAACGGCCTCGGTTTCCTGAGCTTCTATGAGCTGCCCATTGAAGAACAAAGCATGTTCCGGATGCTGCTGTTGCTGCCACTCGGTGCACTCATGGTGGCCTTCATGCGGATCGTCATCGGCATCCGTACCTCTGGCACTTTCATGCCCGTGCTCATCGCCGTGGCCTTCGTCCAGACAACTCTGGTGCCCGGGCTGATTGCTTTCCTGTCGGTTGTCGCCATAGGTCTGCTCATGCGCGGTTATCTGTCCAGTCTCAACCTGTTGCTGGTGTCTCGAATATCCGCCCTGATCATTCTGGTTATTTTCATCACCGCGGGCTTGAGCATTATCGGTTACCAGATGGGATTCAACACTGGCATGACGGTCACTTTCTTCCCGATGGTTATCATTGCCTGGACGATTGAGCGCATGTCCATCCTCTGGGAGGAAGAAGGCGCCCACGAGGTCATGGTTCAGGGTGCCGGCAGCCTGTTCGTGGCCATCTGCGCCTATCTGCTGATGAGCGCGCCTCTGGCTGGCCATCTGACCTTCAACTTCCCGGAGCTGCACCTCGTGATCCTCGGGCTGATCCTGTTGATGGGCCAATACACCGGCTACAAGCTCAGCGAGCTTCGACGGTTCACGCCAATGAAGGCTTACGACTGATATGGACTGGATTTCACCGCGATCTCTCAAGAGGCTCGGGATGCTCAATATGAACCGGAGAAATGTCGACTACATTTCCCGGTACAATGAGCGCTCGTCGTACCCTCTGGTGGACAACAAGCTGAAGACCAAGCTGGTGGTTGCTGAATACGGGGTAAAAACGCCCAAGCTGCTTCAGATTGTCCGCCAACAGCATGAAATATCCCACTTCCGGGAGATGGCTGAAGACCTTGAAGGCTTTGCGATAAAACCGGCGAAGGGGTCGGGCGGCAAAGGCATTACGGTGATCACCGGGCGCGATGGTGATGATTACATCAAGGCTTCAGGTTCCCGTGTCGATTCTCCTTTCCTTGAGCGTCACTTGACCAATATTCTGGCCGGTCTCTACTCTCTTGCAGGCACTCCGGACGTTGCGATTGTCGAGAACCTGGTGGAATCCGCTCCTTCACTGGCAAAGTATTCGCATCAGGGTGTGCCCGACATCCGTATTGTGGTGTTCCAGGGTTACCCAGTGATGGCCATGCTGAGACTGGCTACAACCGCATCGGACGGTAAAGCCAATCTGCATCAGGGAGCTGTAGGCGTCGGTCTTGATATCGGGTCTGGTCGAAGTCTGAACGCAGTTCAGTTCAACCGTCCCATTACACTTCACCCGGATACCGGTCTTGCTCTGGAAAACATCCAGATTGAAGCCTGGGACGAGATGCTGGAAATGGCCTCTCGTTGCTACGAAGCGACCGGACTCGGCTACATGGGGGTTGATCTGGTGGTAGATGCCAACGAAGGGCCACTGTTGTTGGAACTTAACGCCAGACCCGGGCTGGCGATCCAGATGGCAAACGGTCGAGGGCTTCTGCCTCGCCTGAGGGCTATTGAGGCTCTCAAGCGGCCACACTTCACGCCACTGGAACGCTCTCGTTTCGCCATGGACACGTTCGCCAGTTTCTGAGCGCTAATCAGACATAAAAAAACCGGGGCCAGGGCCCCGGTTTTTTTATCTCAAAGCACTCTTAGGCGAGCTCACCTCTGGCAATCAGAAGTTTACGCTCGTGACTGAGGCCCTTCAAAAGTCCCCACGTCATGACCAGGAGAACGACCGTAAACGGCAGACCAGCACTGATCGCAGTCGCCTGGATTGCGCCGAGCGCATCCTCACCACCACCAAAGATCAGGGCTGCAGCAATGGCACCCTCTGCAACTACCCAGAACACACGCTGAGCGGTCGGAGCGTCGGTCTTGCCGCCGGCTGTGATGCTGTCGATAACCAGCGAGCCGGAATCCGAAGATGTTACGAAGAACACCAGCACCAGAATAATGCCCACGAATGACAGGATCCCGGTCAGCGGCAGATTCGCAAACATCTGGAAGGTCGCAAGTGAAACCTCAGTCAGACCGTTCTCAGCCAGTTCACCAACGCCCTGCTGAATCTGTTCGATAGCAGCACCACCGAAAGCACTCATCCAGACAACCGTGATAACGGTCGGAACGATCAGCACTGCAGTCACAAACTCACGAACGGTACGTCCCTTGGAAACACGGGCAATAAACATACCTACGAACGGTGACCAGGAAATCCACCAGGCCCAGTAGAATACAGTCCAACCCTGGAACCAGGCCTCATCTTCACGGCCAAACGGGTTACTGAGCTGCAACGCGTTGCCAACATAGTTGGAAGAAGTCACCCACAGGGTTTCCAGAATGGTCATGGTTGGACCGGCGAAGATAACGAACAACAGCAAGACGGCGGCTACGCCCATGTTGATGTTACTCAGGACCTTCACCCCTCCGTCGAGGCCCCTGAGCACTGAGATCAGCGCCAGTGCTGTAACCCCGACAATGATCGCCATCTGGACATTGATTCCAGCGCCGATGCCAAACAGGTAATTGAGGCCGGAAGCTGCCTGCTGCGCACCAAAACCGAGGGAGGTCGCAAGACCAAAGATGGTGGCTACAACCGCCAGAACATCGATAATGTGGCCAGGCCAGCCCCACACTTTATCTCTCAGCAGAGGGAAGAAAGCAGAGCGGATGGTCAGCGGCATGTTTTTGTTAAACGCAAAAAATGCCAGGGAGAGCGCTACGATTGCATAGATGCCCCAGGGGTGCAGACCCCAGTGGTACATAGTCGCGCCCATCGCAAGATTGCGGGCTTCATTCGTACCCGCCTCTACGTTCAGTGGTGTCTCATACCATCCTGTGTAGTAAGCCACCGGCTCGGCAACGGCCCAGAACATGAGACCAATACCCATGCCAGCCGCGAAAAGCATGCAGAACCACGAAATTGTGGAGAACTCAGGTTTGCAATCCTGGCCGCCTATACGGATCTTGCCCATTGGCAGGAAGATCAACGCCAGGCACACAACCACGAAAATATTGGCACTGATCAGGAAAAACCAGTCAAACGTCGCGATAATGTCCCACTTTGTTCCATCGAGAAGCTCCTTCGCTTCCCCTGGGAACATCAGGGTCCCTATCACGAACGCAACAACCAGTATTGCCGTAATCGGAAATACCGGTGCGTGAAGATCCAGCCCGAACGGTGTGATATTGTCCTGGCCGGCCACGTAGTCCGTCGAATATTCGTCTTTGACTACCTTGCCCACGTTTTGGAGCCTCCTGAGTTGATAATTCGTTTATTCAGAATCGGAGTTCAAACATTACAAGCGCGTTATCATAATGTTTTGAGTTCAAAACATCAAAACTACAATTATTGCCGCCGCCTTGATATTTATCATAGACCATGATCGACAACGGACCAGCCAAAGTCCGGACCAATCGCGGCAGAACTCCGCTTCGTAGGACTAAACTCTTCTTTATCCGGTGAGCGGGTCGAGCCGGTTTTGTGAGACAACCAGAGGATCCCATGGAAAAAACCAAGACCTTTCCGCTTCGCTATTCGGCCTACGCGCTCAGCATCATCGGCTTTATCGTCTCTTTTGGACTGGTCATGTTCGCAGGCGTAAGCTTGGCGTTTCCGCTGATCTTTGGTGCCTTCGCAGCCCTTGGCACCTACGACCTGCTGCAAAGACGGCACACGGTCAGCCGGAATTACCCGATCATGGCCAACTTCCGGTACCTGCTCGAATCCGTCGGGCCAGAAATCCGCCAGTATTTTATCCAGTCAGACACCGAGGAGCGTCCCTTCTCTCGGGAGCAACGCACAATCGTGTATCAGCGCGCGAAGAATGTCCTCGACAAGCGCCCTTTTGGCTCCCAACTCGGCATGTATGAGGAAGGATTCGAATGGATGAACCACTCCCTCGCCCCTGCCCGCCTGAGCGGAAGCGATTTCCGGATTCTGATCGGAAAAAACTGTGAAAAACCGTACAGCGCAAGTGTGTTCAATATTTCGGCCATGAGCTTCGGCTCACTCTCCGCCAACGCCATACTCAGCCTGAATACCGGTGCCAGAATGGGCGGTTTCTATCATGACACCGGAGAGGGCTCCATCTCCCGATACCACCGACAGCCAGGTGGCGATCTGGTCTGGGAGATCGGCTCAGGGTACTTCGGCTGTCGCCACAAAGACGGTTCGTTCAACGAAGATATGTTTCGGCAGAACGCCACGATTGAACAGGTCAAAATGATAGAACTCAAACTATCTCAGGGTGCAAAACCGGGCCACGGCGGAATTTTGCCGGGTGCAAAGGTGACTCCCGAGATCGCCGAAGCCCGGGGCGTTTCGGTGGGTGAGGATTGCGTTTCTCCCGCCAGTCATTCGGCGTTCTCAACCCCCATCGAGATGCTTGAGTTCATTGACCGTCTGCGTGAACTGTCTGGCGGCAAGCCCGTCGGCTTCAAGCTTGCCATTGGCCACCCCTGGGAGTGGTTCGCCATCGTCAAAGCCATGCTGGAAACCGGTCGAAAACCTGATTTCATCGTCGTCGACGGAGGTGAAGGCGGCACAGGAGCCGCTCCACTGGAGTTTATCAACCGCCTTGGCATGCCCATGACTGAGGCACTTCTGCTGGTTCACAACACACTGGTCGGCACCCATTTGCGGGAAGACATCGCCATTGGCGCAGCGGGCAAGATCACCTCGGCCTTCAACATAGCCCGAACCCTGGCCCTTGGTGCGGACTGGTGCAACGCGGCCCGTGGCTACATGTTCTCCCTGGGCTGCATACAGGCGCTCAGTTGCCACACAGGGCGTTGTCCGAGCGGCGTGGCCACCCAGGACCCCAGGCGCGGCAACAAGCTCGACGTGGAGCTCAAGAGCCAGCGGGTGTACAACTACCATAAGAATACTCTGGACGCGCTGCAAAACCTGCTTGAGGCTTCCGGGCTCAAGCATCCATCCGAGCTTGGTCCGGAACACGTTGTCCGGCGGGTGTCTAAAACCGAAGTTCACTCTTACATGGACCTTTTCCCGTTCCTTGAACCGGGGGCCCTGCTGGAGGGAAAAACAGACCTGACTGTGTTCGATAAGTACTGGGAATCAGCCCGGGCGGATACTTTCGAACCACCGGAATTCATCCTCAAACTTCGGGAGACCAAGCTACGCTAAAAATTGCGATCAAAATCGCCGTCGGATGTTTATTTTTTCCATGGGCTCGTGTAGACTTCGCTCCCGCTAAGCCACTGAGAATACTCTCAAGTTTCGATGTGGCAAAGAGCGAATCGGGGCGTAGCGCAGCTTGGTAGCGCACTTGCATGGGGTGCAAGGGGTCGTAGGTTCAAATCCTACCGTCCCGACCAGATTCCGACAAAAAGCCCGGGCCGAAAGGTCCGGGCTTTTTGTTATAGGCACTTACTCGGCAAACGAACCCGTAAATTCAATTTTGCCGCGCGCGAGACGCAACCTGCCCTTTCGCTCAAGCTCTTTGAGCAGCCTGCTTATCACCTCTCTCGCTGTGCCGAGCTCAATGGCAAGCTCCTGGTGGGTGATGGTGATTGCGCGGTGCCCGGCTCTTGCCTCAAGCCAGTGAAGAAGTCGTTCGTCCATTCGCCTGAACGCAACCTCCTCCACCAGCAGCATCAGATCGTTCAGGCGGCGACCGTAAGACTCCATTATGCCCAGCCGGAAATCGGCGGACTGGTCCATGAGCCGATCGAACAACCCCCTGGGCACCATCAACACTTTGGCATCCTCCTCAACCACGGCCTCTGCGCGAAAGCCGTCACCGGTCATCAGGCACCCGATCGAGAGCGTGCAAATGTCATCCGCGCCCATCCGGTACAGGACGATGCTATTCCCCGACAGCCCTGTCATCTGAACCTTTACACTGCCATGGAGCACCAGTGGAAGGCCCTGACACGGATCTCCCGCTCTAAAAAGCACCTTTCCATGCTCAAATTGAATCGCCTGCAGTCCGTTCAGAGCGTCCCGCCGAAGGGATTCCGGCAATGTTTCAAGAATGCTGTGTTGCAACGTCAGTTTTTCCATAGTTAACGAGACTAGCTTATCCAGTGCTTTTCCTTGTGTGACTTTATCACTGAACAGCCCGGGAGCAGGCGTTAGAGTGGCCTTACTGCCTCAAATCAACCAAGGAGAATGGATCATGAGCATCAATATGGGATCTGCGGACCGTATCATACGCGCCATTGTCGGCATTGTACTTCTGGCGCTCGTATTTGTGGGCCCACAAACCGCCTGGGGCTGGATTGGCATCGTTCCTCTGGCCACTGCCGCAGTGGGCAACTGCCCCGCCTATTCAATTCTGGGCATCAAGACCTGCAAGAAGCAATAAACCTGCAGGCATAAAAAAACCGGGGCAGCTTCTCGCTATCCCGTTTTTTCTTCAAAGCTTCGGAAGCATTATTTGACCGGCGCGTTGAGAACCTCGAGCACCTCTTCCAGCTCTGTAATCATCTGCCGGATCAGCTGCTTGTACTGGGAGGTATCGTCTTTCACCTCGTGACTGCTCAGCTTCTGCTTCGCGCCACCGATAGTGTAGCCCTGGTCATAGAGAAGGCTACGAATCTGGCGGATGGTAATAACGTCCGCCCGTTGATAGTACCGACGGTTGCCCCGACGCTTTACCGGCGACAGCTGCGGAAACTCCTGCTCCCAATACCGCAGGACGTGTGCTTTCACAGCACACAGCTCCGCTACTTCACCAATGGTGAAATAACGCTTCCCCGGAATGGTGGGAAGTTCGTTGTTATGACTGGGTTCCAGCATACGCTTCTACTTTTTGCTTTAGTTTTTGTCCCGGGCGAAACGTAACGACACGCCGTGCACTGATCGGAATCTCTTCACCGGTTTTCGGGTTCCGTCCCGGCCGCTGCTTCTTGTCCCGCAGATCGAAGTTACCGAAACCCGACAGCTTCACCTGCTCGTTGTGGCTGAGAGCGCCTCTGATCTCATCGAAAAAAGCTTCTACCATTTCCTTGGCTTCGCGTTTGTTCAGGCCCAATTCCTCGTACAACCGCTCCGCCATTTCCGCTTTCGTCAAAGCCGCCATCTCTCAACTCCTCAGTGTTGCCCCCAGCTCTTCTTTCAATGCGTCGATCACACCGTTGAAGAGCGAATGCACTTCATCCTCGTTCAATGTACGTTCGGGGTGCTGCCAGAACAGACTCAGAGCCAGGCTTCGGTTACCCTCACCCAGACTCTCGCCCTCATAGACATCGAACGCACGCAACGCTGTCAGCTGCTCGCCGGCATGCTTTCTCGCTACACGCTCCACATCGGCGAACGCTACCTCGCTTCCGATAATAATAGCCAAATCCCGACGAACTTCCGGGAATTTTGAAATTTCTTTGAAATTAGGCACATATCCGGTAACGATTGAATTCAAGAATAGCTCAAACATCAGGATCGTGCCATTAAGTTCAAGATTTTTCTGAACTTGTGGATGCAGAGTCCCCAGCCAGCCCACGTGCTCGCCGTCGCGCATGAGTTCTGCAGTCTGTCCCGGGTGCAGCGCAGGATGCTGGCTGCCAACAAAATGGATCTCAATGCCCAGCAGACTGAACAGACTCTCCAAATCCCCTTTTACATCAAAGAAATCCGCGGTTCTGCGACCGTTTGCCCAGTTTTCAGGATACTGGCTGCCAACCACCACACCGGCCAACATCGGTTGTTGATCAATCCGCTCGCCCTCCTGGAGGAAGCGCAGACCGGTTTCGAACAGACGTATGCGCGGCTGCTGGCGATTCTGGTTATGGGCCACGGTTTTCAACAAGCCACTCCAGAGGCTGGTACGCATCACCGACAGATCCGAAGAAATCGGATTGGCCAGCGCGATGCCCTGACGATCGGGGTCCACCAGTTGCTGAACCTTAGGATCGACAAAGCTGTAGGTCACCGCCTCCTGGTACCCATGATCCACAAAGAAGTTGCGGATGGCCGATACCGGGCGAACAGCTTCCTGCTCCGGGCGCAGACCGAGTGAGCCCGTAGGCTCGGTTACAGGCAGATTGTTGTAGCCATAAATCCGCCCCACTTCCTCAATCAGGTCTTCTTCAATGGAGATGTCCGGGCGGAAGCTGGGCACACTGACCCGCCAACCGTTTTTCAGGAGCTTCTCGACCCGCAGACCAAGTCGGGTCAGGATCTCCTCGACGGTGGTGCGATCAATTTCCATACCCAGAACATCGTTAAGCCGGCGGGATCGCAGGTCGACAACCCGATCCTCGGGAATATCCTCATCGCTGGCAACTTCGACGATTTCGCCAGGCTCACCACCAACGATGTCCATCAGCAACCGGGTGGCCCGCTCCATCGCATCCCGCGCCAACTTGTAGTCAACACCTCGCTCGAACCGGTGCGATGCGTCAGTGTGCAAACCATAGTGACGAGCCTTGCCCGCCAGCGTAATCGGATCGAAGTAAGCGGATTCCAGCACCAGGTCCCGCGTTTTCGGACTGACTCCGGAATGCTCACCGCCCATGACACCGGCAATGGCAATCGGCTTCTCATGATCCGCGATCACCAGCGTTCCCTGGGTGAGCTCGACCTCCTGACCATCCAGCAGAACGAGCTTTTCACCAATTCGCGCCATGCGGACAACGATCCCGCCCTGGATTTCGTCACGATCGAAGGCGTGCATGGGCTGGCCTAGTTCCAGCATGACGTAGTTGGTGACATCCACGGCGGCATCAATGGAGCGAATACCTGAACGGCGAAGCTTTTCCTGCATCCACAGGGGCGATTCCGCCTGCAGGTTCACATTGCGCAGAATACGGCCAAGGTACCGCGGGCAGCCTGCCGGCGCCTCCACCCGGATATCAGGCACTTCAGAGTGCACCGATTCCACGGGCTCGATTGCCGGGCTGTTGACCAGCATGCTGTTCAGAACACCCACTTCACGGGCGATACCCTTGATAGACAGGCAATCGGCGCGATTCGGAGTCAGATCCACATCAATGGTGACATCGTTCAGCTTCAGGTAATCGGCCACGTCCTGCCCCACCGGTGCGTCCGCCGGGAGCTCCATCAGGCCATCGTGATTATCGGAGAGCCCAAGCTCTGACTCGGAACAAAGCATGCCCTCAGAAGGCTGACCGCGAAGCTTGGCCTTCTTGATTTTGAAATCACCGGGCAGAACCGCCCCCACCACGGCAAAAGGAACCTTCATACCTTCACGGACATTGGGAGCGCCACAGACCACCTGAACCTCGGAGGCACCATCACTGACCTGGCAAACCCGCAGCTTGTCTGCATCAGGATGTGGCCCTACTGACTGAACTTCTCCAACGACCACGCCGCTGAATTGACCGGCCACCGGCTCGAAACCGTCCACTTCCAGACCTGCCATGGTGATCTGGTCCATTAATTCCTGGGTATCGATTTGCGGGTTAACCCACTCGCGCAGCCACTGTTCACTGAATTTCATGGTTATTGCCTTGTCCTGATGCGGTTATGCCTGTTTGATTGGATGCCGTGATCTTGCCGGTTAACGGAACTGGCGCAGGAAGCGCAGATCATTTTCGAAAAACATACGCAGATCGTTCACGCCGTAGCGAAGCATGGCCAGGCGCTCTACCCCCAGACCGAATGCGAAGCCACGGTATTCCTCGGCATCGATTCCGCAATATTCAAACACCTTGGGATGCACCATTCCGCAACCCATGACTTCAAGCCACTTGATGCTGCCATCGGCTTCCCGACCCCATTCAATGTCCACTTCTGCGGAGGGCTCCGTAAACGGGAAATAGGAGGGCCGAAAGCGGACCTGAAGGTCCCGCTCAAAGAACACTCGCAGGAATTCTTCAACAGTACTTTTGAGATCCGCGAAGCTGACATTTTTCTCGACCAGCAACCCCTCCACCTGGTGGAACATGGGGGTGTGCGTCATATCCGAATCACAGCGGTAAACCCGGCCCGGGCAGATCATCCGGAATGGTGGCTTGCCCGCTTCCATGGTTCGAATCTGTACCGGCGAAGTGTGAGTTCGCAGCAGGGTGCCCGGGTTAAAATAGAACGTATCGTGCATCGCGCGAGCAGGGTGATGGCCAGGGATGTTGAGGGCCTCGAAGTTGTGGTAATCGTCTTCGATCTCGGGCCCCTGCTCGACGGTATAGCCGGCCCGGGCGAAGAAATGCTCGATCCGCTGGAGGGTGCGGGTAACCGGGTGCAATCCACCCAGGTCCTGACCACGGCCAGGCAGAGTCACATCAATGGATTCACTGGCAAGTTTCTGCTCGATGGCGGCACGTTCAAGATCGCTTCGCCGGGCATTGATGGCTTCTTCGACCTGCCCCTTGGCTTCATTGATTTTCTGGCCGGCGGCAGGGCGCTCCTCAGCAGAAAGCTTGCCCAGAGTTTTCGCCTGCTGGGTAATCACACCCTTCTTGCCAAGATACTCAACACGAATTTGATCAAGTGCCTGCAGGCTGTCGGCGCTATCAACTGCTGCCAGCCCGTCCTGAACCAGTTGCTCCAGGTTTTCCATTGACCCTGCTCCAAACCAGAAATGGAAGTGCTTAAAAACGTAACTTCAAAAACAAAAATAGGGGAAGAGCGTGCCCTTCCCCTATCAGGAGGCGCCGTCATGAAATCATGAGACGCCCATATCGATCAGCAATCGATGAAAGAGCTAAGCGATCACAGGGACGCTTTGGCCTTCTCAACAACAGCGGCAAACGCCTGCTGCTCGTTCATGGCCAGATCGGCCAGAACCTTACGATCGATTTCAACGTTAGCCTTTTTCAGACCAGCGATCAGACGGCTGTAAGACAGACCGTTAGCGCGGGCACCAGCATTGATACGGGCAATCCACAGAGCGCGGAAAGCACGCTTGCGGTTACGACGGTCACGGTAGGCGTACTGACCGGCCTTGATAACCGCTTGCTTGGCTACACGGAATACCCGGCTACGAGCGCCGTAGTAACCTTTGGCCTGATTGAGAATCTTTTTGTGACGACGGCGTGCGACCACACCACGTTTTACACGAGCCATACTTTAATCCTTCTACCTGTACTTTCTAAGGAATGATACTCGCGGCTGGATCAGCACGCGGTCATACGCTTGATAGATGCAACATCCGACTTGGCGATGAGCTTGGTGCCGCGCAGCTGACGCTTACGCTTCGGGCTCTTCTTGGTCAGGATGTGACTGGTGAAGGACTGCTTGTGCTTGAAGCCGGTGGCGGTTTTCTTGAACCGCTTGGTGGCTCCGCTTTTGGTTTTCATCTTAGGCATTTTTTAAAACTCCGCATTCTATTTTTAAATAAACAATAATGTGCCCCTGAACGACAAATCCCCCGCATGCGCGGGGGACAAGCACCCGATCAGGTTCACTTCTTCTTGCGGGGCGCCACAACCATGGTCATCTGCCGGCCTTCCATTTTCGGCCGCATCTCTACCTGGGCAAGCTCTTCAATATCTGCTTCTATGCGCTGCATGAGCTGCATACCAATTTCCTGGTGTGCCATCTCACGGCCACGGAAGCGGATAGTGATTTTGCCGCGGTCCCCGTTTTCAAGGAAACGTACCAGGTTGCGTAGTTTGACCTGATAATCCCCTTCTTCAGTTCCTGGACGGAACTTAAGCTCTTTGACCTGCGTCTGCTTCTGCTTTTTCTTGGCAGCCGCCTTGGCCTTCTTCTCGTCGAAGATTTTCTTGCCGTAGTCCATTATCTTACAGACGATCGGATCGGAATCCGTAACCTGGACCAGGTCAAGAGATGCCTCTTCTGCTTGCTTGAGAGCATCCTCTATTGGTACTACACCGACCTGATTGCCTTCTGCGTCAATCAGTCGGACTTCGGTTGCGTCAATATTCTCATTGATAGGCGCCTTTGGTGTGCGCCCACCCCGATTCGCTCGCTGTTTAATAATCAGATCTCCGTCTTTGTTTTGCCCTTGCGTTCAACATCTTCACTTAAGAATTGCTCAAACGCTTCAAGCGATAAAGTTCCCAAATCTTCGCCCTTGCGGGTTCTCACCGCAACGGCGTTGTTGTCGACTTCTTTGTCACCGACAACGACAAGGTAGGGAACCTTGTTAAGAGTATGCTCGCGGATTTTAAAGCCGATCTTCTCGTTTCTCAAGTCAGCATTAACCCTATAGCCCAAAGAATCCCACTTTTTCGCCAGATTCTGACAATAATCACGCTGATTATCGGTGATATTGAGGATAGCCACCTGAGTCGGCGCCAGCCAGGTCGGGAATGCACCTTCGTATTCCTCGATCAGGATACCAATAAAACGTTCAAAGGATCCCAATACCGCCCTGTGCAGCATGACCGGGGTCTTCCGCTCGGAATTATCGGCAACATACTGCGCACCCAGACGACCCGGCATCGAGAAGTCCACCTGAATAGTGCCACACTGCCATACCCGTCCGATACAGTCTTTCAGCGAGAACTCGATTTTGGGTCCGTAGAAGGCGCCTTCGCCTGGCAGCAATTCCCAGTCTACCCCTTCGCGATTCAACGCTTCTTCCAGGGCGGCTTCCGCCTTGTCCCAGACCTCATCGGAGCCAACCCGTTTTTCCGGACGGGTTGAGAGCTTGTACAGGATTTCGGTAAACCCGAAGTCTGTGTAGATCTCGTGCAGCATTTCAATAAATGCCGAGACTTCCTGCTGAATAGAATCTTCTTCGCAGAAAATGTGGGCATCGTCCTGGGTAAAGCCCCGAACACGCATCAGTCCATGCAGCGCCCCGGAGGCCTCGTTCCGGTGGCAGGAGCCGAATTCCGCCAGTCTCAGGGGCAGATCCTTGTAGCTTTTCAGACCCTGGTTGAAGACCTGCACGTGGCAGGGACAGTTCATGGGCTTGATGGCGTAGTCGTGCTTCTCCGACTCGGTGGTGAACATGTCGTCCTTGAACTTGTCCCAGTGCCCTGACTTCTCCCACAGGGTCCGTGACACCACCTGTGGTGTCTTGATCTCCTTGTAGCCATGCTCCTGCTGCTTGCGGCGCATGTATTGCTCAACTTCCTGATACAGCGACCAGCCATCCGGGTGCCAGAAAACCATGCCCGGTGCTTCTTCCTGCATATGGAACAAGCCAAGCTTCTTGCCGACCTTCCGGTGATCCCGCTTCTCGGCCTCTTCCAGACGGTGCAAATAGGCTTTGAGATCTTTCTTGTTACCCCAGGCGGTTCCGTACACGCGCTGAAGCTGCTCATTGCTGGTGTCGCCACGCCAATACGCGCCGGCCACCTTGGTCAGTTTGAAGGCCTTCAGCTTGCCGGTGCTGGGAACGTGGGGACCGCGGCACAGGTCGATAAAATCGCCCTGGCTGTAAAATGAAAGGTCCTCATCGCCGGGAATGTCCTGAATGATACGGACCTTGTATTCTTCGCCCATATCCTCAAAGAGCTTGATCGCCTCATCGCGGGACATGATGGAGCGAGAAACCGGCAAGTCCTGTTTGGAGAGCTCTTCCATCCGCTTCTCGATCCGCGCCAGATCCTCATTGGTGAACGGGCGGTCGTACTTGAAGTCGTAGTAGAAGCCATTGTCGATAACCGGGCCAATGGTGACCTGGGCTCCTGGAAACAGTTCCTGGACAGCCATGGCCATCAAGTGCGCCGTAGAATGGCGAATGATATCAACGCCGTCTTCATCACGCTCGGTGACGATTGCCAGCTCGGCATCGTTTTCGATGCGATAACTGGTGTCCACGAGCTGGCCATCCACCTTTCCGGCAAGGGCGGCTTTGGCAAGGCCAGCGCCGATATCGGCGGCGACATCATGAACGGTTACGGGTTCGGCAAAACTGCGATGGCTACCATCGGGCAGGGTTACGACGGGCATGAAAGGCTCCTGTTGGTTACTCAGCGGTGATCTATACCAGAGACCACATGGTGACGGCACGGCGCGATACAAACCGCGGGCCGCTTCGAGGCGAAGTCTAACAGAAAAAAACCCGGCAGGTTAATGCCGGGTTTGCACGGACAGGTGTGGCGTCAGGCTGGCTGGCCGGCGGCTTCCTCCCTGGCCCGCCGACGCAACTGACCAAACGCCAGAAGGCCGAGTAACACCAGAGCAGGAATGAACATCAGCTCTTTTGGCGGCCGTTCCAGGTCAACCTGCACGGCATCGATGGTCCAGCCAAACTGGATGCCAGCATCCTCCGCCGGGCTACCGAAACCAACGAAGTCTACCGCCATCTTTTCGCCATCCGGGCTGAGTTCAAGGCCGGCGTCCATCAGACGTTGCTCGGGCGTGTCGCCAGCGGGAATCTCAAGCCGCACATAGGTGGTCACCTCGTCGCCGTCAATCGTCATCCCGGAAGCCTTCAGGACAATCGGTTTGTCTGCTGGCACATCCTCAACATACTCCATGATCTCGGCGCCGGGCCGATCTGCCGTGGGCGGGTAAACCATATCCCACCAGAAGCCGGGCCGGAACATGGTGAACGTAATCAGCAGCAATAACAGCGATTCCCACTTATAGCTCTTGGTAAACCAGAACCCCTGCGTGGCCGCGGAAAAGACCAGCATCGCAGTGACTGCACTGAAGATCGTAACCAGCAGGTCAAACCATCCGGTCAACCCAATGAGCAACAACTGGGTATTGAAAATAAACATGAACGGGAGGATCGCCGTACGGATGTCGTAGGTGAAGCCCTGGATACCCGTTCGTATGGGATCGGCGCCGGATATGGCAGCGGCGGCATAAGCCGCCAACCCCACGGGCGGCGTATCGTCCGCCAGAATGCCAAAGTAGAACACAAACAGATGCACCGCAATCAGCGGCACGATCAGCCCATTCTGGGCGCCCAGAGTGACGATTACCGGCGCCATCAGCGTGGACACAACGATGTAGTTGGCAGTGGTCGGCAAACCCATGCCGAGGATCAGGCTGATAATGGCCGTGAAGATCAGCATCAGCAGCAGGTTGCCGCCAGACAGGAACTCGACAAATTCGGTCATCACCAGGCCAATACCGGTCAGGGTAACCGTACCCACCACGATACCGGCGGTGGCAGTTGCCACGCCAATACCCACCATGTTTCGGGCACCGGTGGCGAGCGAATGCGCAAGATCAAACACGCCATCCTTGAACGCAGTGAGGAAGTTGCCGTGCTTGTAGAAAAAGGCCTTCAACGGTCGCTGTGTAACAACAATGAAAATCATGAACAGCGTGGCCCAGAACGCCGACAGCTGTGGCGAGAAACGCTCAACAGTAAGGCACCAGACCAGCACTACAACGGGCAGAAGAAAGTACAGCCCGGTCTTTACAGTTGGGCCAACCGGCGGCAATTCGCCCATGTCCTTATCCGGATCGTCTTCCTCGAGTTCCGGAAATCGGGTGGCATAGCCAACCAGGCCGATATAGATCAGCACCAGCAAAGGTGCCAACACCCACATCGCCGCTTCACCGAAAAGCGTTTTCGTCCAGCCGATCCCGTAATACACCACCAGGGTCAGCACACTCAGGCCGATGAGGATAACGACCCAATTCAGCATCCGCTGGGCAAGAGTCGGCTTGTTGAGACGCTCAATGCCCTGCATGTTCAGCTTGCAGGCCTCAAGGTGCACGATATAAATCAGTGCCACATAGGAAATCATCGCAGGGAGGATGGCGTGCTTGATGACCTCCAGGTAGGAGATACCCACATATTCGACCATCAGGAAAGCGGCCGCGCCCATGATGGGAGGTGTCAGCTGGCCGTTGGTTGATGCGGCCACTTCCACTGCGCCGGCCTTGGTAGCCGGAAAACCAACCCGCTTCATCAGCGGAATGGTGAACGTGCCGGTAGTGACGACGTTGGCAATAGACGAACCGGAAATAACGCCGCTTAAACCACTGGAAACCACCGCAGCTTTGGCGGGACCACCACGCATATGCCCCAACATGGCATAGGCGACTTTAATAAAGTAATTACCGGCGCCTGCTCTCTCAAGCAGCGCGCCAAACAACACGAACAGAAAGACGAAGCTCGTGGAAACCCCAAGTGCAACGCCAAACACGCCCTCAGTGCCCAACCACTGGTGCGACGCCAGCTTACTGAGGCTCACGCCTTTATGGGCAATCACATCCGGCATATAGGGGCCGGCAATCGAGTATGTGATGAAGACCGCAGCAACGATAGTCAGCGGGAGCCCGAGCGACCTACGCGTGGCTTCCAGCAAAAGCACGAGACCGATAAGCGCAACCCACAGATCCTGGGTGATCGGCGCGCCGGGCCGCGTTGAAAGCTCTTCGTAAAAAACGTAGAGGTATGAGGCGCAGAAAGCGGCAACAAGCGCCAGAATCCAGTCATAGATGGGGACGATATTTACATGCCGCCCCTTGATCATCGGGAAGGCAGAAAACGCCAGGAAAACGGCAAACGCAAGATGGATCGAGCGCGCTTCCGTGGAATTAAAGATTGCGAAATTGAAGATATAGGGCAGCGGTGACGCAATCCAGAGCTGAAACAACGACCACACCAGGGGAACGATAAAAAGAATAACCGCAGCATATCCGCTGGTCGCCCTGCCCCCGGTTTCAGTCTGCAGGATCTGGTCTACATTACTGCTACCACCAGCACCAGCTCCGTTAGCCGGATCGCTCGTCGCCATAAATTAGTCCCGTACGTAAAAATCAATCTCTGAAAGGGCGTCACAGCGGGCTTGAGCCCGCTGTGACGGAGTGCAGGCAGATCAGTCGATCAGACCAGCTTCTTTGTAGTACTTGGCAGCACCCGGGTGCAGAGGCGCACTCAGGGCATCAGAGACCATTTCTTCCTTGTTCAGGTTGGCAAATGCAGGATGCAGGCGCTTGAAGCTGTCGAAGTTCTCGAAAACAGCCTTCACAACCGCGTAAACAACGTCATCGGGCACATCAGTGGATGACACAAAGGTTGCCGCAACGCCGAAGGTGGTAACGTCATCGTCACTGCCACGATACATACCACCAGGGATGACTGCCTTACGATAGTACGGGTTTTCGTCGATCAGCTTCTGTGTGGCAGCGTTATCAACGTTAACCAGTACACTGTCACAGGAGGTGGTCGCTTCCTTGATTGCACCAGAGGGGTGGCCAACCGTGTAGAAGAAGGCATCAATGTTACCGTCACACAGGGCCTGGGACTGCTCCGCGGCCTTGATTTCGGCAGCCAGTGAGAACTTGTCCAGCGTCCAGCCCATCTCATCCATCAGGACTTCAGCAGTGGCGCGCTGCCCTGAACCGGGGTTGCCGACAGATACCCGCTTGCCTTCCAGGTCTTCAAAGGTTTTGATGCCTGAGCCCTTGCTGGCAACAACGGTGAACGGCTCCGGATGCAGGGAAAACACCGCCCGAAGGTCCTTGTTCGCGCCATCGTCCTTGAACTGGCTGGTGCCGTTGTACGCGTGGTACTGCCAGTCGGACTGGGCTACGGCCAGATCGAGTTCGCCCTGGCGAATCGCATTCAGGTTGTATACGGAACCACCGGTACTCTCAACGGAGCAGCGGATTCCATGCTCTTTACGGTCCATGTTCACCAGACGACAGATCGCACCGCCGGCCGGATAGTAAACACCGGTTACACCGCCGGTACCGATGGTCACGAAACGCTGCTCCTGCGCGGAAACAGAGGTTGAAGCAGCACCCAGGCTGACTGCGGCAGCGACAGCAAATGCGGAGGCTTTCAGTTTCAGTGTCATGTGAGTTCTTCCTTTTTCTGCTCGTTGTAATTAGATGACCGCCTGTAGGGCGGGCAAGACATACGGTCACGGTAAAACATAGACCACTTCACGTCATAAATAAAGCACGGATTAGCTCGCTAACCGGTTGACCAGACAACAAAAAAGCCCGCAGTGCGGGCTTTTTTGCAGGTCAGTGCGAATGTTATTTCGCAGCTCGGGCCTTGGCAAGCATCTGATCCGGCCGCAGCAGGAACCGGGCCAAAGCCGGCAACAGCCAGATAGCCCCCACCATATTCCAGAGGAACATGAAGAACAGCAGGAAGCCCATGTCAGCCTGGAACTTGATTGGCGAGAATATCCAGGTAACAACGCCCAGACCCAGGGTCACGCCAGTAAACATAACGGCCTTGCCCGTCGAGCGCAGGGTTTCATAGTACGCGTCCTGAAGGGTCTTGCCTTCCAGCAGGTATTTCTCCAGCTTGCTGTAGATATAGATGCCGTAGTCGACACCGATACCGACCCCGAGGGCAATCACCGGCAGGGTGGCCACTTTGATACCGATGCCAGATACCGCCATGATTGCCTCACAGAGGACCGAAGTCAGCCCCAGAGGTATCACGATACACAGCACCGCACGGATCGAACGGAAGGTCGCGAAGCACAGCAAACTCACCACACTGTAAACGAGGATCAGCATCTTATCCTTGGCGCCGGAGATAACCTCGTTAGTAGCGGCCTCGACACCGGCGTTACCCGCCGCTAGCAGGAACCTGTGCTCATCAGTGCTGTTGTTCCCGGCAAACTGTTCGACGCGCTCAACGACGGTTTCCAGAGTTTCTGCCTTGTGGTCCTCAAGGAAGACCAGTACTGGCGTCAGGCTGCAATCAGTGTTGATCAACCCGGCAGGCGCCTCACGAATGGACGCATTGATAATGGTCTGGTTGCGGGAGATCTCATACCACTTCCAGTTGCCCTCGTTCAGAGCCTTGGTCACCATCTTGGAAACATCTGCAAGTGATACCGAAGACTGAACGCCCGGCGTGTTCTGAAGCTCCCACTGCAGAGTATCCATGGCCCGCAGCACATTATACTGCGTGCACTGCTCTTCCGGTGTTTTGACCATCACCACCAATACATCCGCACTGGTCGAGTAATTATTGATGATGTAGGCATTGTCCTTGTTGTAGCGGGAGTCCGCACGAAGCTCAGGCGCACCCTGATCCAGGTCGCCAATCTTCAGGTCCTGCTTGTAATAAAGACCAAGACCGAGACCAATTACAGCAATCAACAACGAAATTGGCGCAACGCCCGGATGGGAGAAGTAGGACAAAACACGCCATTTCCGATCCTGTTTTTCGCCGTGATTCTGCACGTGACGAATACCCCCTTTGGAGATACCGACATAGGACATAATCAATACATGCAAAACCAGGTTGGTGAAGATCACGAACGCCACACCAATACCTGCGGCAACAGCCAGGTCCCGGATAACGTCGATCTCGATAAAGAACAGGGTCAGGAAACCAAAGGCATCCGAAATCAGAGCCAGCATGCCCGGAATGTAAAGAGCACGGAAAGCCAGGCGCGCAGCGGTCACCGCATCAAAGCCCTTGGCAGCTTCAACCGCCATGGCATTCACAATCTGAACGCCGTGACTGATACCAATCGCAAACACCAGGAATGGCACCAGCACCGAATAAGGATCCAGCCCGTAGCCCAGCAGCCGAAGCGTACCCAACTGCAGGAACACTGCAATGATTGAGGTAAAGACAGGAACCAGGGTGCCGGCAATAGCCCGCGAGTACCAGAACAGAAGCAGCGTGGTCAGCAGAATGGTAATCCCTGCAAACCAGGCAATAGAACCAATCCCCTCAATCAGATCGCCGACCTTCTTGGCGAAACCGACTATATGAATCTTGATGTTCGGGTTCTGTTCTTCGTACTTTTCACGAATCTTTTCTTCAAGCTGACGGGAAAATTCGCCGTAGTCCAGAGCCTCACCGGTCTCCGGATTCTTCTCGTACAGCGGCGCGTAAACGATCGTTGATTGGAAGTTATCAGAGATCAGGCGCCCGACTTCGTTGGAACGAAGAACGTTCTGGCGAAGCTTCTCCAGACTGTCCCGGGAGCCGTCATAGCCGTCCGGTATGACAGTGCCACCCTGAAAACCCTGTTCGGTAACCTCAACCCAGCGGACATTCGACGTCCAGAGGGATTTGAGACCCGAACGATCCACGCCGTTGAGATAAAAAACCTCGTCGGTGATCTGCTTCAGGGTTTCCATGTACTCTTGGGTGAAAATATCGCCCTCTTCTACCTCGACGGCGATACGAACGAAGTTACCGAGGTTTTCAAGATCATCCCGGTGCTCAAGCATATTTACAATGTAGGGATGCTCAAGCGGAATCATTCGCTCGAAGCTGGCATCCGGCTGGATCTTGACGGCGTTATACCCCAGAAACAGCGTCAACACGGCGAAGACGACAAGAATGATTGGCCGATTATTGAAGATCAGCCTTTCGAGAAAGGGTTCGGCCTTGGGCGTGGTCAGATAGTGCTCGCCCTTGTCATGCTTAGGGTTGGACATTCAAAAGCCCCTCTATTATTCGTTCGGTTGTTGCCACATCAGGGCGTTATTGAAGGTTTCTTCCACGGGCGTCTGTGATTTTTACGCCACCTTCGCCGACAATCAGCAGGTCTGTTCCTGAGATAGGCACCGCGCTCATGACACCTTCACGATCACTTCTGAAATGCTCGCGGAAGGTTTCGGCGCCATTGGTGCTCATCAGTACCGCACCACTATTACCTACCAGGGTGATACGACCATCTTCCGAAACGACGCCGTCGTTGAGCGTAGCCCCAGCTGAATTGGGGACCATCCGCCAGCTTCTGCCGAGGTCTGAAGAGAACAGCATGTTGCCACGAAGGCCGAAGGCGAGCATCTCGTTCACCCGGCCTGTACCGATGACACCGAACAGGGAGCCTTCATAAGGCGCCTCACGGCGCTCAAAGGTCTCACCACCGTCTACAGAGACATGTATCTGACCGGCTTCACCAACGACCACCAGTGCACCACCCGTGATCCGGGTAATGCCATTGAGATGGAAGTTCTGCCGGTTATCAATTCTTGGCGCCCAGTCTTTCCAGGTCTCACCACCGTCCATGGTGCGCAGGAACATACCGTAAGCGCCTACCACAAAACCGCGGTTCTCGTTTTCAAACCAGACATCCAGCAGCGGGTTAACTGGACCAATGTCCATATCCGCCTGAATGTTCTCGAGGGCAAAGTAAAGGTCGTCCAGTGCCCACTCGAGATCCTCTTTCTCTTCTTCGGGCGCTTCTTCGATGCGCTCCTCCATGGCGGCAATCTGCTCTTCCCGGCTCTCAATGGCCAGTTCCATGGCGCGGATACCGTCAATCTGAAGGTCCCAGGTGGCCCCGGCGTCGCTGGTATGGAGGACAACGCCGCTGTGGCCCACGGCCCAGCCATGGCTGTCGGAGCCAAAATCGATCCCTGTCAGGGTCACAGAAACAGGTACCTCACCCTGAACCCAGGTTTTCCCCTCATCATCCGAGTAGATGATATGGCCGCGTTCTCCCACGGCCACAATGCGATCCCCAACCCGGGTCGCATCGGTGAGAAGATTTTCCGGGGCCAGATCCGTCGGCCGGGCCGGGGTTTCGATGATATCTGCAAGCGCAAACGCTGCAGGGGCAGACCAGACCATGGAAAGTCCAAGGCAGGCAGCGCCCAGAGTCTTGCACATCAACCTTTTAGCCATTCAGATTGCCTATTATGTTGTATTGAAC
This sequence comes from Marinobacter sp. L-80, assembly GCF_056859395.1. Classification (NCBI taxonomy): domain Bacteria; kingdom Pseudomonadati; phylum Pseudomonadota; class Gammaproteobacteria; order Pseudomonadales; family Marinobacteraceae; genus Marinobacter; species Marinobacter sp. L-80. The sequence goes on from NZ_JBSXOI010000061.1 coordinate 123,022, forward strand.
TGTGTCTCTGACCGGCAAAGCCGGGAATAACTGTAAACATACCGGCAACCTTACGATTGCCGGTATGTCGGGTCGCCACTTCCTGTGGGCGGGGACGCATCCCTCGGCCAACAGTGCGTTAGCGAACACTCCTGCGGCGCAGGGAAGCCGGCGAGAAGTAACGCTTGTTCGGGACCTCATTGGTGAACACGCGGGTATTGGCCTCTTCTGTGTCCAAACCGAGTACATGATAACGACGGGCCTGAAGGTCATGATAGACGTCAAGAACCGTCCACACACCTGGAAGTTCATAATAATTTTTCGGCAGCCCCATCGTGACACGCCAGAGTTCGCCGCGACCGTCGTATTGATCCAGCAGAACCGTGTTCCAGCTGTCCTCGTCGATATAGAAGCGGCGCTTGCCATAGATATGGCGCTCACCGTCTTTCAGTGTGGCTTCTACCACGTGCACACGGTGAAGCTCCCAGCGGGTGAGGTCCGGATTCAGATGGGAGATACCGAGGATTTCCTCGTAAGGAAGACCTTTTTCCCCAATTCGGTAATTGTTGTAGGGGATGTAGATTTCCCGCTTGCCTTCGTAATTCCAGTTATAGCGATCCAGGGCCCCGTTGAAGATATCGGTATCATCTGCGGTCCGGAGGTTGTCAGCCGCTGCAATCGGGGAGTCGTACCCCAGGTTTGGCGCCCGACGTACCCGACGCTGACCGGCGTTGTAGCCCCAACCATTCCGGGGATTGATGATCTGATTCAGGGTCTCATGAATCAGAATGGCGCCACCGGCAAGGCGGGGTGGTGACTGGGTAAACGACAGGTAGTAGAAGATCACGTTATCCAGATCTTCTTCACCGCCTTCCGGGTTGTAGTAGTTGAAGAAGGCTTCCTGTTGAGAGGTAACCAGCGAGTAGTCACCGTTGGTCTGGACTGCCACCTCACTGGAGCGACGGGTTATATTCACGCCCCGCCAGCGGGTCAGGTGGTTCCAGACCGCCTGCCAGGCCTTCTGCTCGTCATTGCCGTGCAGGATCGGGAATGGGTAACCGCCAAAGGCTCCGTCCAGGCCTTCGCCCTGGCCAACAATCTCCGCGCTTACCGCGTTTTCACGGGTATTCTCAGCCACCCAATCAGGGACCGCATGGGTACGACGGGACTGGTAAACGGGCACACGGAATGTGGTCGGGTAGGTTTCGAGCATCGCCTTCACACCGTCAGTGAGGTACTCCTCATACTGATCCATGTTGGCAGGCGTAATGGTAAAAAGGACTTCATCATCCGGGAACGGATTAATGTGGTGCTGTCCGCTTCCCTCATAGCCGGGAGGCGGCTCTGTCAAGCCTCCGGTCCAGGCCGGAATGGTTCCGGCGCTGTTGCCGGCCTTGGGCGAGCCAAAGGGTGTCAACTCCTGGCCCAGACGGGCCGCTTCACTGGCGGAGACCGCCGCCCACGCAGGCGCTGATGCCACGGAGAAAGCCAGCAGGCCGCCGAGAATCGCATTTTTGTTATACATCATTGTGAAACCTTAAGTGCGTCTGGAAGCCTCTGCGGAGGCTTTTTTATTGTCGTCTGATGGAATTACAGACCTTACTCCAGATTACCCGATCCCAGACTAAAGTCTATCGACCGAAAGTGCGATTTTGTATCTGGCTTCACTCCGCGAGGCTCTTGTGCACCACCTCATAAACATCCCGGGACAATCCGGATTTGTCGCGAATACGCTCCAGGGCAGATTTCATCTGAGCGCTGTACGCGGGCGCAAACTTTCTCCATCGGGTAAGCGGCGTCACCAGGCGCGCAGCAATCTGCGGGTTGCTGTCGTCCAGGCGGCAGACCTGATCCGCCAGGAATTCATAACCAGAACCGTCAGGCTTGTGGAAAGCAGCCAGATTCTGACCCGCAAACGCACCCACCACAGAGCGAATCTTGTTGGGGTTTTTCCAGTCGAACGCCGGATGCTCCAGAAGCTTACGGATGTCCGCCAACTGCCCGGCCTGATCACTGGACGCCTGCACAGAGAACCACTGTTCAACAACCTGCGGATCTTCCTGGAACCGATCATAGAAGTGATCAAGCGCCTGCCGGCGATCAGCCTCAAAGCCCGAATTGACGAGCGCACGCAAAGCACCCATGCGATCGGTCATATTGTCAGCAGCGTTCAACTGGCTCACAGCCAGGCCCCGACCCTCCTCGTCATCAATCATCAGCAACCAGGCCAAAGCGGTATTGCGCAGGCTACGACGGGCAATGGCCTCCGGCGTCACCTCGTAGGGACCACTGTCCTGTTGGCGCTGGTAGCAATCAATCAGCTCGCCTTTCAGGGCACCGGCCAGGTGCCGCAGCACTGAGTCACGAGCCCGGTGAATGGCTGGCACATCGGCGTTTTCGGTAAGCTCAATCAGGTACGCTTCCGAAGGAAGCTGTAGCATTTTCGCCACCAGGGCCTGATCCAGATCGGTGTCGGAAATCAGCTTGCGATAAGCCTCAACCAGTCTTGGTTCGATGTCCGCATCGTCCGGCGCTCCGACCAGTGACTGGATGACATCGACGGCCAGTCTCTGGCCCGCATCCCAGCGGTTGAAACCGTCCGGATCATGGCTCATCAGGAAGAGCAGCTGTTCTCGGCTCCAGTTGTAGCGAACCCGAACCGGCGCGGAGAAGTGCCGCAAAAGTGATGGCACAGGTCTGGATTCGACGCCATGGAATTCGAACGTGTGGACGGCTTCGGTCAGCTCAAGCACCCGCTCCGTCGGCGCACCCGAATCTCCGGATTCAAGCTGCAACGGCAGGGGCTGGCCATCCTGTCCAAGCAGACCCAGCGCAAACGGGATGTGCTGGGGTTTTTTGTTGGTCTGGCCCGGGGTATCCGGAATGCTTTGCTCAATAGTCAGGCGGTACACACCTGTCTCCGCGTCAAAGTCGTCCGAAATGGCCAACACCGGCGTGCCGGCCTGCTCGTACCACAGACGGAACTGGCTCAGATCACGGCCGGAGGCATCCTCCATGGCTTTTACAAAATCATCGGTTGTGACGGCCTGGCCATCGTGGCGCTTGAAATACAGGTCACTGCCCTTGCGGAACATGTCCGGCCCCAGCAGGGTATGGATCATGCGTACGACCTCTGCACCTTTCTCATAAATGGTCAGGGTGTAGAAGTTAGAGATTTCCATATAGGAAGCCGGCCGCACCGGATGCGACATCGGGCCTCCGTCTTCAGCAAACTGGGCGGTACGCAGCAGCGTGACATCCTCAATCCGCTTCACAGTCGGCGAACCCATGTCTGCCGAGAACTGGGAATCCCGGAAAACGGTAAAGCCCTCTTTCAGGCTGAGCTGAAACCAGTCGCGGCAGGTGACCCGGTTACCTGACCAGTTGTGGAAATATTCGTGGGCGACGATGGCCTCAATGCGCTGGAACGCCAAGTCCGTAGCGGTTTCCTGGCTGGCCAGAACACAGGACGAGTTGAAGATGTTGAGCCCCTTGTTCTCCATGGCGCCCATGTTGAAGTCGTCTACCGCCACAATCATGAAAATATCGAGGTCGTATTCTCGACCATAGACTTCCTCATCCCAGCGCATGGAACGCTTCAGCGAGTCCATGGCGTGATCGCATTTCTCGGCGTTGCGGGGCTCCACATACATGCGCAGATCGATGTCGCGGCCAGAGCACGTGGAAAACGTGTCCCGTTTCTCAACCAGATCTCCGGCCACCAGGGCGAAGAGGTAGCAGGGCTTGGGGAACGGGTCTTCCCAGGTGACAAAATGCCGGCCGTTTTCCAACTCGCCTTTTTCCACATCGTTGCCGTTAGAGAGAAGGACCGGATAGGCGTCCTTGTTGGCTTCGATGCGGGTTCGGAAACGTGCCATCACGTCCGGACGGTCCGGGAAGAAAGTAATGCAGCGGAAGCCTTCTGCCTCACACTGGGTACAGAACATGCCGGAGGATTTGTACAGACCTTCCAGGCGGGTATTATTCTGGGGCTCAATCCAGGTCACCACGGTCAACGTGAACTGCTCCGGTACCGAGCGAATAACAAGCTGGTCGCCCCGGTCCTCATAGTCTCCCGCAGCCAGGTCGGCACCATCCAGGGCGACGGATTCCAGCGTCAGACTGTCGCCGTCAAGCTCCAGAGGTGCAGACACTTCATCAGATTCCGGGTTGCGGCGAACGTCAAGCGTGCTGTGCACACGCGCCCCGTCTTCAAAGAGCTCGAACCTCAGGTCTACGGTGTCGACCAGATACGCCGGCACCTTGTAATCGCTCAGATAAATGGTCTGTGGCTGGCTGGTACGCATTGGTTTTCTCCAGAGTTCGCGGTCTGCAGGTGCGTATGATCAGCACCTGCAGACATGAAAAGAAGGGCCGGGCAAGGCGCTGTCAGCCTTCCATGACCCGGAAACGGACTTCATAACCGGTGAATTTCCGAATGTTGATCACACCGGTATCCAGGATAAGGTACTGCCCCTTTATGCCCTCGAGCACGCCCTCCACTTCCGGCGTTTTGTCGAGGTTATGGGTTTTGATCTTTTCTGGCCAGACCTTGACGGGATAGCTCAGGCCAAGACCCTGTTCGTCAACTTCCCGGATCGAATCCTGACCGTGGGTCTGCCTGAGGGCCTCAAGATCGTCAGCGATCAGCCCAAGCATGCGCTGACGCTCCTGTGCCAGATCGAGCTCAGGAACATCGCCCTTGAGCATGGCCCGCCAGTTGGTCCGGTCAGCGACATGGGCCTTGCAGGCGACTTCCACAAGGCCTGCGAGGTATCGCGTTGCAACGCGCACCATCGGTATAGCGTCAACAGCCCCCTGGTCAATCCACCGTGTTGGCACCTGGGACGCCCGGGTAATACCAACCTTGAGACCCGACGAGTTCGCAAGGTACACCACATGCTCCACCATGCAATGGGTTTCTCCCCATTCCGGCTCCCGACAGGTACCAAGGTGATAGTGGCACTTCTCCGGACTCATGATGCAGCTGTCACAAGCGGCAAGCTTGCGGAAACAGGGGTAACAAAAGCCCTGATTGAAGCTTTTGTTGGTTTTCCTGTCGCAATGAATACAACGAATCACGCCATCAAAATCCAGGCGCAAAGGCCTGCCGATCAGATCATTCAGAGGAATGCGGGTATCGCCAACGGCAATGGAGTAGGCCACCGGGTTTCCGGCCTCCGCCGGCATTTTCCGGAGCCGGCCGGTGACATCAATCAGTTCGCTCAAGACTTGACCTCGACAAACTGGCTGGGATCCATATCGTCTTTATCCTGCTTGCGCTGCACCGAAGGATCGCAGGCGGTACCGGCTTTGCTGCCCCGATCCAGGTAGCCAGTGCGCTCTTCTTCAGGAATGTTGTGAAGGTTCTCGTAGTAGATCACCGCTTCCAGGCTGATTTCACGCTGTTCGGGCGTCAGTTTTCGGCCATCAGGCCATTTGCCGAGTTCAATTGACTGCCGGAGGCTCCGGTAGACATTGGGATCCAGTCGCTCGATCAGTTCTTCGTAAGTCATCCCGCTCTCCTGAAAAAACGTTCATTAAAAATATGGCGGAACCGTTTGACAGCATCAAACGATAATGATTATCATTACTTCACCAAATGACGACGGTCGTATCATTTGGTCTCTCTCATCAGGAGCTAAAAGCTCTTTTAACGCCCCGCCTCTGGCGGGGCTTTTTTATGCGCCCCTTCTGCCTTTTACGGGCAAAACCACCGCAAGGGCCAGGCCGGCAACAAACCCGCCCAGGTGCGCCTCGTTGGCCATACGCCCGAGCCCGATCATTTCGGGCAGCGGGGTAAATCCGATGACCATCCACGCAACGGCAAAGGTTACCAACGCAGGTGGAAACTGAAACCTCGGTGCCGATCGCTGGCTGAGCCAGCAATAACCCAGAATCCCATAAACCACTCCCGATAGCCCACCGAACAGCGGACCCGAGACAAAATACTGCAGGCCGTTGGAAATCAGGCTGGTGATCACAAACAGCATGATTAGCCGGGCGCGACCATCAAACCACTCGATCTGGCTACCCAGAAACCAGAGCATAACCGAATTGAAAATGATGTGGGTCCAGCTGAAGTGCAGAAAATCCGGCGTCAGCAGCCGCCAGACCTGGCCGCTTGCCAGCGTCGCTGTCAGCGCTTCAATGCGGCCGGCCATGGTGCTCCAGTCGTAATCCCGGGGGTCGATCACCATCAGGCTGGCCGCCAGCTCATTCTGCCCCATGGCCGTGAGCCAGACCATGGTTACGGCAAACACGATAATCCCCAGCACCAGCGGCGCATGACGTGGAGAAGGTTGCCAGCGGCCACCAACAAACACCGGTGAGCGGTTCTGACGATCCACCGCTTCCCTGATTTCCGGTTCCGCCATAAAACGGTCAAGGGCCGAGAGCACGGGTTCCGCATGGGCAGGATCTTCCAGCCAGAGCACCTGGAACCCGCCCTCTTCCGTGATGCGGTGGGTCACACCCTGACCGTTCAGCCAACGGCTGAAGCCCGCCAGGTTTACCGTGGTATCCAATTGCTTGACTCGGTACACCGCTTACTCCGCCTCCGGAAATGATTCAGACACAACGCTCGGTCTAGCGTGCAAGACTGTCCTCGCTATTGGGATAATCCGCTTGCTCCGGTCTTTCCACATCAACCCAGACAAATTTGTCCCGGGAAAGTGCCCGCTCACCATCCATTCGGTAAGCGACCAACCGCCCGTACTTCACGGCACTGTAGTCGATGCACGCGACATTGGATTTGAGCGGCGCCGGCTCTCCTTCCATCCAGTAATGCCCGACAAAAACCGGGGGCGCATCGAGAGGATAACTGATCAGCTGCTTTCGCTCGCTTTCCGTCAATACGCGGCTTGCCACTTCCGGTGGCAACGGGTCCGGCTGGAAGACAACATCGGCATAGGTATGGGGATCGTCGGCCCAAAACTTGGTTCGGAAAAACTCGCGCACATAGCCATCCCGACCGGTGATGGTCATTCCCCGGGGGAGCCGTAGATCCGTCCCCCTCAAAAGGGTATCCATAACCTGCCCGGCAAAAGACTCGATGGCGGCAGAGGCGTGCAGGAAATCCTCATCAATGCACGCACCACCCTGCGACTGCTTGAATTTCTCGATCAGGTCGCCATCCCAACAGGCGTGCACAACGCGGAAATCCTCGTCGTCGATGAACAGCGGTATGGTGTAGAACCACTCGAGAAACTCATTCCACTCGTAGGGGTGCGCTTCGAACTGCTCGAGAGTCTCGCGGATCAGGCGGTCGTGACGCGCGTTGTGCTCGCGCAGGAAGGTTTTGCCGCTGCCCGGGCGCGCCCGCGTACAGTAACCCAGGGCATTGTACTCATGGTTGCCCATGACAATTCGAGCCGAACCATGTTCCACCATATCGCGCACAAGGTGCAGGGCTTCACGGATGCGTGGGCCACGATCAATGATATCGCCGATGAAGATCGCCTGACGACGGGGGTGCTGGTAGACCCCGTTGATCTTCCGATAGCCCATCTGGTCCAGCAATCGGGCCAGGGTATTGGCACAGCCGTGAATGTCGCCAATGATGTCGTAACCGCGGTTTGCGGTCGGTTTTGTAGCAGCCATGATCAACTCGCTGATATTTCACTAGCCCAGCCAAGCTTGTCACGGCAGGTGGCGTAGAAATTATGGTCTGTGGGGTGAATCAACCGGATCTTGAACGGCTTTTTGGTAATGCGAATGATATCGCCTGGCGCGCAGGCAATGTTCATCTGGCCGTCAAAGCTGATTTGCGGATAGGTTTCATTGGTCTCCCCGATCACCAGTTTGATTTCACTCTTGCCATCGACAACGATCGGCCGGCTACTGAGAGTGTGGGGAAACATGGGCACCAGAACAATGGCGTCCAGCTTCGGGTGCATAATCGGACCACCGGCAGACAGCGAATAGGCGGTAGACCCTGTCGGCGTAGAGACAATCAGGCCATCCGAACGCTGGCTGTAGACGAAATGGCCGTCGATGAAGAGGTCAAAGCCAATCATCCGGGTGGATTTACCGGGATGCAGTACGACATCGTTCAGGGCCGTACCAAACCCCAGGGGCTGGCCGTTGCGCTCAACATTGCCATCCAGCAGGAACCGCGTCTCCTCCATGTACTCGCCTTCCAGAACCTTGCCCAGGCGTTCCTCAAGATCGGACGGCGAAATGTCAGTCAGGAAGCCCAACCGCCCACGGTTCACCCCAAGCAGGGGAATCTTGGACTTGGCCAGCTCCCGGGCGGCGCCCAGAAGGCTGCCATCCCCGCCAACCACGATGACCAGATCACAAATTTCGCCCAGAAGCTTTTTGCTGGCCACCTGCAGGCCATGCCCTGGCAGCATGCTGGCTGTGTCTTCTTCAAGAATGACGTGGTAATTGTTGGTGATCAGGTACTGTTTGAGCTGGCGCAGTGATTCAACCACTTTCACACTGCCCATTCGGCCAATTACACCAATGTTCCTGAACTGATCCATGAAGTTTCCTGTGATGTCGGGATGCGGCGGGGACCAACGAAACCGTTACCCCGGTGACAATCTGGCGTACAGTTTAACGAAAGTCACCCCGATACTGAAAAAGTTCAAACCTCAGGCCTGGTGTTTCTCACACCGATCGTCAACGCCCGGGCGGAATTCCGAGGGCTGGCTTACCCGCAGGATCGGCTCACCACAGGGTTTGCCATCGTTGCCCTTGTGGGTGCACACAGGATTTTCATAGTGATCCAGCCATTCACGATAGGCGGGCTCATTCATGCCGCAGCGTTCCGCGGCGTAGGCGGTGGGGTTGCTGAAGTAGGTCTCAATGTCCTTGAAGGGCAGCGTTACGTGACCGGCGCCTGGCTGGTAGGCCACCAGGAACACCGTCTGGCGCTTCAAATGGTCCATGATGGAGTCTTCCGGAGGTTCGCGGTTTCTCAGCTCGTGGTTCTCTTCCTCGAGAGCGACAATCTTCTCGTCTCTCAGCTCGAGTTCGCGCTGACGCCGCTCCAGCTGCTCCCTGAGGAGCAGGAGCTCGGCACCCGCGTTTGAATCCTCCCGCTGTTTCTCCTCACCTACCGCGGCCATCTGCTCCTGCATGGCGAGGTACTGCTCGTTTCTTTCGGAAAGTCGCTTCTTGAGCTGCTCATTACTGAGGCGCTGGCGTTCGTATTTCTGCTCGAGATCCGCAATATCACTGCGTAACCCCTGGACCTCCAGCCGGTGCTCTCGCTGGATATCCGAAAGCGCATCGCGGTGGACACTCTGGAGGGTCTTGATCCGCAGGCGTTGCTCACGAATCAACTGCGCCAGGCGGGAACGGTCGGCGGCGGCTGCGGCCTCTTCGCGCTCCGAAGAATCTTCTGCCTGCTCATTCAGAACCGGAATATTCTCTTCCTGTACCGGCTCAACTTTGCGGAATTTAAGGCTATTGGCCTCTACTGCCTTGCGAATGGCCTGGAAATGATTATTCCCCGGGGTCATGTCCGGGTCCCAAAGATCCTCCTTGAACTTGGGATCGGGGCATTGGCTTCGGCAAACCAGCCGGATCGGACCACCGCCCATGTCCGGCCCCTTGGCGCCTTGCCTGGCGAGCTCTTCAATCGGCAGGTTCCAGTGACTGTCTGCCCTGCCCTCCTCATCAAACCAGATTCGGAAGAACACGAGTGCCTGAACCCGAAGATCGGGACTCAACTCAACCAGAACAGCCCTGACATCGGTTTCGGCAAGATCGGACAGCCCAACGTAGCCATCCAGGAAAGCGCCGAATTCCGTGGCCCGCATTTCGCGAGCCACCTGGCTTCCTTCCACAAAAAATACCGCCGAATAACCATCGGTTGCCTGGTCGGCAGACACCATTGCACGTTCTCCAAAGTTCAACGACTCGACACCACACGACAGAACACTGAGAGATGTTCCATCCGATCGTGGTGCCGGCCTCTTCAACCCCAGCCTCCCGGAGCCGGGGCGAAGACGCAAGCTGACAGACTCAAAGCTATTAGTCTAGCCAGACAATCGTTTCTGCACAGGGAAAAAGTGCAACGATTTGTGATCGTGTTTGCGCTTAAAGCTCTGCTGCCAGGCGACTGCCCTGGTTGATCGCTCGCTTGGCATCGAGTTCAGCCGCCACATCCGAGCCACCAATCAGGTGAACTGGCAGGCCCGCTGCCTCGAGTTCGCTTTGCAGTTCGCGCAGCGGCTCCTGGCCCGCGCAGACGATAATGGTATCCACGGGCAGCACACGATCTTCGCCCTGCTCTGCGCCTTTCGGCGTGACCGTTATATGCAGCCCCTCATCATCGATTTTACGATAGGTCACACCGGGCACCATCTGAACCTGACGGTTTTTCAGGGAAGTCCGGTGAATCCAGCCGGTGGTCTTGCCCAGGTTCTTACCCACTTTCGAGGCCTTGCGCTGAAGCAGATAGACTTCCCGGGCAGGCTCCGGTACCTGGGGCTCAACGCCCTGGATGCCACCACGATGCTCAACACTGAGATCCACACCCCACTCACGCATGAAGTGATCGGTATCCAAAGCAGCTGACGTGCCCTTGTGGACGATAAACTCGGAGACATCGAAACCGATACCGCCGGCGCCGATCACGGCCACTTTCTGGCCAACCGGCTTGCGCTCCAGCAGCGCGTCCAGATAACCGATCACTTTGGGATGATCGATACCCTCGATTTCCGGCGTACGCGGCTTTACGCCAGTGGCCAGAATCACTTCGTCAAAGCCACCGGCTTTCACGTCGTCAGCGCTAACCCGGGTGTTCAGGCGTAAATCGACCTGATGCTTGTCGAGCATCACCCGGAAGTAACGCAACGTCTCGTAAAACTCTTCCTTGCCCGGAATCAGCTTGGCAACGTTGAACTGGCCACCAATCTCACTGCCGGCGTCAAACAGTGTCACCTTATGGCCACGCTCTGCCGCCACGGAAGCAAAAGCCAGTCCTGCCGGGCCGGCACCAACCACCGCGATGGATTTGGGCTTCGCGGTCTTCACGTAGGTCAGCTCGGTTTCATGACAGGCGCGGGGATTGACCAGGCAGGACGTCAGCTTGCCACTGAAGGTGTGATCAAGGCAGGCCTGATTACAGCCGATGCAAGTGTTGATCTCCTCCGCGCGATCTTCCGCCGCCTTCAGAACCAGATCGGCGTCTGCGAGGAACGGCCGGGCCATGGACACCATATCGGCATCGCCCTCGGCCAGAATCTTCTCGGCCACATCCGGCATGTTAATCCGGTTGGTGGTGACCAGAGGAATGCTCACTTCACCTTTCAAGCGCGCGGTCACCTTGGTAAATGCGCCCCGGGGAACTGAGGTGGCAATGGTAGGTACGCGGGCCTCATGCCAGCCAATACCCGTATTGATGATGGTTGCACCCGCCTTCTCGATTTCCTTGGCCAGATGCACCACCTCTTCCCAGGTACTGCCGTCTTCAATCAGATCCAGCATGGACAGGCGGTAAATCAGGATAAAGTTCTCGCCCACTCGTTCACGAACCCGGCGAACGATTTCGATGGGCAGACGAATGCGGTTTTCGTAACTGCCACCCCAACGGTCAGTCCGATGGTTGGTATGAGACACAATGAACTGGTTAATGAAGTAACCCTCTGACCCCATCACTTCAACGCCGTCATAACCGGCGCTTTGTGCCAGTGCGGCGCACTCCGCATAGTCCTGAATCTGCTTCTCGATGCCGTCTTCATCCAGCTCCCGGGGCTTGAACGGATTGATTGGCGCCTGAATGGCCGAGGGTGCCACCAGCTCCGGAGAATAGGCGTAGCGGCCAGCGTGGAGGATCTGCATGCAGATCTTGCCATCAGCTCCATGCACCGCATCGGTAATGACCCTGTGCTTCTCGACTTCCTCTTCGGTGGTCATCTTGGCGGCGTGCTGGAAAACGCCCCCCTCCACATTCGGAGCAATACCGCCAGTCACGATCAGGCCGGCACCGCCACGGGCACGCTCTGCATAGAATGCCGCAAGGCGTTCGAAGCCATTTTTGGCCTCTTCCAGGCCGGTGTGCATGGAGCCCATCAGGGTGCGGTTACGCAGTTTGGTAAAACCAAGGTCCAGTGGCTCAAGCAGGTTCGGGTACTTGGCAACGCCTGGCGTCGTGCTCGCGGTCATGTTTGCTCTCCTCATCGTGATCTCGGGCGGAACGCCTATAAATGACAGGGCTCCGTTCATTGTTGAGCCTTAAACTACCCGCGCATCTTGCCATCGACAATATCCAGGGATAACATTTTATTATCCTTGCATAACATGTCAGACAAAGGCTTCAATGAACGCCCACCTCTCCAGCCCGTCAAAAAACCGAAACTCACTCGGGGACATCAGTGTTCTCTATGCGTCGGCTCTTTTGCGGGCCGCCGAAGCCGAAGGCGCCAGCAGCGCAGAACTGGCATCCCGTTTCCAGCTTGACCATCAGACCCTGACATCACCGGAAGCGCGCATCAGCATCCCGCGGTTTATGCGTCTGGGGCATGCCGCGATCAACGAGACCGGCAACCCGGCTCTCGGGCTGAGGATGGGTGCGCTATCACGCCCTGTCGACGCGGGTATTGCAGGGCTGGCCGGAGAAACCGCCGGCACCACTGGCGCAGCACTCGCCACGCTGATTCGATACGCTCTGCTAACCAGCCGCAATAGCCGTGGCGTTCCAACGGTCCAACCGGAAACCCGGCAAGCAAAGTTCTACTCGATTCGTCCCTATAACGGCTTCAACTACTTCGTGGTGGATTCCGTTCTTGCCGCGTGGACCCAGTTTCTCAGGACCGTTACGGGCCGTTATGACGTTCTGGAGAAGGTCACTATCGAATACCGATCAATCGGCCAGGATGATTTGTTCGAGAGCTGGTTCCGCTGCCCCGTGCAGTTTGGAGCTTCGAACAACAGCCTTACCGTTCGTCAGGACATTTGGGAAAGCGCCAGCCAGCAGGCTCAGCCCGCCATGCATGAAAAGCTTTCGGATCTCTGCGAACGGGAACTGCAGCAGATACGACGGGGGTGGACCACAGGCGACCGCGTAAAAAACCTTCTCACACCCCTGTTTCGGGGCGAGACACCCAGCCTGGAAACCATTGCAGTTAAACTGGGGATTGCGCCATGGACGCTCCAGAGACAACTGGCCGCCGAGGGAACCGGATTCAGGGAACTGGTGGATGAAACGCGAAAACAGTTAGCGCGGGATTATATTCGGGAGACAGAGACATCACTGGCGGAGATTGCCTGGCTTCTGGGTTTTGCCAATCCTGCGGCCTTCCACAAGGCCTACCGGCGCTGGTTCAATCTAAGCCCCGGGGAGCACCGAAAGCAGATCAGACATGGGTGACATCGGTGATGGTTTCATCCCTTGCCTATAACTCCATGGCGTCGTCCCAGCCATCATCGTCTTCATATTCTTCGAACTGGTTTTCAATCAACTCTTCTTCGTAATCCCGCATCACAGCCTTCCTGATTCCTGAATTTTCAGAAATAGCCTAGAAGTTCTCAATGACAGAACGATGACAATGAAGCTTGGCGTTGAATGTAATGCAACTGGAGAAGTCGGATAACGTGAAAGGTAAAACGAGGGAAAAAATGGCGGAGCGGACGGGACTCGAACCCGCGACCCCCGGCGTGACAGGCCGGTATTCTAACCAACTGAACTACCGCTCCGTGCGGGTCATCACAACTTGCCTTGAAAAGGCTTGGCAATCAAGGGTGTGATTGCTCTGTGACAACGAGGGCGCATTATAAAGAGGCGCCCTGTTATGTCAACGCTTTTTCTTAAATATTTTCAGAAAAAGCGTTCTGTTACATGGCATCGACCATCGCGTCCTTGCCCTGGGCGGTTTTGCGGTATTCGATAGGTGTCATTCCGGACCAGCGTTTGAATGCGCGATAAAAAGTGCTGGGCTCAGAAAAGCCGGTCAGGTAGACAATCTCATCAATGGATTCATCGGTAGTTGCCAGCAACTGACGGGCCAGGCGATAGCGAAAATCCGCGAGTACCTGATTGAAACTGGTCTCGGCCTCTGTCAGCCGGGTACGCAGGGTCCTCGGCTTGATGCCGAGCCGCTCGGCGACGGCATCGAGGGTGACCTCTCCACTATCGAGGAGCTCTGCGACAATCCGCTCCACCTGACCAACGATGTCTTTCTTCTCCAACCGGGCAACCTGTTCGCTGGCAAACCGCTCGTGCAGATCCAGCAGCTCCGGCTCGGCATGCGGCGAAGCATGGGAAAGCAGCTTGGCCGGGAAATACAGCCGGTTTTCCGGCGCACCGAAGGTGACATCGCACCCCAGCACCTCGCGAACATGATCCTGGCCCTCGGCACGCTCATGCTCGAACTCGATGCGTGACGGGTAAAAGTTGCCATCGGTGATGGAGCGGAAAAAGGTAATCAGTCCCAGCACGAAACATTCATTGAAATGCCGTAAACGACGTACATCATCAGACGCTGCATCCAGAACCATGCAGGCATCGTCGCCCTCAATGAAGAAATCGGTGTTAGCGGCATCACTCAGCAGACGCTGATAGTTCTGGGCCCGACGCAGGCCCTCGCCGAAGGTTGGGCTGCTCAGAAAAAGGTATTCCAGCACCTGCCCCTTATACGCTGGCAGCAACTGTCCCAGATGCAGGCCAACATCCGGATCGCCGGAAACATCCTCAACAGCCTGCCAGAAGTACATCTGCGCACTGTGGGGAGTTCGAAGCTGTTCGGTATAAACGTAATTTTCATCCACACCCAGACGGCTGAAAATCGCATTGGTATCGATTCCCTTCTTTTTCATCGCCTCATAAATCAGGCGCAACATCACTCCCGCGTCACGAAGTTCCTGCATAAGATCCCGTTTTCTTATTTGTTGACTTCTACTTTGGCCGGCCGGACAGTCGCCGGGGCTCGCCAGGTCAATGCCTGATCTGGCAGGGTTTGCCACACTCCAGAGGTTTGTCAGATCCAGAGGGCCCAGAAAAGGCACCCTGTTAGACAATCGTCTTATATTAGAGCATATCAGGCCACGAACGCCGAGTTGTACCAAAATGTAAAAAAAAGCATATCCTCTGCTACTACGCTTTTACTCAGGCAGCGCCGGCATTTCCGGTCGAGGCTATAAAGGAGAACATCCATGCCAGAGACCCTCGTTTACCACACGACACCACCCGCCCTATTGCCCATGTATGGCAGAACACTGCTGCCGAAACAAAAGCAAACCGGCGGTGACGTCAGCATCCCGGAGTTAGCCGCCAGCCTGCTTGGCGTCAGTACTGCCGGCAAGAACCTCAAGCGCTACCAGCAGGTCTGTGGCTTCGCGGCAGGTAGTCATCTGCCCGTTACCTGGCCCCATGTGCTGGCTTTTCCACTGCACCTGAAACTGCTCACCGAGAAGGCCTTCCCCCTGCCGCTGCTGGGCCTGGTGCACCTGCGAAACACCATTACCCAGCACCGGCCGATCGGCACCGGGGAGAACCTGGATTTATCTGTACGACTGGGGAATACCGTGAAAAGTGACCGGGGCGTGGAGTTTGATCTCATCACCGAGGCTCGCTCGGCTGGCAAACTGGTCTGGGAAGAAGCGAGCACGACGTTGTTCCGACAACCGGATGGCGAGAGCAAGTCGTCCGGCAAAAAAACACCGCCAGAGCTGGAACGTTATCCAAACACCGAAAATTTCAAGGCGCCCGAATCGATTGGCCGGCAATACGCCCGGGTATCCGGCGACAGCAACCCGATCCACATGCATGCCCTGAGCGCCAAAGCGTTCGGCTTTCCACGGGCAATCGCCCACGGTATGTGGACCAAAGCCCACGCACTGGCGCTACTGGAACAACAGGAAGGCTGGCAAGCCAGTGCCCTCAGCATCAGCTGCCAGTTCAAGAAACCGCTGTTTCTGCCTGGTACAGCCCAGCTGAACTGGAAAACCGGAGAAACGGGGTGGGACTACCAGGTGCTGAATGCCAAAGGCGATGCGCCCCATCTAACCGGGCGCGTCGACTGGCTTTAGGCAGGCTTGCCATCCGGTGCGCAGGGGGAACCCTGGGCGCCGGCAACGGGCAACGTGAAATAGAAACAGGCACCACCGCCTTCCGGCCGCTCGAAACCGATGTCGCCACCCTGCGCCTGTATGAGGGAACGGCAGGTTGAAAGACCAATCCCCATCCCTTCATCCTTGGTCGTGAAGAACGGCAGGAACAGTTTCTCTTCGGCATCTTCCGAGAGGCCGATGCCGTGATCCCGCACCTGGATTCGAACACAGGTGCCACCCTGCACACTGGCACTCACTTCTACCGGCGCGCTGGAATCAATACTGCTGGTCGCTTCCAGAGCGTTGCGAATCAGATTCAGGGCGACCTGCTGTACCTGAACCGGATCGGCCAGAACCTCAGGCATATCCCCAGGCACGGACAGCTCAATAGCGCCCTTGTTATTACGCATATCCACCTCGGCAAACTGCCGGGTGTCTTCCAGCAACGCAGGCACCGACAGTACTTCCTTGCCCGTCGCCGGTTTTTTCATGAATCGACGAATGCGTCGGATGATTTCACTGGCGCGGTGGGACTGTGCCTCGATCTTGTCGAGGGTCTCCTGGAGCAGCCCCATATCAGGGCTTTCCTTTGCCATCATCCGCTTGGCGACCCGGGCATAATTGGTGATGGCGGTCAGCGGCTGGTTCACCTCATGGGCAACGCCGGCGGCCATTTCACCCATGGTGGTCAGGCGCGAGGTATGGGCAAGCTGATCGCGCTGTTCCTGAACCAGTTGCCGGGCATCCTCCAGCGCCTTTTCATTGTCCAGTTCGGCGGTGATATCCCGGAATACAACAACAGCACCGTGGAGCTCGTCAGAGTCCAGTTTCGGCGTTGAGCGGTACTCCGCCGGAAATCCGGTTCCGTCGGCCCTTAGCATTCGGATATCCCGCTGGTTCTCGGCCACACCCTGCTGACAGGTCGCCTTCACCGGCAGTCCGTCCGGATTGTCACCGGCAGTCGCGAAGTGGGTTTCGAAGAAATCACGACCAATCAACTCTTCCACCGGGCAGCCAACAATTGATGCCGCCGCCGGATTGGCAAATTCAATAATGCCGTTCTCATCGAGGCCGTAGATGCCTTCGCTGATGGAGTTCAGAATCCGGGCCTGGTCACTCTGCAGCTCCCGGTTGCGGGCCTGCAACTCTCTTTCAAGACGAATAACGCTGGCGTGGGTTTTCACGCGAGCGATCACTTCCTGGGACTGGAACGGCTTGGAGATGTAGTCGGCACCGCCGAGTGAAAAGCCCTTCACCTTTGCCTGCAGGTCGTCCAGCGCAGACAGAAAGACGACGGCACAGTCGGCCGTCTGCGGGGCGGCCTTGAGGCGCTCGCAGACTTCATAGCCGTCCATCTCCGGCATCATGATATCGAGGAGAATCACTTCGGGCTGATGGCGGTGGGCAAGGTCGAGGGCCTTTTCACCCTCGTTGGCAATGAGTAGCCGGTAACCTTTGTCTTTCAGGGTCTCATAGAGGACTTTGAGGTTCTGCGGATTGTCATCCACGAGCAGAACCGTCACCTCCGAGTTCTCGCTGACAGCTTCAGTCATAAATGTCGGGCCGGTTAGAAAAGTAACCGTATGATGCCGCCGGGATCACCCTGCGTCGATAAGGTCCTTTACGGACAGGACCATACGAACGAGATGTGCCAGGGAATGGGTCCCCATCTTGTGCATAACGCGGGAACGGTGGATCTCGACCGTGCGCTGGCTGATTTCCAGCTCAATGGCAATCACCTTGTTGGCCTGACCGGCAATCATACGGTCCATGATCTCGTGTTCCCGGGGGGTCAAGCTCTTGATGCGGCGAATGATCTCCTGCTTCTCGTCCAGAGACTTTCGCTGCTCAAGATCCTGTTTGAGGGCTGCCTCAATTTTCTCCAGCAGTGCCTCCTCACGGTAGGGCTTTTGAATGAAGTCCACAGCGCCCTCTTTCATGGCGTCGACGGCCATGGGGACGTCACCGTGACCCGTCACAAAGATAATCGGCAATATAGAGTGTTTTTCATTGAGCTTTTTCTGGAGCTCCATACCGTCCATGCCCGGCATGCGAATATCCAGCACAATGCAGCCTGCCATCTTGTCGGAGTAGTCCTTCAGGAAAGCGGTTGCACTCTCATAGGTCTTTACCGGCTTGCCGTCGGATTTCAGCAGCAGCTCCAGGGAATCGCGGACTGCTTCATCGTCCTCAACAACGTACACGGTTTGCTGGATATCAGTCATGGGTGTGTTCTCTCCTGTCCGTTTTCTTATGATCGCCGGTCAGTGAATTGACGGGTCTTTATGGTCGTCACGGGCATGTTCCTGGCGCTCGTGTTCCCGCATTTTTTCTAGCCGTTGCTGGATAATGCCAAAAACGCTCTGCTTCGGGTACCTGCCTTTGTCATCGGCCTTGCCCGCAGGCTTTCCAAGCAGCAGCGTGATGGCCTCTTCAACACGGGCGACCGCGTAAACCGCAAACTGCCCCCCGCGCACTGCCTGCACCACTTCGCTGTCAAGCATCAGGTTCTGCACATTGGTGGATGGCACAATGACACCCTGGCTGCCTGAAAGCCCACCCTTGAGCTGGCAGGTGGTAAAAAAGCCTTCCACTTTTTCGTTGACACCGCCAATGGGCTGAACCTCACCAAACTGGTTGACCGACCCCGTAATCGCAAGATCCTGCCGAACCGGTATACCGGAAAGAGACGAAATCAGCGCGCACAGCTCTGCCAGAGAAGCACTGTCTCCGTCCACTTCACCGTAGTTCTGCTCGAAGGTCAGACTGGCCGACAGGTGCATCGGATCGTTGACCGCAAAATGGGAGGCTAGCCAGGAGCTCAGGATCATCACGCCCTTGGAGTGCAGATTGCCACCAAGCTTTACATCTCGCTCAATATCCATGACCGCGCCATCTCCATAATAGCAGGTAGCGGTGACACGGTTGGAAAGACCGAACTCAAATCCACCCGTGGACAGCACCGAGAGTGCATTAACCTGGCCAACACACGTGCCACTTGTAGTTACGAGCGTTGTGCCGTCACGGATGGAATCATAGAACTGATCCCGTATCCGGCTGCTGCGGTATTTCGCGCTTTCCAGCGCTCGCTCAACGTGCAGGTCCTGGATCAGCTTGGCACCGGCCTGACGGGCCCAGAAATCGGATTCCCGCAGCAGGTTGGCAATATCGGCTGCATGCAGGGACAGTCGATCCTGATGCTCGGCCATACGGGCACTGTGTTCAATCACCCGGGCAACCGCCTTGTTCGAACAGTGCAGTAGCTTCTTCTCGCTCACCAGGCTGGCGATGAACTTGGCATATAACAGCTGACTGTCATCGGAACGGTACATTTCGTTCTCGAAATCCGCCGTGACTCGAAACAGCTCGGCGAATTCGGAATCGTATTCCTGCAGCAACATCCAGGTTTCACGGTCGCCGAACAGAACAATCTTGACGTCCAGGGGCACCGATTCCGGTTCAATTGAGATGGTTCCGGACAGCGTCAGTTCCCGTTCCAGTGAATTTATCTGTATGGACTTCGAACGCAGCGCACGCTTGAGGCCATCCCATACAAACGGTTGCTCCAGAACCTTGATGGCGTCCATCAACAGATAGCCGCCGTTGGCCCTGTGCAGGCTGCCCGGGCGAATCAGGGAGAAATCCGTGAACACGGTGCCCTTGTAGGTGACGTTCTCAACGTAACCGAACAGGTTGTGGTAGGTGGGGTTATCCTCCACAACCATCGGCACTTCGTTGGTTTTCTGATGCACCAGAACATTGACGAGGTAACGGCGGGGCATCTTCTTGTCGAGGGACGCATACGCAATCGCTGCCTGTTCCTCGTTGTCATCGAGGAAAATCTCGAGATTTTCAACCAGGTCCGCCCGAACCGCTTCAAAGAAGGCGACCACGTCCGGCAGATCCTTGTATTTCTCGATCAGCTCATCAATCTGATGGCCTGAGATACTCTCGAGGGTCTCCTGGTTCAGGGCTTGCTGTTTATCAGCGTATTCCTGCTCCCAGTCCGCCAGTTTGCGAAGCGCCTGCCGGAGCTTTTTCTCAAGCTTGTTGATGGCATCTTCGAACTTGTCGCGCTGCTCATCGGTCAGAGCCTGGAAAGATTCCGCAGTGTGGGGTTCGTCGCCATTCATGGCCACCAACCGATAACCGCCCGGGGTTGTCACAGTGAGGCTGACTTTTTTGCGCTTGGCCTGAGCCGCCACCTTCTCCAGCTCGTCTTCCTGCTTTTTGCCGTATTCGTTTTTCAACTGTTCCGAGCGCTCAAGAAAGCTGTCGCTGTCAAAGGTCTGGGGAATAACCTTGACCAGGCGACTCATCAGCTTTTCCATATCCTGTTTGAGCTGGGTACCCTTCCCGGCCGGGAGCTGCAACAGCTTCGGAATGCGCGGCTCCTCGAAGTTGGCCACGTAGCACCAGTCATGGCTCTGCTGATCCGTATCCACATGATGCTCGAGGTAACGCAGCATCATGGTGCGCTTACCCAGGCCATTACGGCCAACGGCATAGACGTTGTAACCGCCATGGGGCATTGCCAGAGCAAAACGCACAGCCTCCTGGGCACGGTTCTGGCCAACGATTTCAGCCAGGGGCTCCAGTTGCTTGGTGGTTTTGAACGGCAGATCTTTCAGAACACAGGCTTTGTAAAGCTGGTGCAGAGGCAGTGACTTCAAGGTTTGGTCCTGTAACGGTTAACACATTGGCCGGTCATTGTAGATTCTGCGGTCGGCTCTGTCGCGTTCAGCACGAAGATTTCTGGAGTCGCGCACAGTGCGCGGGATTTTGTTAGGCAGTTCACAATTCCGCCGCCGCTCATTTTTCAGCCAGCCTTTCCGGAACTACACTTCATGTCCCAACCACAAAAACAATGCACGCAACGGACGCCAGCGTATGACCAATGATTCCGCAGAGCGCAGAATCAAGGATCGTTACCCCGCCTCCTGCCTGAAGGTCCAGCTCCGGGAGCGTAGCTTCCTTGGTCGTGGCAAACACCCCACGCCGGTTACCTGCCTGGACCTAAACCGGTACGGAATGGCAGTGCTATGCCCCCGACCAGTAGAGCCGGGCGCCCGTCTGTTCATGGATTTTGACGGCAAGTACATCAGCGAATCGCGGGTTTGTGCCCGGGTGGTGGAATGCCAGCCCTTCCAGACCGGCTATCGCGTCAGTGTCCAGTTCAGCTATTGCCTGGACAAGAAGGGCTATTCACGAACTGTCGACAATGCCCTGTCGCGGATTGAAGGCTTCTACAACCGGTTTGCCAGCTGAGCCAGGCCTTCGCAATCAAACCAGCCCGGCGTCAAGGCTGGCCGCAACATACATCCCCAGCTCCCGACACTGATCTTCAAACTCTTCCCGGTATTCACCCCGGCAGATCAAAGGCTCCTGGACCAGCTTCCAGCGCAGCCCGGTGGTAATGCTTTCTATTGCCCGCTTGGTGCCCGTGCCGTCATGGCCGGCGCGAATGTAATAGGCAAAAGGCAGCCCCTGGGTTTGCTCGAGGCAGGGATAGTAGCTGCGATCGAAGAAGTCTTTTAAAGCACCACTCATATACCCGAGATTCTCAGTGGTGCCCAGAATAATGGCGTCGCAGGCCAGAACGTCATCGGGACCGGCGTCCAACGGTGCCAGAACGGTTACTTCAACGTTTTCGATATCTTCATGGCGGGCACCCTCATCCACAGCTTCTCGTAGGCGGAGGGTGTTCGGGGAAGGCGCATGGGCAACAATCAAAAGTTTCTTCATGCCACCCATACGTCCTCCCTACATCAAGCTTAGAGCAGCTCGCCGTTGGCTTCTGCAGGCTCTTCTTTTGCGTCTTTCTTCGGTTCAGGCTTGGGCATCAACTTGTCCCGAACCTTGGCTTCGATCTCGTTGGCAATGTCCATGTTTTCTTCCAGGAACTTGCAGGCGTTGGCCTTGCCCTGACCGATCTTGTCGCCATTGTAGGCGTACCAGGCTCCGGACTTGTCGACAAAGCCTTCCTTGACGCCCATATCCAGCACTTCCGCCATGTGGTAAATGCCCTTACCGTACATAATCTGGAACTCGGCCTGCTTGAACGGCGGCGATACTTTGTTCTTGACTACTTTCACGCGGGTCTCGTTACCGACCACTTCGTCACCATCTTTCACGGCACCAATGCGGCGGATATCAAGGCGAACGGAGGAGTAGAATTTCAGCGCGTTACCACCGGTGGTGGTTTCGGGCGAGCCAAACATAACCCCGATTTTCATACGGATCTGGTTGATGAAAATCATCAGGCAGTTAGCGTGTTTGACATTACCGGTCAGCTTGCGAAGCGCCTGGGACATCAGTCGCGCCTGCAGACCCACGTGGCTGTCGCCCATTTCACCCTCGATTTCCGCTTTCGGGGTCAGGGCCGCCACGGAGTCCACGATGATCACGTCTACCGCATTGGAACGAACCAGCATGTCGGCAATTTCCAGGGCCTGCTCACCGGTATCCGGCTGGGACACCAGAAGGTCGTCCACATTGACGCCCAGCTTTTCGGCGTAAACCGGATCGAGCGCGTGCTCGGCATCCACGAATGCACAGGTTTTGCCGGCTTTTTGTGCTTCGGCAATTACCTGGAGGGTGAGCGTCGTCTTACCGGAACTTTCCGGACCGTAGATTTCGCAAATTCGACCATATGGAAGACCGCCAATACCCAGGGCAACGTCCAGGCCAAGGGAACCGGTGGAGACCGCAGGAATGGCTTCGCGGGGCTGATCGCCCATTTTCATCACGGCGCCCTTGCCGAACTGGCGCTCAATCTGCCCAAGTGCTGCGCTCAATGCTTTCTTGCGGTTGTCTTCCATCAGTGCAAACCCTCTGTCGCCTGGGCCGCCACCCTCAGGAAAAGGCTGGCAGCGAAATAGTGAATCGGGAATCTGTACAGCTCGAACAGCCCATTCCCTGTATATTTGAACAGTATTAAAACATAACCCGCAGAGGAGACCAACCCCTCCGGATGTGAAAGCCGTCAGACTTCGTCCACAAAATTGTTAACCCCTTGAAGGGCAAAGAGAACGGCCTGCCTGCGGACCTGATCACGATCACCCTCAAAGTGTTTTACCACCGCCACGGCGGAGGCCGGGCTGCTACCCCAGGCAAACCAGACGGTGCCCACAGGCTTGTCATCGCTGCCACCGCCGGGCCCGGCAACACCACTGATAGCCACGGCAACGTCAGCATCTGTCGCCACCAGGGCACCGGCAACCATTTCCCGCACCACCGGTTCGCTGACCGCACCGTGTTCATCCAGCGATTTCCGGGTTACGCCCAGAAGCCCCTGCTTGGCCTCATTGCTGTACGTGACAAGGCCACCCAGCACGTAGGCCGAAGAACCGGCACGATCGGTCAGTACCTTCGCAACCCAGCCGCCGGTGCAACTCTCCGCCGTCGCAACGGTACGGCCGGTTGTCAGCAGTCGTTCACCAAGGCGGTTGCCTGCCTCTTCCAATTCCTGATCGCTGGCCAGCATAATGACCTCCTTCGTTTCATCACGGCGGTTATTTTCTTACAATTCACGCCTTCATCCAAAGCAAGGCTACCGGACCCGTTCATGTCAGCAGCTCAGACCAAAAGAGACCGAGCCTCAAAACACGGATAAACACGCCCCCTTTCGCCCCAACTTTGACCCAACTACCCTCCCCTATGTCCGCAGACTAGCTTCGTCCGCGAAAGACCATCAATCGGTTCGATAAAAGCGTTAGGTGTCAGTCTGGAGCGCTGGTGCGGGAATCTCAACAGGAGGAATACTAAACTCGGAACCAAAAACAGAGTAAGAGTAAAAGGCACTACTGTTGACGAGTAATTTACTGCGGAACTAACGGCTCCAGCTGACCAAGTTGCTACCAAACCTGGCCAACTGAGTGTTTACCTCAAAGATTCGCAGCGTACCTCTCCCGCCCCATAGTAGCAGGCCGCTTGAAAGATACCTGAGGAACTATTGGAGCGCATTGACTTAAGAACAATAAGCTCCGGTTGGGTTCTACCCCGGTCCCAAGGACGGTTTTAACCCGGCTCACCAAAATGCACAGCACTTGGGCTCGGCTATTTTCCACAGATGAACACTTTGGTGACATGATTGCCACCTACGTTGGCCTCCGGAATCATTGTTCCCGCAACCGCAAGTATTGATTCCCGGCTGAGCCGTTAAGGCATTTCTATAGGTTCAGGTGCTTTCACCAATGAGGGTGCGGAATGCCACGTTCAATTGTTTATCGGTTATGGGTTCGTCGTTCAGGCGCCTCAGTATTTGCTCGGCTGCAAGCCGCCCCATGGTCTCCCTGGGAGACTGAATAGTTGTCAGTCTCGGCGTCACCTGCTGGCCAAGGGGCAGGCCGTTGAACCCGGCGATGGCGATGTCCTGTGGCACGCCAAGGCCCAGCCGTTGGGCGTGTAGCAAAGCGCCAGTGGCGAGGTCGTCGTTGGCGAAATGGATGGCATCAGTTCTGGGGCATTGCTCCAGAACCATGTCGAGCGCAACCGCGCCGGCTTCCAGGCTGCCGAGTCTGTCCAGCTCAATTATCGGCGCTTCCAGCCCCGCTTGCGCGAGAATTTCTTTGTGTCCCTCATACCGCATGTTAGCCCGGTAATCCCTGTCCATACAGGCGCCCACATAGATGATGGAGCGATAGTGCCTGTCTAACAGGTGCCTGGCCATACAAGCGCCCGCTTCCCGGTGGTCCAGCCCCACGTTCAAGTCCAACCCTTTACCCAATTCCATCATTTCCACGATCGGCTTGTTCCAGGTTTCCAGAAGGCCTTGGCAGGCTTTGCTGTGGCGCAAGCCGGCAATCACCAGTCCGGAACAGGACCATCCCAGAAAGGTTCGTACCAGTTGGTGCTCCCTCTGAAGATCGTAATCGGTATTGCCGAGCAGTATCTGGTAGCCCTTGGCTTCGAAAGCTTCCTGAAGCCCCTTGATCACTTCAATGAAAACTGCGTTGGCGAGCGAAGGAACGATAACGGCAATAAATCGCGAACTGGCCGAGGCCAGGCTGCCGGCGATCAGGTTGGGTACGTAGCCCAGTTGCTCCACGGCTTCGGTGACCCGTCGGCGGGTTTCCTTGTTCACGCGGTCTGGCGTGTTCAGGGCCCGGGATACCGTGATGGGGGAAACCCCGGCCGCTTCCGCGACCTGTTTCAGCGTTGGTTTATCAGAACCTCTCCGCTTGCGGGGTTCCGGGGAAGAGGCTTCCATGTTAGACATTGGTCGTAGTCCTCGCGACGGTAACTTGCTGATCGCAATCTTATCAACTAAAACGATGGTAGCGCTAACATGGTAGCGCTACCATCAAACAATCAAAACAAGAATCAGGAGGCCAGCAAGTGACAAGCTTATCCGGAACAAAGCCCCGCGTCGGTGTGGTAGGTCTGGGCGCCATGGGAATGGGAACAGCTACGGCCCTGCTTGAGTGTGGGTTTGAGGTTACCGGGTGTGATGTCAGCGAAAAGGCCCGGGCGGGCTTTGAGCACGCTGGTGGTCGCACTGTGAGTGCGCTCGCTGAACTGGCTGCCAAAAGCGATGTTGTGTTGTTGGTGGTAGTGAATGCGGCCCAGGTCGAACAGGTGCTTTTTGGTGAATCCGGGCTTCTTGCCGGCTTAAAGCCGGGCAGCCTGGTGATTCAGTGCGCAACAGTGGCGCCGGCGATTGCCCGTGATCTTGCTGAACGGCTCGGCCAGGCGGGTATCGAGATGCTGGATGCACCCATCAGTGGCGGTGCGGCCAAAGCGAGGGCTGGCCAGCTTTCGGTGATGGCCTCGGGAAGCACGGATGCGTTCGGCCTTGCCGAGCCGGTCCTTGATGCCATGGCGGCGACCGTCTACCGGTTGGGAGATGCGCCCGGAATCGGGTCGAGTATGAAGCTGGTCAATCAGCTGCTGGCCGGGGTTCATATTGCTGCAGCAGCGGAGGCCATGGCTATGGCGATCCGGATGGGATTGCCGCCCGAGGTCGTTTACGAGGTAATTACTCACTCAGCCGGTAACTCCTGGATGTTCGAGAACCGCGTCCCGCATATTCTCAAGGGCGATTACTCCCCTCTCTCAGCGGTCGATATCTTCGTTAAGGATCTCAATATTGTTCACGACACCGGGCGGGAGCTGGCCATGCCAACCCCCGTGGCCGCCAGTGCGCTTCAGCAGTTTACCGCAGCGAAGGCGGCCGGGTTCGGGAAGGAAGACGATTCAGCGGTGATCAAGGTCTACGAACGGCTTGCCGGCATCACGTTGCCGGATGCCGCCAACGACAGTGGTGAGGAGTGAGCATGAGTATTGTGTTGGGCGCAATCGCCGATGACTTCACCGGGGCAACCGATCTGGCGAACAATCTGGTTCGCAGCGGTATGCGCTGTATTCAGGTAATTGGCGTGCCTGAGGGTAAACCCGACCTGAGCAACGTTGATGCTGTTGTGGTGGCGCTTAAATCACGCTCATGCCCCGCCGAGCAGGCGGTCACTGAGTCACTGGCGGCCCTGGCCTGGCTTCAGGACCTCGGTGCCCGGCAGATTTTCTTCAAGTACTGCTCCACGTTTGATTCCACGGATCGCGGCAATATTGGCCCGGTCAGCGATGCTCTTCTGGATGCCCTGAACGCCCGCCAGACGGTGATGGTGCCGGCGTTCCCGGTTAATGGCCGTACGGTGTATCAGGGGCATCTGTTTGTGGGTGACCGGCTTTTGAATGACAGCGGCATGCAGGACCACCCACTCAACCCAATGAAGGATGCCGATCTGGTGCGTGTGCTGGCTCGGCAAACAAAGGGCAACGTGGGCCTGCTGCCATGGCCGGTACTGAGGCAGGGGCCCGGTACCGCCGGCGAGAGACTGAAGGCCCTGGAATCCGACGGTGTCCGGCATGTGATTTGTGACACCCTGGATGGATCGGATCTCGCAACCCTGGCCGGTGCGGTTGTTGATAAGCCGCTGGTGACCGGAGGCTCCGGCCTGGGCCAGGCGCTGCCCGCGGAGTACCGCTCACGCGGCTGGCTGGCGAATGTGTCCGAAGCCGGGCGCCTGGAGCCGGGTGTTGGCGGTGCACTGGTGTTGTCCGGCAGCTGTTCGAGGGCAACGCTGGGGCAGGTGGCGGATTTTCTGGGCAAGGGTGAAGGCTTTGCCCTTGATCCTTTGAAGCTTGCGGAGGGTGATGATCATCTGGAGGCGGCCCTGGCTTTCGCTCGCGAAAGACTGAGGGCGGGAGCGCCGGTTCTGGTTTACGCCTCCTCGGATCCGGATCAGGTCCGGCAGGCTCAAGCGACATTGGGGGCGGAGCGTGCCGGCGAGCTTGTCGAGTCTGCCCTTGGCCACCTCGCCGTTACCCTGGTTAATGAAGGGGTTGGCCGCCTGGTGGTGGCCGGAGGCGAGACCTCGGGTGCGGTTGTGTCGGCGCTTGGTATTCGCACGTTGCGGATCGGCGACCAGATTGATCCGGGCGTGCCCTGGACCCAAGCCGCCGATGTAGGCGGGCCGGGACCGCTGTCTCTGGCTTTGAAGTCGGGCAATTTCGGCGGGCCGGATTTCTTTACACGTGCGTTTGAGGTGTTGCCATGAATGTCAGTGAAGTAAATCAACTGCGAGAGCAGATTGCGACGCTCGGCCAGTCACTGTTTGATCGCGGGTTGACGATGGGTTCGAGCGGCAATATCAGCGTTCGCCTCGACGATGGCGGCTGGTTGATGACCCCCACCAACGCCTGCCTTGGGCGGCTTGATCCCCAGCGAATTTCCCGGCTTGACCGCTCAGGGCGTTTGCTGGAGGGCGATAAGCCGACGAAGGAGCAGTTTCTGCACACGGCCATGTACGAGGAGCGTCCTCAGTCGGGCGCCATTGTGCACCTGCATTCAACCCATTCGGTGGCGGTGTCCTGCCTGCCCGATATCAACCCCTGCGACTGCATTCCACCATTAACGGCCTATTACGTGATGCGGGTGGGTCGGCTGCCCCTGGTGCCTTATCACATGCCCGGGGACCCGCAGCTGGGTGACGCGGTTCGCGGTCTGGCCGGCGAGCACAGTGCCGTGCTGCTCGCCAACCACGGGCCGGTGGTCGCTGGAAAAAACCTGGAGGCGGCGGTGTATGCCACGGAGGAGCTGGAGGAGACGGCGAAGCTGTTTCTGCTTCTTCGCGGGGAAAACCCACGAGCGCTGACAGCTGAACAGGTTTCGGCGCTGGAACAGCGGTTCCCCAGGGACTGAACCTCCAGGAGGGTGCTGTAATGATCAGACTGGCCGCGAACTTGAGCATGCTGTTCCCGGAACATGATTTTCTGGACCGGTTCGGTGCCGCAGCGAAGGCGGGGTTCCGGGGCGTTGAGTATCTGTTTCCCTACGCCTATCGCCCGGAAGATTTGGCGGGTTGCCTGCGCGAGGCCGGGCTGGAACAGGTGCTGTTTAACCTTCCGCCCGGCAACTGGGAGGCTGGTGAGCGCGGGCTTGCCAGCCTGCCCGGAAGGGAGGCGGAGTTTCAGGCTTCAGTGGCCGAGGCGCTGCGTTATGCCGAGGTGCTGGATTGCCCCCGCATCCATGCGATGGCGGGTCTGCTCCCGGAGAGCGCCGATCGGAAGACGGTCGAGGCTCATCACCACACCTACCTGAAAAATCTTCGCTTTGCCGCCGGGGAGGCCGCGAAAGCGGGCCGGGATCTCCTGATCGAGCCGATCAATCGACGGGATATGCCGGGGTATTTCCTGTCCAGGCAGGCAGACGCCATCAAGGTGATTGATGAGGTGGGCGCGGACAACCTGAAACTGCAGTTTGATGTCTACCACTGCCAGATTATGGACGGCGACCTGATTAGTCACATGGAACGTCAGTTCCACGCCATCGGGCATGTGCAGATTGCCGGTGTGCCGGAACGCCATGAACCGGATGTAGGGGAGGTCTGTTACCCAGAGGTGCTCGCGAGACTGGATTCGCTGGGTTATACCGGATGGGTGGGCTGCGAGTATCGACCAGCCGATAACACCCGGGCCGGTCTGGGATGGGGACAGGCCTACGGGCTGAACGCCGACACAACAACAAGAGGTCAGTAAAGGTTATGCATATTGTCATTACTGGAGCCGCGGGCTTTCTCGGGCAGCGGTTGGTCGATCATCTCGTCAGCGCTGGGCAACTGGCCGGTAACTCGCTGAGCCGTCTGACTCTGATCGATCAGACTGAGCCGCCCTGCCCGGAGGCCGGCGACTTGGCCACTAAAACGCTCGCACGGGATATCAGCCAACCCGGTGCGCTGGATGATGTCCTTGCCGAGCAACCGGATGTGATTTACCACCTCGCAGCGGTGGTCAGCAGTGCTGCGGAAGGCGATCTGGATTTGGGAATGAGGGTCAATTTCGATGCAACCCGCGATTTACTCGAAGGTTGCCGGAAGCATGGCCTCAACCGGACACGGCTGATCATGGCAAGCTCCGTGGCCGCCTACGGCGGAGATTTGCCGTACACCCTTGATGATATGACGGCATTGCATCCCCAGAATTCTTACGGTGCCCAGAAAGCCATGAGCGAGTTGCTGATCAATGACTACAGTCGCCGTGGCATTGTCGATGGGCTGGTGCTGCGCCTGCCCACCATTGTGATCCGTCCTGGCCGTCCGAATGCGGCGGCCTCCAGTTTTGCCTCAAGTATCCTGCGCGAACCCCTCAAGGGTGAGGATGCCATCTGCCCGGTTTCGCCCGATCTGGAACTGTTCATTATGTCTCCCGCAACGGTGGTTGATGCCCTTGTGCACGGGGCCGAGGTTCCGGGTGAGGATCTCGGTGCTTTCCGGGCTTTCATGTTGCCGGGTATTACCGTCAGCGTTTCGGAAATGCTGGAATCATTGCGTGAAGTGGGAGGCGAATCGGCGCTCGCCCGCGTTCAGTTCCGGCCGGATTCGAAAATTGAGGCGATTGTCGGCAGCTGGCCATCGAGATTCAGTAACCTCCGGGCGAGCAAGCTCGGATTCAGAAGCGATAAGGATTTTCGTGAAATCGTAAGGGCTTTTATGGACGAGAATGCCTGATTCCGGGCCTACGCACCCCGGAATTTACCCAAAGCGTGACAATGCAAAATGAGGTAACAACAATGAAAGCAACGTTCGCACGCCGTAGCCTGACCACCGCCATCGCCGGTGCCACTTCAGCTTTGCTTGCCGTGACAGCAGTGAATGCACAGGCAGCAAGAACCATTAACCTTGGCCATACGCTGTCTGACAGTTCCCACTATTCCGTGGGCGCCGATGCCTTTGAGGAAACTCTGGAGCGCCTCAGTGGCGGAGAGTTTGAGGTCGCCGAGCACCCTTCCGGTTCCCTGGGCGGGGAGCGGGCCATGATCGAGGGCCTGCAGATTGGCACCGTTGATGTTGTGATTACATCGACAGGTCCTTTGGGGAATTTCGTACCGGAAAGTTATGTGCTTGACCTGCCGTTTCTTTTCAAGAGTTACGAAGAGGCCCGCTGTGTACTTGATGGCGAGATCGGCCAGGACCTGTTGAACAAGATGTCTGACCATAACCTGGTGGGCCTTGCCTGGTCGGAAAACGGCTTCCGCCACATGACCAACAGTGTTCGCCCTGTGACCAGCCCTGACGATGCCAAGGGGTTGAAGGTGCGTACCATGGAAAACAAGGTACACATGGAGGCCTTCGAGCAGATGGGCGTTCATCCCACCCCAATGGCGTTCCCGGAAGTGTTTACCGCGTTGCAGCAGGGCACCGTTGATGGCCAGGAAAATCCCATCACCGTGATCGTCGCCACGAAGTTCTGGGAAGTTCAGGATCACCTTTCGTTGACCGGACACGTCTATTCACCCGCCGCGGTGCTTGGCTCCCCGGTGCTCCTTGACAGTCTTACAGAAGAGGAGCGGAGTTGGTTCGAGCAGGCCGCCAAGGCATCCGCCGAAGCGACCCGTGAAGAAGTCTCCCGCCTGGAGCGCGACGGCGTGAAGCTGTTGCGTGAAAAAGGGATGACGGTCAAGACCGATATCAACAAGGCACCCTTCCAGGAGGCGGTCGAGCCCGCCTACAAGATCTACACAGATCAGTATGGAAGCGAGATGCTGGACCGCATTCGCGCCAGCGGCTGCTAAACCACCAATCCAATTCCCCGGTACCTGTCACGTTGACGGTGCCGGGATTGCTTTCTAATGGTGGCCACGATGCTGCAACTTCTTTTTAGCATTGAACGCCAGACAACTCGATTGGCCCTTCTCGGTGCCGTCGTGATGCTGGTGATTTCTGTGACCCTTGGTTTCTATCAGGTACTCACACGATTTGTTTTTGATGCGCCGTCGACCTGGTCTGAGGTGATTTCCCGCTCCACGATGATCTGGTGTGTCTTTCTTGGTGCCGCTCCGGGGTTCCGGGGTGGATTCATGATGTCCGTAGAGGTGATCTACAAGTTGGTGCCGGGGCGAAAACTGGTATGGGTTGAACTCTTCATTGCAAGCTGCTGCGCACTGGTTCTGTTGGTGCTGATCTACTTCGGGACGGCAATGGCAATCCGGGTGCAATCACAAATGCTCGCGGGGCTTGGCATTTCCATCGCCTGGGCATATGCCGCGATGCCCGTGGGTGCCGGTTTTACTCTGATCGCCGTTGTGACTCGACTGATTGCCCAAATAAGGGGCCAGGAGTCTATTGGCCCTGTCCACGGGGGGGACCCGGTATGAATGCTGCTATTGGCCTGTCACTGATCATACTTTTCAGTCTGGGCGTTCCTATTGCCATTTCGATTGTGCTGGCATCCATCATCGGCATTGAGTTTTTTTCCCCTCTGCCGCTGTTGCTGGTTCCCCAGCAAATGTTTGTCGGTATCGACAGCTTTCCGTTGATGGCGATTCCGTTTTTCATTCTGGCGGGCAATCTGATGTCCGCGGGCGGTATCTCCCGACGGCTGGTGGATCTTGCCAAATCCATGGTAGGTGGCCTTCAGGGTGGTCTTGCCATGACCTGCGTTCTGACCTGCATGATGTTTGCAGCGGTGTCCGGGTCCAGCGTGGCAACAACCTTTGCAATTGGCTCAATTCTTATTCCCGCCATGGTCAAGCATGACTATCCGCGCCCACTGGCTGCGTCGATCCAGGCTTCGTCGGCTGAACTGGGCGTTCTGATCCCGCCTTCCATTCCTCTGATTCTCTACGGCGTGAGCACGGATACCTCCATTGGAAAGCTCTTCATTGCCGGTATCGGCCCGGGGCTTCTGATTGGTGGCGCGTTACTGCTGTTCCTTTTCCTGTTCTGCAAGAAACGCGGGTATGGATTGCGAGACAGAGAGGATCGTCATGACTTTATGACCGCCTTCAAGCGCGCATGGGCGGCTTTGCTGATGCCGGTCGTTGTTATTGGCGGTATTTACGGTGGTGTGTTTACGCCCACTGAGGCTTCTGCAGTGGCGGTCGTTTACGCCCTGATCGTTGGGGGACTGGTATATCGGGAACTGCCAATGGCTGAACTGTTCCCGATTTTTCGGGAAAGTGTCATATCAACGGCAGCTGTGATGCTGATCATTGCGGCGGCGGCGCTGTTCAGCTTCCTGATCAGCCGTTCTGGGCTGCCGGGTGAAGTTGCTGCATGGGTGACTCAAATTTTTGAGAGCCCTATTGCCTTTTTGCTGGCGGTTAACGTGATGCTGTTAATCGTCGGTATGTTTATTGAGACGTCGGCAGCAATTCTGGTGCTGGCGCCAATATTTACCCCCATCGCAATCCAGTACGGTATCGACCCGGTTCATTTTGGCCTGATCGTTGTTGTGAATCTGGCGCTTGGGATGTTCACACCGCCGTTGGGGGTCAATCTGTTTGCAGCGTGTGCCGTCGCGAAACTGTCTATTGATCAGCTACTACCCTGGTTGATGCGGTTTGTGCTCGTAGTATTGGCATGCCTCCTTGCCATCACCTATATGCCCTGGATCTCTATGGGGCTTGTGGACCTTCTGTACTGATCGCTAACCATGGAGGCCGGACATGCTTTCGTTACCCGATATGCCAACAGAAAAAGCATTGATTGGCGGTGAATGGGTCGCCACCCGCTCCACGCTCACGGTTGAGGCGCCCTCCTACGGAGAACCCATCGGCCAGATTGCCAGGTGTGGGGCTGGTGAAGTTGACGCCGCGGTCCGCGCGGCTTCGGGCGCACTCACTGGCTGGTTGACGTGGACAGCGCGTTCACGTGGCCAGTGGCTCCTGGACTTTGCCCAGGAGATTGAACGAAACGAGGAGCAGTTGTCGGCCCTGGAGTGTGCCGATACTGGCAAACCGATGTCTCAGGCTCGGGGAGACATAAAGGCGTGTGCCCGCTACTTCCGTTTCTATGCCGGCGCCGCCGATAAACTCCATGGGGAAACAATCCCTTTCGAAAGTGGCTTTTCGGTCATGACGTTGCGGGAGCCTTTCGGAGTGTGCGCGCAGATTATCCCCTGGAATTATCCGGCGCAGATTTTCGGGCGTTGCGTTGCCGCATCCCTGGCGGCGGGTAACACGGTTGTGGTCAAACCGGCCGAAGATGCCTGTCTGAGCGTGTTGCGACTGGCTGAACTGGCGATGGAGTGCGGTCTTCCTGCGGGCGTGCTCAATGTTGTTCCCGGGCTTGGGCGCGAGGCTGGCGCTGCCTTGGCGGCTCATCCACGGATTGACCATCTGTCGTTCACCGGCTCACCGGAGACGGGCACCCTGGTGACTCAGGCGGCGGCCAGGCACCACGTGCCCGTTACCCTTGAGCTGGGTGGTAAGTCGCCACAGATCGTGTTTGCCGATACCGATATTGAGGCAGCACTTGAGGCAGTCGTAAGAGGCATTGTTCAGAACGCGGGCCAGACCTGTTCAGCGGGTAGCCGATTGCTTATCGACGACGCGGTGGCGGATCAATTTCTTGATCGCCTTGCTGAGCGCTTTTTCGCATTGCGCTGTGATGTCGGTGAGGCCGATGCGGATTGCGGCCCCTTGATCAATGCACGGCAAAAATCCGTGCTGGAATCGAGGCTTGAGGCGGCGCTTTCCAGTGGTGTACGAGTTCTTGCGAAAGGCAGGCTGGCCGATACGGCACCAGGAGCAGGACATTTTGTAGAGCCGCAGGTTCTGGTTGATATTCCTGAGGGCCATGAACTGTTGAGGGAGGAGTTGTTCGGACCTGTGCTGGTTGTACAGCGTTTCCGGTCTGAGGACGAGGCCCTTGCGTTGGCCAACGAAACGGACTTTGGCTTGTGCGCGGGCGTGTGGACGACGGACGGCGGGCGGCAATGGCGCCTGGCCAGACAGCTTCGATGTGGGCAGGTGTTTATCAATAATTACGGTGCCGGTGGTGGCATAGAGCTGCCTTTCGGCGGGGTCGGGCGTTCGGGCCATGGTCGCGAGAAAGGTTTTGAGGGATTGCGCAGCTTCACCCGCATTAAAACGGTCGCAGTTCGGCATGGCTAACCATCAAATCGCTGTTTGGGAGAGAGCATAATGTCGCATAGGGACAGAGTCGGAGTTATTGGTGTTGGCCTGATGGGCCATGGTATCGCGCGGAACCTTCAACGGGCAGGGTATCCCCTGAGTTTTCTTGAGCATCCTGGCAATCAACCCGCTGAGGATCTGGTGTCTGCGGGAGCCACGCCTCTGAAAAGTGCTGGTGAGGTGGCCCGGCATTCTGACATCGTTATCCTGTGCGTGACCGGCTCACCTCAGGTCAAGGCGGTGCTCTTTGAGTCTGGGGGTGTGTTGGAGGGGCTGCGCCCGGGAACCATAGTAATTGATTGTTCCACAGCGTTGCCCAGCTCGACAGCAGAGGTTGCCAGGCAGGTTAATGAAGCTGGCGGACGGTTCATGGACGCCGCCATGACCCGGACGCCCAAGGAAGCGGAAGAAGGGCGACTTAATCTGATCGTTGGCGCGCCTGATGCCCTGTTCTCGGAAACATTGCCGTTGCTTCAGAGTTTCGCGGAAACCATTACCCATGCCGGTGGTGTGGGAGCAGGGCACACTCTGAAACTTGTGCATAACTTCGTGTCGCTGGGTTTTTCGGCGGTTCTTTCCGAGGCGGTCGCGGCGTCTCGCAAGGCGGGTATTGACGACGAATCTCTGCTTTCCGTTCTCGGCAATGGTGGAGGCGGTGGTGTGATTCTGGAGAGATTGCGGCCCTATATCGAACGGAATGATCCGTCAGGTTTCCGGTTCAGCATTGCCAATGCAAATAAGGACGTCGGTTACTATCGGGCCATGCTTGAAGATTTAAAAAGCGCCAGAGCCATTGCAGATACGGTCGGTGAACTCTACGGCTCCATCGATGATCAAGATGCCACTGTGCCGGAATTGATTCGACTTCTGCAAACACATTAATGTTTGACGTAGATACCCACGCCCTTGGCCCTGAGGGCGTCCAGAGATCGTTGTCGATTCTCCGCTGGCCATCGGGGTCTCCCCGAACCTACCGGGATTTGAAGTCGTTAAATGCGTGTTTCTGGATGGGCACTAAGTAGGGGCAACCCGGTGCTTTTGAAGTTGCATTGAACCACAGAGTCAGCCGCGGCCTTTCCCGACCAGGGAAGGAGGTTTTAGATATTTTCGCAAACCGATGCGGGCGATAAAGAACGTGGATTCTGGCCGGCGGTGTGGCACATTCAGGGCAAAATACTAAGATAATATGCCCAATCTGCCACACCTAGACGGGGTAGCCAGTGACAACTCGCCAGCACCCCACCCGCTTATCTCTGGTCGGGGTGCCTTTAGATCTCAATCTACCCCCAAAACCTTGAACACCGCATCCACCGGATCCGCATAGAAGTTGGTCTGGAATTTGGTAAACAACTCCCCAGGCACGGTCGGAATATCCCCAGCACTGGTAATCGGCAGAGCCACTCGCTTACCACCACCATCAAGGGCAATCTGCAAACACTCAGCGAGACTCTGCACAGCGTTTACACTGCCACCCAGACTCATGTCACCAAGTACGACGAGCTGAGCCTGGGCTGGTCGCCCCATGATCCCGGAAGCAAAGGCCACAAGGCTGGGAATGGAGAGCGACTGGATGGGGCCGCCGTTTTGCAGATCCACCACGTGCAGGTGGAAGTCGTGGTCCATTACCTTGGTTGCACCAGAGATGCGGGAGATGTTGGCCTTAAAATAGTCAAAGGCCATTTTCACCTGCTCTTTGGCCGCAGGGTTGGTAACTTGGCCCGAGGTAGCCAGTTTGCCGGAGCCTTTGGTTACCTGAAGCTCGATGCGGTAAAGGGTCGGAACCCCTTTAGCGCTCACACCGATAGTATGTACTACTCCCGGTTTTGAAGGACCTTCCGGTATCAACTTGCCACCACCCTGCTCTTTCACAGTGACAAAGTGTTCTTCCAGATCTTCGTTGTCGATGTAGCTGAAATGCACATCGTAGAATTCCATGCCACCGATCTTCTTGAGCTGTTCCTTAACCCTGCGACGCACTTCCAGGGCGTATTCCAGGCACTGGCGCACGGCTTCCTTGTCAAATTCGCCGTGGGGGTACAGCAACTTCAGCAGGCCGGAAACTGTCTTCCGCACGGCAATCGTATCCCGCTGATTTAGGTCCCCACCCAGCTTGAAATATCTATCCAGAGCATCAGCAAAACTACGCTTGCGCATCTCCCGGTAAAACTCAGCCAGGTAGTCCACAATCAGCCCGTATCGGTTGGTGAAGAACTCAGGACGCATCTTGGGAATTTCCCAGCCGGGGATGTAAGCGTGGAACCGGTCAAAGAAAGCAGAATCGATCATCTGTTCAGGGAAGGGAGCCAACAGATGGCTGGTTTTGACGAGCGACTCTACAGACTGATTGATGTTGCCCACAAACACCATGGAGGCATTGGCTTCCATCTGCTCACGGCCGCGGGCGAAGGAGCCGGAGGCCATGTAGTCCTTCATGATCTGGACGCCATCCTTTTCCTTGAAGTTGATGCCCGCCACTTCATCAAAGGCCACAAGGTCCCACATGCCCACCAGGCCGATTTTGCGGCTGCTCATGTTGTAGAAGAGGTTCGCCACCGTTGTCTGACCGCCGGACACCAGAATGCTATTGGGTGAGCACTCTTTGTAGATATGACTCTTACCCGTGCCCCTAGGGCCCAGCTCACAGACGTTGTAGTTGTTCTCCACAAACGGAATCATCCGCGCCAGCAGGTGCCACTGCACCGACTGATCCAGCGAGGCAGGCTCCATCCCAATTGAACGAATCAGCGTCTCCCGCCACTGGTCAACGGTCAGCGCGGCACGGCCGGCGAACAACTCAGCCATATTCATGTTGGGCATCTGAATCGGCTTAAGGGTGCTTACGCCAAAGGGCGAGCCTTTCTGCCCTTCCTCATGGTAATAACTCAGAGTCGCAATCACCCAGATCCCGCCGACCAACAGCTTCTCGTTTTCTTTAACGATACCGGCCCCAATCTCCGCATCCCTGATGCCCAAGTTGGAAAAAGCCGCCTCGTAACAGTCTTTCTTCTCGTTCAGGCGAACGGTCACCCGGTCGATCACCTTGTAACTGCCCCGCTCACGCACCAGAGATTTCACCTTCTCGGCCTCGTCAGGGCGCACGTAGTTCTCAGACAGCACGGTTTTGACGTTCCGCAGGCCCGTTTCGATCACCTCCGGGTCATCCGAGGCGCAATACATGCCCAGCAGGTACTCCAGCACGTACACGGGCACATTCGCGCCCTCTTTGATCTGCTTGGTCAGATCCTTGCGCACCACCCGGCCCGCAAAGTGCTCGTTGAGTAACTGATCCAGATCTTTATCTTCCTGCATGGCCACTGCCTTAGAAAAAGTCATCTGTAAACGCCAGGTCTATCACCACCCGATAGCGCTCAATTTCGGTGTTGAAGTCTTTATCCCGGAGTACCAGGAAATAATCCCGTTTGCGGTCAAAGTCTTTACCGGACAACGACAATCGCACTTGTTTAACCCGCTCCGTCATGGAGTCTGAAGCGCTATCAAAGGTCACCACCTCTTCGCTGGACACCTGCTCCGCCCCTTCGTAGATCGCGACCGCTATGGTTACTGGCAGCACCTGATCGCTCACCGCCTCCGTCTGCATCAGGTCAAACCGCTGGATGTTGTTGACCATCTTCAGAGTCGGCTTGGGCGAGATGACCTCCACCTTGCGCTTGGAACGACTTTCAGCCTTCTCACCACGCAACTGCTTTACTGTCAGCACCGGCACCACGATTTCCTGCGGCATAGCGCCACCGTGGACAAACCGTGCGCCACCGACAAAGTGGAAGCGGTTAGCCCCTTTCGGAATCCAGAATCGGGTATCAGACGCCGTACCAGCGGTATGGCGGGTAGAGCCACACCAGGCATCTTTGGCATCCGGCAAGTCGTGGCCAATAACGTAACGCTTTTTACTCTTGAGAGCATTGCTTGGCTTGTCAGCAAGCGAGGTTCTGTCTGCGGCCTCCAGCTTGCTGTGCTGGAACAAGAAACCATGGTCTGCCGTCACCAACACCGTGCTGGTGTTGAAGTGCATCATGATCTTGCGGGTCAGTTCCGTCAGCTCTTCGATGGCGTGTTCCACCGCATTGAAGGTTTCTGATTCCGTCGACGCGCTATCCCCCCTCGCATCCACCACGTTGTGGTAGACATAAACCAGGTGCTGATCCCTAAGGGCGTCACGCCCCTCTTCCCGGCTCCAGGCTTTTACGGTTTCTGCCTGCACCGCCATCCCGTTGTAACTGGCCAGAACCCGATTGCGGTTATCGCTGCCCTTGGTGGATTTGCCGTCTACAAACACGTCATCACTCACCCCCTCCCGGTATTCCAGGGTTTGATGAGGCAACAGAGAGGCCATACCCAGCGTGGTATAACTGGGCAACACCCCTAACTGGCTGGACAGCTTCGCCTCGCTATAGCGTTTCACATTGATGCGATCCCGCAACTCCACCGCCGCCTCATAGCGAAACGCATCACTGATGATGACCACCAGGCGTTTATTGCGGGCGCTGTCCAGCTTGGGCTTTACCAGGGTGTCGTAGAAGTGGTGCTGATTGGGCACACCACCAATGGCCCAGTGCTCCAGTAGCTTCTCGCCTTCCACCAGGTCACCCCAATTGCGGGCCAGTTGGTCCAGATACCAATAGGCATAACACTGCTCTACGGCCTCATCCAGCGCCTTCAGAATCTCCACATGCGCCTTGCGAGAAGCCGCGCAGTAGTGGCGATATTCGGTGTCAAACCGGTAGAGGTCGGCCTCATAGGCCTGATAAAGCGCCTCAGCACTAGTGAAATGAAAGCCCTCCGGGTGCGCCTGGCGTAACGCAAACAAATCAATCGCAGCGGACAGCGCTGAATAGATGGTCCGGAATCTCCGGCGAACATCATCGTCTTTGTGACGAGACGCCCAATAGCCGTCTAGCCGGTCCGAAATAACCCGGGCGAACAGGTTCAAATCCGCTGGCCGGGCTTCCGGAATGGCTTTCACCAAATCGACGATAATGCGGTTCTCAGCTTCCCGGAAGGTGGCGACATTGGCTAGCACCTCAATCGAGTAGTCCTCAATGCGGGACTTGATATTGAGGGCCGTGGAAACCCAGTCGGCGATCACATCATAAGCCGGGTAATAGCGAGAGCTGTCGCGCCAACGGGACAAGAGCGCCCGCGAGGTGGCTCTGGCATTGGCCGATGAAATGGCCACCGAGCGGGCCCAGTCCGGGACTTCTGAAATGCTTTCGCAAAAACCCGTGGCCAGCAGGCGAATTAGAAAATGCCCGAAGCTAAATGGGGCCTCACCGCGCAGCTCTTCTTCGGAGGCTGGATAACCCACCTCCTCCTGGAATGCCCGAACCAGTGGTGGCACCAGACCATACTTCTCTAACTCGTTGATGGACTCCGGCACCTGCTCCAGCCCGCCATCAGCCTTCACCAGCTCATCGCCCAGCGTAAACAGGATATTAGCGATATCCGGCGATTCGGCCCGGGTAACCACCGCAATCATGGCCAAATCCAACGCGACTTCGTCAAAGTCCGGCTGGACAAAGCGCTTGAGAGCTGCCAAACGGGCCTTACTCAGAAACTTCTCACGCCGGGCAAGGTGAGCCCGAAGGCTCTGCTGCTGCAAGCCCAGCTCGTTGAAGATGATGGAAATGCGATCCGCATGGAAGGTGCGGGAATACAGTT
Organism: Marinobacter sp. L-80; assembly: GCF_056859395.1. Lineage (NCBI taxonomy): Bacteria > Pseudomonadati > Pseudomonadota > Gammaproteobacteria > Pseudomonadales > Marinobacteraceae > Marinobacter > Marinobacter sp. L-80. The sequence goes on from NZ_JBSXOI010000061.1 coordinate 163,097, forward strand.
TCATGTCCAGCAACCAGTCGTCTTCCGGTTCCGGCTCTGCGTGGGGGAAATACAGCAAGTACCTGCCGCTCTGGTCTTCCAGCTCCAGTTTCAGCTTAAGGGCCATAGACGACTCGCCGGCCATGTCTACCACCTGAACATCCGGCAAATCGATATTGGCCAGCTCATCGCCAAAGCTTTGCTCGGGGTCGTACCAGAACACCAGTCGGTGGTTTTCGGAGAAAAAAGCTTGCTGAAGCCCTTGGGTGAGCTTTTTTGAGTCCATGAACCACGCCTTATTCAAACATCTTTTTATTCAGTATGTTAGGACAATGTAACACAGGTTTGCGAGGTCAAAGGATGACAACGCAAAACATAGTGCCTACAGACACCCCTTTTGATCCGAATATTCTGACTTATGCAGTAACCGGCGCTTCCATAGCCTGCTTTCTGGAAATACTCAGCGACTCCCGATACTCCGCCGCTTCCGCTTTCATGGTCCAGTGTATTTCGTTCATGCCCTGCTGCTCCACCGCCTGGCGAATCTCTGCAACGTTCAGGTTAAAGAATTCCTTGCGGGGGTTAACCTTGTTCACTGATGCCTCATCAAACCGGCGGTGCAGAGCCTTTTCCAGCGCTGGCGCATCGTCACTGTAGATCATGGCATGGACATCAAAGTCGAAGGGAACGGACGCATCACCCAGCTCTTTCACCCGGTCTGAAGGCTCCAGCCGGCGCGTCATACCTATCTTGAATACGTTCTCACCAAAGCTGCCAATGTTACTGATGACATAAACATGGCCTCGCCTGGTCTGTTGCGCCATCGAAATCGCCCGCTGCCCCCGGCTCTCTGCCTCTGCCAGTTTGAATTCCAGCTCAGCGAGCTGGGCTTCGTACTCTGCACGCTGCTCACCGTGAGCAGAAGCCAGCTCCTTACGAGCAGTCTCCATGGCCTTTTGTAGCATGCGTTCTTCTTTTTCGGCCTCTTTAATGGCCTTCTCTATTTCGCGGCGAGCTTTTTCTTCCTCACGCATTTGCTCCCGAATGGCCCGCTGCTCCTCCCGTTCGATCTGCCTCAGCTCGTGAGTGGCAACCGCCCACGTTAGCTCTTCCAAGCGAGCCTCCAGGTATTCCTGGTTAATGCGAGCATTACGAAATGGCATACCGTTGTGATTCACCAGGGCGAACGCATCCAGGATTTCCTGTTTGATCTTGCCGTAGTTGTCGTGCTTGACCTTGGCCAACGCCGAATCGACTTTGCCGTTGAAGGCATCCACGGCGAAATGTATTGCAAAAGCTCGTCGGTTTGCCTCCGCATAATCGCAGGCCCCCGCGTTGCCATTTTTGACCATGTCCCGAACGCGCTTTCTTGCTCGCTTCAATTGCTCGCCGGCTTCCTTATGGCTGTATTCCTCCGCCAGCTCATCCAGAACCGCATGATTAGGAATGATATAGTCATCTTTGTAGCCTTGGATGGTGTTGCGCATGGCAACCACAGTGGCCTCGTACAGGTCAGCCTTCCCCTTGGCCGCGAGCGCGTCACCAGCTACTTCTTCCGCCTGTCGTTTGGCGAAATCGAGTACCCTCTCAGCCTCTGCCCGACCGTCAGCCTCAATCTGATCGGCCTTCAGCCTGGCCTCTCTGAGCGCTGCCTTTGCTTCCGTACTGATTTGACCTGCCTCTTCCGTGGCCTCGCTCAGTCTTTTCTCAGCTTCGGAATACACACGTTCCGCATCATTCCTGACCGCCTGCGCCTGCATCTCCGCCTTACCCAGTAACAGCCGCGCGTGCTGTTCCATATCGGTAATGGGCTTGTATCTGGCATCCAGGTCGGCGCTGTAATTTTCCGCTTCCCTTTTCTTCTCTTCAGCCTGCTTCAAAGCCAGCATCGCCTCCGCCAGCTTTTTCTTCATAGCATTTCGGCTTCGCCTGGAAAGCCACGCGATCACGACCGGAGTAAAGAAAATAAGAAGGGTGACGATGACGATGACAGCATCGACGGCTGAGGTTGGCTCTTCCATGTGTTTTCCTAATTATCGTTTTTGGTTTTCAGTAAATGCCTGAGCAGCGCAGGCAATGCTCATTTGAGGGGGCGAATAAAGCTGTCCCAAAAGTACTCGGCGACGCCCTCGCACGTGAGCAAACTGTCACGACCGTACCCGGACATTCCGCCCATCATCGAGCGGAACCCAAGCATAGTTCCATCGTCTTCTAACGTAACGGCATCATTACAGCTATTGGTCGAGACCCCGGATTGGCTGTAACAAATATCTCCCAGCGCCATACCTCCGCCGGTTTTCCATATGCCACAGTGGCAAACTCTTTGCCCATTTTGGTAAAGAGAAGCCTCGAAGCTGTCGGCATCCTTCTGGTGAAAATCCTGCTCCAGCTCGGGATTCCGGGCGCAGATCTCCTTCAAGGAATTTTCAAAGAAACGAGACAGGAACTGAATTCCTTCCCGACGAGCAAGGTCTTTATCTCTGTCACTGAATTCCTTTCGAATGCCCAAATTGCTGCTGCGAGGACCAGAATCGACCGGCTTTACGAATGATGGCGATGTAGCCGGGCGGGTATTGTCAGTAGGAGAGTTCTGGGCCGTGGCACCCAATTCCTTCAAAACAGATTTGATGGCCTGAGCGACTTGGTAGAAACCATCTTCGACGTGAGTGAATTTCGAGATCTGATAACCATCCTCTGGGGTGGCCATCAGCTTTCCGAATGGCAGATCATGCCAGTCACAGGTTTTCAGAATCACCGGAACCACACGCGCCTCACCTTTATTGTGCCGCTTGAGGGCGTGCTTCACTTCAATGTCGTAGCAATAATCTGAATTGATGAAGTCGGGGCTAATCAGCAAAAGGATGATGTCTGCATCTTCAAAGTGCTGGCCTATTTCCCCATGCAGTTCGGTACCGGCTGTTATGCGCCGGTCATGCCAGGTGGAAATGAGCCCTCGCCTTTTGAGGGGCATCAGATGCTTTTCCAGCTCATCCCTCAGAGCCTCATGGGAATAAGAGAAAACCAGCTTCGCCATACATCATCCTTAACTTTTCAGAACCTAAACCAGCGCTCGCAATCGCTGAAGAAACGCAACCAGCTTACCGCTGTTAAGATCCCCATGCCCCAAACCAAAATGCGACCAGAGATCTAAAATCTGTTGCTCTTTTGCGTTGGGCCGCCTGGAACCGCCAGGCCCCACGGGGCAGGCTCCCGATGAAACACCAACATTGATGTCCGATGTATGCACTCCTACCTGCACACAAACCGACTCGCCCGCTTTCTGACGCCGCCTTATTTGCTCATGAAGCCAACTTTCAGAAAGTCCTTCCAGAGGCTGCTCCATTCCTGCAACGGTTACTGTGATCATGAATATGACTCCTTCGGTTCAGTTCACCTTGACAGTCTCATGATCATGCGACATTTGGCGTCGCACCCAGCGTCTTTTTACCATCAGAACCAAACAGACATTACGTATCTCTTACGGGTCTCAACAACCTAGAAACCGCTTCTGACAAGGCTTCTCTAAATTCACGTAATGACGGCATATCAATCTGTAGGACATCAATGCTGCGGTCCTTCACGAGATCTGAAAGCTTGTCTGAAGAAGGATACCCACCCATGGCAGCCTCAAGTTGCTCCTTTAGTGGATTCAAACCTTTGTCATTGCCAGACATTTCCTCCAATGCATCACAGTGTTGATAGGGTGACTGCGACTTTACCGCGCAGAGCAGCCAGGCTTCGGATTTCGGGTTGGGCATCATTGGCACACCATAATCAAAACGGGCCGCCTTAAAACCGTTTTCCATCGATTCGACTTTTTTTCGACGAAGACCTCTATTGGATGATGCAGTGCGATCACTGTCCCGAAACAGAACAGCAATAACAGAGTCCTGCACTTCGTCCGCCAGCCTATGAGCCAACTCCCCCAAGCCCCGAGCATTCCGGAAGAAATAACTTGTTTCCTGCCCCGTTTTTTTACCTGGCAGTCGGATCTTCCGGCCGCCACTTGCTTGTTTGCAGTGTTGGCTGAGTGACTTCTCGCTGACAAACCCAACCTGTCCATACTCGATATGGGACATCTCAAAGCCCTGGAGCTGATCAACAAACTGCTCAACCAATTGATCGACGAACCAAGCCATTGGCCCCGGCAGAAAGTGTTCACCTTTACAAATTTCAACAGCTTCAACGATGCTGCAGCCAATATCAGAGGGGCCCTCGCCACTAAGCAACAAAAACATCGTTACTTGTCACCATTAATTTGCCGGATTTCCTCGGCAAGTTCTGACAGCCGGGTATCAACGAATACTTCACCCGGGCCCATTACCGACAGCTTCTCTGCCATGGAGGGAATCGAGAAGAGTGGTATAGCCCTGGTCGCACCCTTGGTAGTTTTGTAGAGGTAAATCACGCCATCTTTTGCGATATCGTCTTCGAGGTAGTTCAAGATCAAAGGGCTGTGTGTTGTAACCAAAACTTGATGGTTACTGCCAACCAGTGCGTCCACCAAAAACTCGACCAACTCCGGATTAATGCCGTTCTCGATCTCATCAAAAATCAGAAAGTGCTGATCCGAATCCAACTGAGAGAGTACCGCCATTAAACGCAGCATACCGTCGTTGATGTGTTCCGCCGAAGTGGACAACAACTGTTCGCCAAAGCGTTCTTTGACACCAAGCTGTTTCCAGCCAGACCGAAGAGATTTCGTATCAATACTCTCAAGCTGCCCATACACACCTTCAAGTCGTTTTCTGAGCGCCTCACGCTTGTCTTTACCCAATTCATGCAGGTACGCGGACAACCGTTGTCCACCCAGACCTAACTGACCATCCGCACTGCGTGTCTTAAGGCGGAGTTGGGCTGGGGATAATAGATCAAGCGAGTGCACCTTCAACATTTCAGTCCGCAATGTGAGCAGCGGACCTTTGATTTGACTTTCCTTAAGCTGCGAAAGTATCGAACCTTGATAGTCAAAAACGACTTTGAATTTTTCGGCCTTACGACCTTCATGAGGTCTGAGTGTGCACTCCCCTTCGTGGACCCTAAGGAGAGGCACCCCGTTAAGAACCACCGTTTCAGTCGTACACTGAAGAGAGTTCCGGTTAACGCTCCCGCTCCATACAAATTCACCATTGGTGGGAATACTCAGAGTGAGCGTGAACTCGATATTCTGGCGCGCAGATAACTTTGAGTTCAGGTCAGCCTTTGACCATCCTCTTTCCTTCAACCAGCTTTTGAGATCGCCCCGCATAAGTTGTGAGAGGAAATCCATAGCCTGAAGCACCGTCGACTTGCCGGCTCCGTTCAGACCCACAAGGCAGCTGAATTTCGCCACGGGCATCCGAAAATCAACCAGGGATTTGAAGTTGTCTATACGAATATGTGTAATCATGTTTGTTCCAATTTCATTTTCTGGCTGACGTACTCCCGGAGTTCTTTCAAATTCTGGAAGTGCCGGTGCTCATCTACGCTTGCAAGTGCCGATTTGGCACGGGAAATTTTTTTGGCCAAACCCGTAGAATTAGTCGAAGCATTACACCTACTTAAGCGCTTTATTAATTTTGGTGATCAATGCCGTCCACTGCTGTCGTTCATCCAAAGTTAATTCGTTTGCATCATGGGTGCGAGCCCAGCGCAGAAATGCCTTGGAGAGCTTATACTTTGAGAAGTCAGATATCTCCGCACCGAAGATATCAACAATAGGTCGGCTGTCTTGACGCTGTGCTGTGCTCCTGATTTCCCAACCGAGTTCTTCCTGTGCCACATTGATTAAAGTTTCTCGAAGGAGATCCTCGATTTCAGGGGCATTGACGCTACCAGAGTACGAGTCCTTTGTTCGAAGGATCCTTTTGTTTCCCAGGGAGTGGACAAGAATGTCTTGCTCAGCAGCTTGATTGCCTGCTGTATCCGAGTCGAGAAGCGCTGCGACCTTCAACTTATTAGCATGCAAGATGGTGGCAAAATACACCACTTTACCTGCAGTATTCGCTGGCACGATAGCGATGCTCTTGTTTAAGTCAGCCTCTCCCGAATCTCGAAGGAGAAGTGCGACCGCTTCCACGTACCAATAATCGGTCAGTCCCTCAACCACAAGGTTCCGGGTCTGTGAAAATAGACTTTGCGCTAGATCGTAGCCAAGCGCCTCCTGTAGTGGCAGCAGAGCTGCAGGATCGCCAGAGGAAAGATCACCATGTATCTTTGTTCCGTCTTTACGGTTCGTCATGTCCACCACGCGAACCATATCCAACTCGTCCGGACCGACAAGGAATGGTGAGTGGGTTGTATATAGAGTCTGGTTTTTGGCGGCTAAACGAGAAATAGTTTCGCGGAAATCACGTTGCTTTAGCCCATGCAGGTGAAGACCAGGCTCGTCCAACAACAGAACAGCGTTCTCATGCTTGTCAGCGGCTTCCGCAAAAAACACAACGAAGAACGAAACCAACCATTGGAAACCTTCGGATCGTTGGTCTAGCTCAATTTCAACACCCAACTCGTCTTCGACGACAACCTTGAGATACTGACCGTCCGCCTTTATTTTAAGTTTGCTCGCCTCAGCTCGCTCCGGGTCCGGATTCCAAACAGAAACGATTTGCTCTGTCAGATCAACACTCGCCGAATTTAATTGATAGTCACGAGAGTCTAACTTGTCTTGGTAGGCCTTTAAGGCTGCAGCATCATTCTGACCTGGCTTCGCTGCGTTCCCAAGCTCCGCAAGCTCCTCCGGAGTAAATCCAAGAAGCTTGAGCAGGCAAAGGTTTCCATAATCGTACTGCTTGTCATCGAGAACTCCGCTCTGGACACGCTGAGCGAGGTGCTCCAAATGGATTCGAGGACGAACTCGGAAATAATTATTGAACAGTACAAACACAGGTAGCCGAGAGTTCAGGTGTTGCAAGACAGAACCACGTTCTTCAACTGCCCGGCACGACTGCATGAGTCGGTCGTATCTATGTTCTTCCGCATCATTCCCTTCCTCAATTAAAGGGAGTGTTTTCTCAAGAAAAGCTTTGAGGTTGCGGGCATGAGTACCGGATAGCCGCGTACTAGGTTTCCAACCGCTAGTAATCGAGACGAGCTGCTCTTTGACGGAAGGCGTTTCTCCTGAACTATGTTTGTCAGCGTGAGCTGCGAGTCTGAGTAAGTCCTTTGATATTGAGTCGTAGGTTGGGAGAGCGGGTCCTCCTTCAATTCGGTGCCAAGCCTCATTATTCAATTTCCGACCGTAAACATAGGTACATTGTTCAAAACCTTCCGGGAGACCTTCCAAGTCAGGCGACTCAAGCTGAAAGTGACCTTCTACGACTGTCACGTCGGAGGCATCAACCAAACCACGGCGGATGTCCTTGTTGTACTGGGATCTGGGATAGTCACGGAGTGGGTCAAACCCCTCCACACCTTCAGGAGCATTCAGCTTTTGAAGTGCCTGAAGAATAACCGTTTTACCAGCCTCATTTGGACCGACCAGGATCGTCTTACCGTTCTCAACCTCAAACTCTCCGGTATCGATCACGCTCCGGTACATTTGGACACGCGCTTTAACTAACCTCATAGTGCCATGCTCCTGTCAATTAGGCTGATCCGAAAAGGTATCCCTTCACTTGGTTACTCACTGTGGCTTCTCGCCCGTCACCGCCTTTACCTCAGCTAACAAATCGCCAAACTTCCCATAATTCACCTTCACACCATCATCCAGATCCAGGCTGATGCGCTGGTCGGCGTAGTGGCGGAGTTTTTCATCGAATTCGGCGAGTTCGACCTGTTGTTTGTGCAGGGTGGCGATTTCTTTTTCCAGGCGCTTGGTTTCAGCGGCTGAGGTACTGGCTTCTTTGTCTTGTTCCAGCTTTTCAGCGTAGGCGTTGAGCTTGGCGCTGAGGGGAATGACGTATTCAGTACGCATCCGTGCCAACGTACCTTCGTTGTAGCGGTGCAGGTAAACCAGGCACTCGAAGGCTTTGTGTTTGCCGGAGCTGAAGAGCCAGTAGATCGGGCGCTTTTTATAGGTGCGCAGGTGATCCTTATAGAACTGGGTGCTCAGGTAGCGGCGGATGGTGTCCATGGCGGATTCGCCTCGCTTGGGCTTGATGGCGTGCAGGCAGAGACTTTCCGCTACAAAATCCAGATTTTCCTGTAGATGCTCATCGCCCCAGACCACGCGGACAAATTCGCGAAAGCGGTTGGTGGCATCGTCGGCGAACCATTCCTGATCATTAATCGGAACAATACCATCATCATCAGGTAGGAACCTTGGAGCTTTCACCTGATCGAGATAGTCTTTTAGGTTTTGATTTTGATTCGCTAGAATCAATCCGGGCTTATCCAGGGAAAAACGCCCCATTGTGCAGCCCATCGCATAACTTATCAGATCTCGGGCAAGAAATTTATCCTCCTTCCTTTCAGTTGACTCGACAACATTTTCCTTTAATGTCAAACCTACTAACTTTTCATAAAACTGATCATTTTCGATTTCGAGATTGAAAAGCGCATTTCTATCTTCCAGAGTATTTCTATCTTTTAAGTCAAATGCTCTTCTTATGCTGACATTATCCAGACCAATAACATCCAAAGTGGAAAAACCATAAGAAGACTCATGAGAGTCATAATTTTTTTTTGACAATGAAACTAACTTTCTGTGCCCCTCTGTATTAAAATTCAATGGAGTTGGTATCTTTGAAACATAACCAACCTCAAACCCAAGAGTCGGATTTATTAAAGAAAGTAGCTTAGCGCAAACAGAGCTATTTAAATATGTCAGAAGCTTTGTGGAATCCTGATCATCAAATATTCCCGGCCCCTTGCTACCAAATATATAACCTTGGCCATACTCCCTAAACGTTGGCTTCCCCTGAGCGATAACCGTCCAAGTAATTCCTGGCCTGAAGTAATACTTTGTATTCTGTATTTGCCGAGAAGCAGACCCATAAAGCTCTTTGTTTAGATCATATATTTCTCGCCCAGAATCCTGCCAATTTATAATATAATCATTATTACCATACCATTTCTGTGAGCCGCCACCTTTATTAAACGGAATCCATTTTTTACCAGAAACCTTCATCTCTTCGTGAGATCCAATTGAAAATCCAATTTTCTCAAAAGAAACCTCATGCCAAAATCTTAAAAATCGCTCATTATCGCTGGTTATGAGCCCCTTCTTAGCCATGAAGTTTTCGCTCAGAGGAGGAAGCTGCTCAAAGATCTTCAACTCTCTTAGAGATGCCCAATACGAAATCGGCATCCCGGGTAATGAAAACAATTTCCCCTGAGGAATCGATTTATAAAAATTCGATTTATTTAGTAGTAGTTGCTTCTTTTCCTCTTCAGAACCATCTACTAGCCTAAAAAACATCGGGTTATATTCAGAAATCATAGTGGATCTCATAATCCAAGCTACAGACTGAACAACCTCTCCAGAAATAGTACCAAATGCTCTAGCACCAAGATGAGCAAGCGTTATTATAGTAGCCCGATCCAATAATTTAGCCCTAAGGGCTTCGAAGGTTGAAAGGAACATCCATGAATGCATATTTATTTGAGCGTTGTAACCAAGAGTTTTGAGCAACAAAAATGCTCGCTCCATAAACATGGCGAAGAGATCTGACTTGCTGTTCGGGTAGGCATCTTTTGCGAACTTTTTCAACGATGCATTCATGCCTTTGCTGCCCATGTAGGGTGGGTTCGCAATAACCGCATCATATCTCTGGCCCAGCATCCAAGCCTGCTGAACATACGGTAGCAACATTTCCACCGCTGGTTTCTGCATCACGTCACCCATGCGGGCTAACTGTTCCAGCTCATCAACTAGGGCTTTCAGCGGTGCTGCGTCTTCCTCGGGCACTTCGATCAAGGAGCCGAAGGTTTTGGCTTCTTCAAACCGCTCCAACGTGCGTTGCAGCAGTTGATAGCGTTCATCGGCACTCGCACTGCTCAAGTCAGCCTGCTCACTCTCAAACAGGCTCTGGGAGCTACCCTGCTGCCAGTCGCCACTCAGGTTCAGATCCTGCCAAAGTTGAGGCAGGTTCAGATGGCCGGTTTCCTTGAGGGAGAGCACGTTGAGGGTGACTTCGCCTTCGGCTACCCGGCTGAACAGGCGGCGGTCGTCTTCCCTCGCCAGCATCATCAGGGCGAAGCCGGCCAACTGCCCTGCCCGATCGTCGATGTCCAGGCCGAACAGGTTGTGTTTCAGGATCTGCTGCGGAATGTCCCGGCTGCGGTAGCCACGCTCTTCATAGATGGCTTTCAGGATTTTGTAGGCTTCCACCAATATGTGGCCAGAGCCACAGGCGGGGTCGAGAACTTTGATGCTTTCCGGGTCTATGGCATCCGGTACGGTTTCATCCAACTGAGCCTGCACTTCCAGGGGCTGTTCGCCGGGTTCGATGAAGTACGGCATCTGGTTTCGCAGCGAGCTGTCCGGGTAGGTTTGCAGCCACTGGCGGCCTACGGAGTTTTGTACCAGGTACTGCACTATCCAGTTGGGGGTGAACAGCTGGGTGGCAGCGGGAATGTCTTCGCTTTTGACCACCTTGCCAATCACCTGGTCTTTCTTTTCGGAGATGTAGAACTGGTAGAGCCAGCCGATGATTTCCACATCCTGCCAGTCGTCTTCCGGGATGGCGCTGACCAGTTCCCGGATGAGTGAGTCGGTTTTGGTGAGGTTGTCTGGCAGCAAAAGCTCGGTTGCGTCGTCTACCGCTTCAAACAGGAATGGCATGGCTTCGTGCAGGGCGTGGCATTGGGCCAGCAGGAGTTCGCGGTACAGTTCTTCGTCTTTATTGCCGTCCAGCTTCAGTCCCGCGACTTGTTGTGGGTCCAGCCCTGGCAGGCTGAGGTCCAGGCAGTCGTCGAGGATCTGCGGGGTGCCGAGGTCACCGTTGGCGGTGCTGAGCACGCGGCGGCCATGGTCCAGGAAGTCATGGATTTCCATGTAGCGGATGGCACAGAGGCGGTTAAACCAGCTGTAGGCGGCTTGCTCCATGGCCTGGGCAAAGCCCATTTGCTCAACCATGCGTTCCAGTGCCTTGCGGGCCGGGGCGATGGCTTTGGGGAAGGCGTTTTCGCCAATCAGGGCAATATCCCCCCGCTGCTCCATGGGCTCGGTGCCTTTGGCGGTGATGCCGTAGCGGGCAGCCTGTTTGGTGACCGCCGCGATGAAGTTGTTGCGGGCTTTGGGGGCGTATTTTTTGATGTTGGCGGTGTTCATTGTTGCAATCCCTGGTGTACTGCGCAGGTTGATGGGTGCCGTGAGTTCTTCATGATTCGGTTACCACGCTTTGATATGCCTGTTCTAGCGCGTCAAAGATCTCTTCCGGAACCCTGTACTGATATTGCTTGCGGCGATGTTTGGAGATGCGGCCGTTTTGGTCCAGGCAGAACATCACCAGTCTGGAGAGATCGGTGTTGGGTATATCAAAGGCCTGGTCTATGCGGCGGTAGATTTCGTCGTACCGAGTGAGGAAGACGGTTTCCTCCTTCAGGTGTTGTTCTATGGCCTGTTTGGTTGCCCGGGCCATGAATTCGGCGCAGTGGGTGCCGTCCCAGTATCGGTAGAGGGCTTCATGGCCCTTAAATTCGAACTGGAACTGGTTTTCGTCGATGTAAGTAACGTCCCAGTACTGCCTCGCCTGCTCCGAAAACGCCTGTAGCACACTCAGATATTCGGATTCATTCTGGCGTAGCACGATGGATACCGGCAGCACGAGGCCGTTTTGAAGGGCCCCTCGCTGGCACAGTACCTGATGAAACAAAAACCGGGACAGGCGACCGTTGCCATCCATAAAGGGATGCACAAACACAAAGCCGAACGATACGATGCTTGCCAGTACCAGTGGGTCCACCGCTTCCGGTGGCTGGTTTGCCAATGCCATCAGCTGTTCCATCAATGAGCGTGACAATTCCGGAGCTGGCGGCACATAGGTAACCCCCAACGCACCACGCAATCCGTTACTGAGGTAGTTCTGTTCCGTTCGGAAAGACACCGCCTGGGAGAACACGTTGCTGATAACGGCGTTTTGCAGGTCTACCAGGTAGTCTTCATCCAGTTTACGGGGGCTGTGGGCCTGTTTTAGCAGGTTCACGAAGCGGGTAGCCTTGTCTTCCGATGGCGCCTCGTTTTCAATGGCGTAGGAATCCCGGGTTTCGTGCAGGTAGGCCCAGGCCAGCGTGCGGTTAAGAATGTCTTTCGGCAGTGACTCGGTGAACTCGGTGGCTTTTTGCAGCAAGTGTTCATCAAGCAACGCCTGAAGTTCTCTGGTTCGCCGCACTGTGATGCAGTAATCCAGTGTGCCCAGGCCATTGAATATCACTCGCCAACGGGGATTCTTCTGTCCCTGGCCGGTAATGTAGGCTTTGGGGTTAAACAACGGCACGTAAGCCTGCTGGATGCTCTCCGTGGCGCGTCGAATCGTCTCACCGGTAAAGTGCTCCCACAGGAAGCAGGCCTTGCGCAGGTATTGGCTATTTGGGGCGGCATCAAAGGCCTGCCGGATCTCAGGTTCTGGGATAGCCGGTAGCGCCTGGGCCAATACCTGCAAGTTGATGCCTTCGTGTTTGATGGCAAACAGAACGTGCCCCAGGCGATCGTCCGGGGCCGGGGCCAGCTTTGCGGGCACGGCAATGGTCTGGCCAATGGTTTCCTTGCGGGTGACCGAGCGCACTTCCGCAGATATCGCCGGCGCTATGGCCGAGATACTGTCCTGATTAATAAGATGTGCGTAACCTGCGTACTGCATGATTTCCCTTTCTTCCGCCCGCCAGAACTTTATTTACACCAATCTCACTTTATTTACACTTTTGATGATCTCACCAATATTTTTTACAGACAAGGACGGGCGCTCATTTCAACCGTACCCGCTTGCCCGCCGCAATGGCGGTTTGTAGTTCGTCTTTCAAGGCGTTGACGAAGTTGTCTACGTCTTCCTGCCTTTCCAGGTAGATACCGCTGGCCAGTGTGTTGAACACTTTGGTGGCACTTACCTCAACCACGGGTTTGGGCATGGGCACCGGCGCGGGTTTGTCCGCGGAATCAGCAGAGGGCGCGGCAGTCGGCTTGCTGGCATAGTCGCCGGCGTCCTCCTGAGCGTCTCTCTGGGCCTTGGCCTGCTTCTCTGCTTCCAATTGTATAGCCCGCTCCAACTCGAACAGGCTGTCTTCAAGTTTTTCCTGAGCCGTCTGGGTTTGCAGCATGAAAATCTGGGCGATGCCGGTCTCGACGGCGAGCTCTTCTTTGATCAACTGCAGGGGCCGCAATAGGCGGTTACTCAAATCCGGTGTGGCGATGCCGCTTTTTAGGATTTCTGCCTGTAGCTGAGCGATTTTTTCATCTATCCGGTCACTGGCGTGGTTGCGTTTTTCGTCGAGAATCCGGTTGTTGGCCGTTTCTACGGTTTCAACCAGGTTAGCCACTTTGTGCAGCTGGCCATAAGGAGCGTCGGCCTCTGCAATGCGCCTCATCTCAGCCAATGCCTTGCGGGCTGCATCGTCCTTCTCCAGTGCCTGCCGGTTCTTCTCGAAATGGGCGAGGCCTGTTTGCAGCTGCTGCCAGCTATGAATCTGCTTGGTGAAGAACTCGTGGACGTCCCGATAGTCCTCTTCCAAGTCGAGCAAATCGTCTTTTCTCTCGATCACCGCCTTGAAGAAATCGTAGCTTTCCCGGTTGGCCAATAGGCGTTCAATGGTGAGGATGGAATTTTCGATGACTGGCTTGCCGGGGAATCGGCCTACATCGGTCTTGCTCTTGTAGCTTTTCAGATTGGTCAGCCAGTCGTTCAAATGGATCAGGTAAAACTCGAACAGCTCTTTCTCGGTGTCCGGCCCAAGGGCGTTGAACAGGTCCCGGGACAGGCCACGGGCTTTCTTCAGGATGGCATCGTCTGTCTGACGCTTCTTCTGGACGGAGATTTCCCTGCGGCGCCGACTGTTGTTGAGATAGTCGAACACCTCGTTGAGTGGCATGGACGGGCCCCCGGTATGAAATGAGATGCGCCCGGAAGCGGCCAGGCGGCCGAGAATCAGCAGGATTTCACCATCCGGCCAGCCATAGGGGCGCGCGGCGAAGCGGTCGATAATGTCGCTCACCAGCAGGCGATCGTTGCTGCCGGCACGGAGGGTGATGTACTGCTCTACCTCTTTGACGGCCTGGGGATTGCCCTCTTCGCCATCCAGCGCCATGCCCATCTGGCCGATGTCGTCTACAGTGAGCACAGCACTGAGCTCCCGCATCGGGTCTTGCTGGAGCACCTTCAAGAAGCCGAGTTTGGTGTAGGTATTCTCCAGCAGGTATTCGCAGGCCTCATCAAAGCGCACGGCAAGGCTGGAGGTGGACAGCTTCAGGTGCTGGCCCAGGGCATAGCATTCCGCCCGTAAAAGCATGTCTTCCAGGGTGTGGCGTAGGCGTTTGCGCCGTTCCTGGTTCTCCCGGCCGCGGTCGGCAAGGATACGGGTGAGGTCTGTGTTGGTGCCATCATCGTTCAGGCGGATGAACTTGTTGGTTTTGAGCCAGGTGCGCAGTTCCTGGAAGAAGGTCTTGTCGTCAGGCAGTTTGATCACAGCCTGCCCGGCAACGCCTTCGCTGGATTTGTTGATGCAACCGGCTTCGGTGAGCTGGCTGTAGTCCAGGTCCAGCGGCGACACCACTTCCACCCGCAGATCGGATTCGTAACGACCATCCAGGGTGTGGCCATCCAGGTAACGGCCGATGCTGTAGTCGGTTTTGTTGATGTGGTAGCGATACTTGTTCTTGTCTTTCAGCAGATCTTTGAAGATCAGGCTGGCCAGTTCCTTGTTTTCATCGGTGCTGGCGATGTCGGTGGCTTTGATCTTGCGGGTGATGTCCCGCTCTTCGTTGGTCAGGAACAGAAACTCATCCCCGTTGCGGGTGATCAGGCTTTCTTTTTCCAGTTGGTGCAGGGTTTCTTCAATGTGCTTGCGCAGGGCCAGCTTGTCTTCGTCGATTTTCTCGATGGACAGGGTAACGAGGTTGTCCAGGGTACCTTTGATCAGGTCCACATAGCGGATCATGAACAACGTGCGCAGGATCTTAACGTCAAAGTCATCCAGGCTGGCGTTTTCACTGGCCTGGTCGATGGTGCGCTTAACCGCCGTATCCAGAAACCCTTCCACGGAGCGATAGAAGGCATGCATGGGCACCAATGCGCCAATGTCTTTGCCAGCCACGCTCATGGCTGCCATCTGGAAGGCGTCGAGCATGGACCGCTCACCGTAGGCCAGGTGGGCACCGGTTGCGCCAACCTTGCGGATTTCCTCAAAGACTTTTTGCACCAATTGAAAATGGTAAGGGGCAAACGGGTAGTTGGCGATGAAGCTGTCCGGGCCATCGAAATTCTTCAGTGTTGGGCCGGAGCGGTCAAAGGTGATCTGGTTGCGGAGGATGTCGCCGCTTTGGTCCCAGGCAGCCCGCAGTTCGGCTTCCGCTTCCGGTGTTTTGCGCAGCAGGCGCTTTTGAATCACTTCGTCGGTGTTCGAGCTCGACAGGGATAGGCGTGTCTTGAACCGACCGGCGATCTTGGAGAAGTCGTTGGCTTTGGATGAAGTGAGGTCTCCCAGTATGGCTTCCATATCCGCCTGGGAGGTAACCACAATCCATGCCCGGCCGTTGCAGATAGTACCCAGGTTCTCGGTGATGGTTTGCAGCGTGAGCATTAGCTTGGTGTCCGAGCCGATGAACTGCCCTACTTCATCCACCATGAAGATCATGCGGTTTTCAGGGCCCTGGGAGTCCAGGTATTCCTTAACCCAGCGGCAGAAGTTTTCCACGGAAACGGAGAAGGTTTCTTCCGATTCTTCAAACCACTTATGGGCGGCTTCGGCAGACAGGTTCAGAGCCTTGGCGATAGCTCCCTCGATATCGTCCTGATAGAACTGGTAACCGTCGCGTTCCTCTTCCCACTCTGAACCCGTGGCGTCTCGGAACGCATCCTTGAAGGCTTGATAAACGCCTTTTTGTTCCAGATGACGCTCCATGTGGGCAATGTGGGGATGGTCGCCACTAAAGCCCTGATGCTCGTTGAACACCCGCAGGAATACGTTGAGGATCGGATTACCGGAATCGTTGGAACTGGCTTTGGAGTCGATGTTAAAGAGGATGACATCGGCCGGGGTAGACGCGGCTTTCTGTACGTCGGCGCGGATCATGGCGTCGCGCAGTTTGTGCTCATCAAAGAACTCGACGGCCTGCCTGGTATTGCCCTGCCCATCGTGGGCTTCCTTGTTCTCCATTAGGTAGGACAAAGCTTTTAGGAAGTGCGACTTACCGGAGCCGAAGAAGCCGGAAATCCAGATACCCACCCGGTTGGGAATGGACGGATCTTTGAGATCCGTGCTGTAGCTCTCGAAGAAATCCCGGAAATGTTTTTCCAGCTCGTTGGTGACAACATACTCTTCCAATTCCTGCCAGACGGTTGCGTCATCCGACTGGTCTGCTTTGACCACACCATTGATGGAACGGTCCAGCGGTTTGAAGAAGAGGTCTTTAATGGTCATTGCTGATCATCCTTGTAATTCGGTCAGGTACTGCAAATCAGGTACGGGGCACCAATGAAAAGGCCCGGTAATAGTTGTTGCTGGGGATGCGATTAAACAGAGTCAGGCTCTGGCCGTTGTATTCGCCCGGGTAGAACAGCACTACGGGCTTATGGCCCAGCAGGCCATGGAGTTTGTTCAGGAGGTTGTGGGCCCGGAGTACCGGCCAGACGGAGCCAATGCCATGTATGAGGATGATGTCCTGCTCGCCGGCGTTGGTCTGTTCCATCATGTAAGGGGCGAACTTGTCCATGTGCATGGGGCCGGCCAGTGCTTTGAGCAGCGCTTTGTCGCCTTTCTTTACTTGCATCTCGCAGGCCTTATCCAGGAACTTGCGGTCGGCCAGATAGTCACGCATGACCTCCAGCAGGTTGATGCTGGCGACGCTCAGGTGACTGTGTTTTTTGGACAGGAAGTTGGTCAGGAAACCCAGGTATTCGCGGACCTTGAGCTCTTCTTCCGGCGCATAATCGAATACCCAGAAGCCAATTTCATTGCCCAGGCCCTGCCCCTGAAGGAATTCTTCGGAAAGGATTTTGTCTGGAATCTGATTTAGCCGGTCCTGTAACGGCTGTCTCATGCACGCGCTCCATCGATCTATTTTTTATGCCCGTTTACGCCGGGTTTGTACTGGACACATTCAGGCACGCCTTTATGCGGTAGCGCCGGCTGTCTTCCAGCAATACATTCACTTCAGGCCGCACCAGTACGTTCTGCAACCTCAAGCTGCGGGTACTTTGCAACAGCCCCACTTCAGCCAGGATACGGAATGCCACCTGCCCCATTTTCTTTTTGGAGGACTCTGTCCAGGTCCCTATGGCTGGATCCCGGTGGGCTCGATCCTCCAGAAAATCCATCCACTGGTACTGCGCCAATTTCTCCGTCTTCAAAATAAAGGCATCCCGAAGGACGGTTTCCACAAACTCCACTAACAGCAGATTCCGCTCCAGCACAGCCACGAAAGCAATCTGACTGGCCAGCTCGTCGTCGCCATCCCGCAATGTCCGCCAGAATGACTCATCCAAGCGTTCCAGCCGCTTGCGCAAAGCACTGGCTTGGCGTTTGGCGGTGGCGGGGCTCCGCTTTTGCAGGCGGTTATCCGTTTGAATCACTCGTTTCCACTCTGAATCGTCTGCCTTCGAGAAGAGCAGATCGGCGATAATGCGGGCCTCCCTCACGAGGAGAGAGCCGCCGATCAGGTCACTGTCGTAGCTGAATTCATGCATCTGGTCGTCGGATTTCCTTTACGGTTTGAGATGCGTTGTATGCTACACGAGTTTCAGCTTATCGTGGCAGTCTCCAAGGGATTTGCGATCGTTGTGTGCTGGTAGCGCGACGAGCAATGCGGCGAAAAACATCAGGTATCTTTTCATTGGTCGTCCTTCTTGATGGATGACTCCTACCAAGCAGCAACGCTCACAGCAGTGCCGTACCTCTTGAACATGATCAAAGGGTAATAGATGAAAGCGACATAGAACGTCGCGAAGAACAGAACATCAGAATTTGGGTAGGTTGGTGCCGCCTGCCACCGGGGGAATTCTATACCCCTCAATTGCAGGTCGGCTCATGGGCCACGAAATGGGGGAAGTTGCTGCCCCGGGCAAAGGTTCGACATCGTGTCGCCTATCAAACCAGACACACTTACGCCTGCTGGCCTCTTATTGCACATGGTAACATTGCGTTCATTGCAAAGCAGATGGGTCACAAGGACTATTCCATGTTGGTTAAAGTCTACGGCCGGTGGATGGATTCGGAGTCTGAGAACGAGGCTGAATTCATCTGGCAAGAGTTGCAGAAAAGCGGAGCGTTTTGCCCCACGATTGCCCCAAGCTAATGAGGAAGTATGCCGAAAGTCAGTAACGAAGCGCCCTCCAGCGAATTATCCAAGCACACCCCAATGATGCAGCAGTACCTGAAGATCAAGGGCCAGCACCCCAATGAACTGGTTTTTTACCGCATGGGGGACTTTTACGAACTGTTCTACGAAGATGCCAAGAAAGCGGCCGAGCTGATGGGTATTACCCTCACCGCCCGGGGCCAATCTGGCGGCAATCCGATCCCCATGGCCGGCATCCCCTATCACTCTTCTGAGGGCTACATTGCCCGGCTGGTTCGGGCAGGTCAATCCATCGCCATTTGCGAGCAGATTGGTGACCCGGCTACCAGCAAGGGACCGGTTGACCGTCAGGTGGTACGAATCGTCACACCGGGCACCCTGAGCGACGATGCCTACCTGGAAGATCGTCGGGACAACCTTCTGGTCGCCATCTATAACCACCGGGAACAGTTCGGTTTTGCTTCACTCGATATCTCCAGCGGCCGTTTTGCCGTTTCAGAACTGGAGAACCTGGAAGCCCTGCAGGGTGAACTTCAGCGACTGCGCCCGGCGGAAATTCTGATCAGCGAGGATTTTCCTTACGAGGAAGTTCTGGAGGGCTTTACCGGAATTCGACGCCAGGGTCCCTGGCTGTTCGAATCCGATACCGCACGCCGTGTGATCACCCAGCAGCTGCAGGTGCGAGACCTGACCGGATTCGGCTGCGAAGACCTGAACCTGGCGGTCTGTGCCGCCGGCTGTCTGCTGCAGTACGCCAAGGAAACCCAGCGCACCGCCCTGCCCCATATTCGCAAGCTGACCCGCGAGCGTCGTGATGAAGCGGTCATTCTGGATGCCGCCAGCCGCCGCAACCTGGAGATCGACACCAACCTGATGGGCGGCCACCAGTACACACTGGCCTGGGTCATGGACCGCACCGCCACATCCATGGGTGGACGGGAACTCCGGCGCTGGCTGAATCGGCCGCTTCGGGATGTGGAAATCGTCCGCCAGCGTCAGCAGGCGGTATCGGCACTGCTGGACGGGTTCCACTATGAGCCGGTGCACGATCTGCTGAAAGCTGTTGGCGACATTGAGCGCGTGCTCGCACGGGTCGCCCTTCGTTCGGCCCGCCCAAGAGACCTGGCGCGGCTTCGGGATGCCTTCCAGGCCCTGCCGGACCTGCAGGAAACCCTGAAACCGGTCAATTCCCACCACGTCGTCAGGCTGGCGACCATCATTGGGGAATACCCGGAACTGGCGGATCTGCTGGAGCGCGCCATCATCGACAATCCCCCGGTCGTGATCCGTGAAGGCGGGGTCATCCGGGAAGGCTTCGACGAGGAGCTGGACGAGCTGCGCAACATCAGCGAAAACGCCGGCCAGTATCTGCTGGATGTCGAAACCCGGGAGCGGGATCGCACCGGTATCAGCACCCTCAAAGTAGGTTACAACCGGGTCCACGGCTACTACATCGAAATAAGCCGGGCCCAGTCCGATCAGGCGCCGGTGGATTATATTCGCCGGCAGACCCTGAAAAACGCCGAGCGATTCATCACGCCGGAACTCAAGGAGTTCGAGGACAAGGCCCTGAGTGCCAAGAGCCGGGCCCTGGCCCGTGAGAAAGGCCTTTACGATGACGTACTGGAAACCGTCGCCGGGCAACTTGCGCCACTTCAGGATGCCGCGCAGGCACTGGCAGAACTGGATGTGCTGAGTAATTTTGCCGAGCGCGCCACCTCTCTGCGCTTTTCCGCGCCGGAGTTCAGCGAATCCCCGGGTTTTGACATTGAGGAAGGGCGCCATCCGGTGGTTGAACAGTTGCTGGACGAGCCCTTCGTACCGAACGATCTGCTAATGGACACCCAGCGCCGCATGCTGGTGATAACCGGCCCGAACATGGGCGGTAAATCCACCTATATGCGTCAGGCCGCGCTGATTGCGCTGCTCGCCTACACCGGCAGTTTCGTGCCCGCCAACCGGGCAGTGATCGGCCCCGTGGACCGGATTTTTACCCGCATGGGTTCCTCTGACGATATCGCCGGCGGCCGATCCACCTTCATGGTTGAAATGACAGAAACTGCCAACATCCTGCACAACGCCACCGAGCACAGCCTGGTGTTGATGGACGAGGTTGGTCGTGGCACCAGCACCTTTGATGGCCTGTCCCTGGCCTGGGCTACTGCCGAACACCTTGCCCGGGAGATACGCTGCTACACGCTGTTTGCCACCCACTATTTCGAGCTCACCCAGCTGGCCGATGAGTTGCAGCATGCCGTCAACGTGCATCTGACAGCCACTGAACATGACGACAGCATCGTATTCCTGCACAACGTGCACGATGGCCCGGCGAGCCAGAGCTACGGGCTCCAGGTAGCCAAGCTGGCCGGCGTGCCCCAGGATGTGATCCGTAACGCCAAAACCCAGCTCTCCCACCTGGAGGGCAGCGCTTCGCCAGCGGCGCCGGCAGCCTCGGCCGCCGAACAGGGCAACAACGCATCCCTGGCCAAGCCGGCAGCAAAGGTAAATGAATCCGTTTACCAGGGCGATATGTTCGCCAGCATGGAGCCCAGTGCCGTGGAAGACGCGCTTAAAGAGCTGGATCTGGATGGGCTGACACCCCGCGATGCCATGAACCAGCTCTACGAACTGAAGGCGCTGATGAAGAAATAGCGCAAAATTGATCTGTGTAATAAGGTTATAGCAGCCCAATGCTTGCGGCTGTGCGGGTCGCTCCCTACAATATCGCGCACCAAAATATAACGGTGGCGCCCGAAGGCGCTCCTGATGAGACTGACCGACCACTGGACCAGGGATCTGACTATGGCGTTTATCGTTACTGATAACTGCATCAAGTGTAAATATACGGACTGCGTGGAAGTCTGCCCGGTAGACTGCTTCTACGAAGGCCCAAACTTTCTGGTAATCGACCCGGACGAATGCATCGACTGCGCCCTGTGTGAGCCCGAGTGCCCGGCCGAAGCCATCTTCTCGGAAGACGAGCTGCCCGCCGATCAGGTCCAGTTTGTAGAGCTGAATGCTGATCTGGCCGCAAAATGGCCGAATATCACTGAAAAGAAAGACCCGCTGCCCGACGCCGAAGAGTGGGATGGCAAGCCGAACAAGCTGCAGTATCTGGAAAAGTAAGACTTCAGAGCTGAAACGGAAAAAGGGAAGCTGCGGCTTCCCTTTTTCTTTGTGCGAAGAGCATCAGAAACGGTCAGGTACTGGCGAGCTTGGCCCCCATGGCTACGAAAAACCCGCCGGTCAGGCCGTTCAGCATCCGCTTCATCCGCGCATTCACACCCAGACTCCGGAAGGTGACCACCACCCAGGCCAGACCGCACTGCCAGAGCATGGCCAGCAGGAAATGCACCCCGGCCAGCATCAGGGACTGCTGAAAGGCGTTACCGACGGGATCCACAAACTGGGGTAGCAAAGCCATATAGAACAGGGCGGTTTTGGGATTAAGAACGTTGGATAGCAGGCCCTCACGAAAGGACACCGCCAAGCCAACCTTCCGGCGGGCGACCGCTACGTCCTTTGCCGCAGGCGCGTCACCCCGGCGAAGGGCCTGGCGCAACGAACCGATGCCGAGCCAGACCAGGTAGCAAGCGCCGGCCCACTTCAATGCAGAAAATGCCCAGGCGGTTTCCACCAACAGGAGGGAGATGCCCAGCGCCGAGAGCGTGGCATGAATGAACAGGCCGCTACAGATGCCGACACTGGTCACGCACCCATCCCGCAAACCGCCCCGGCCGGTATTACGCATCACCAGCAGGGTATCCACACCGGGCGTGATGGTGAGCAATGTAATGGCAACCAGATAGGCCCAGAACAGATCCGATATCAACGTCATGCCCTCTCAAAATCCTGAACGAAACCTTCCCCGGGGCCCTGCCGACAATCTCAGACTCAGGCCTCCTGCTGGAGAATCTTACGCGCAGCGGCGGACTTGTAAAATGGCGCAAGCCGCCGACGAACCAGGGCCTCAACATAGCCCTCTTCACGTAACACGTCTATAACCGGAATTGCGTAGGCATCTATCTCCGCCATAACAACCTCACGGCTTACCCCCATATCGCCCAGCAGGTCTGTAAGCGGGCGCTCGCCATATTTGTCGAACAGGTGGGAAACCACGGCCCGGGCACAGTTCTCAAAGTATCCGGTCTTGCGAAACTGCAGCCAGAACTCATAGCCAAGCACCACAAACTCCTGCAGCTGCACGTCTCCGAGCCCCTCGTGAAGCTCGGCAATGGTGCGATCCTCCAAAGACACCCAGGCGGCCATCACACTGTCGCGCAGCTCCTCATCAGACAGGGCACTGTGCAGGAATTGCTCACTGCGGCTGATCAAACCGGGCAGGCTGTCAGACAACCAGGCTTTCAGTCGACGCTCAAAGGTTTCATCCAGCCCCGGCACCGCCCGGTTGGCCATCCGCTTGCCAAATTTCATCATCGAACCAACGCCCGGCACAGACTTGGTGATCAGGTTATCCTCGTACAGGTAGTTCACCAGGCCGTGGTACACCACATTGGACACCAGCTCCTGATAGACCGGGTGCGCCATGATCTCGCTGATCACCCGTTCACGTTGCTGCCGGAGCTCCAGAGCTTCCTCCAGAAAGCCCGTGGCCTGTTCGCGGGTGATGATCTCGCCCAGGGTGGTCTTTGACTGCACATCGGCATTGAGCACCTCGGTGGCCATCTCCGCAGCCAGTTCCGGAATGCCTGCATCCAGTTCCATGTCCATAACGATACGCTGGATAACGCCCATCACCTGCTCTTCCGAGGTTATCCGGCCAAGGGTTATCTCGCCGGCATAATGCCAGAGCTCATCGAGCTCCTGCTCCAGGAACTTGCGCAGCTTTGCGCCCTTTAGCGAAGCCAGCTCATGTTTCACATGCTGCTCAAGCAGTTGGTTGGCGAGATCCGTTTTGCCTTTGGTCATGGCGTCAGTTGTCCTGTTGAAGAAATGAAACACACAGGCCAGAGGCTAACACGAACGAAACGCTGGCAGGTTTGCCAAAACTACAGGTGGAGAGGCGCGGCCGGGCCAGTATGATTCAGTCACGCACTCTGAGAAGGAGTTACTGAAAATCGTTGAAGGTGTGGGGTTCCGCTGCAAGTGCGAGGCAAAGACTGCCGGGGCCAACGTAGATGCTGCTGGTAATCCCCATCTGGGAGAGCAGCAGTTCCACACCATTGCGTTCGCAAGCATCGCGCAGTCGGTTGAGCCCGGGCAAATCCTCGATCTCCGTCCAGGTAAGACCACAGGACAGGCTTACATAGGGTGTCAGAAGCCCGGCTTCGACACGGGCAGCGGCATAGTTCATCACCTTTTCCACGGCCACGTCGAAACTCCGGGTTTTGGCCGCAGGCTGGCCCTCGGCCCCCTGCCCGAAGATAACCGGCGTAATGTTCAGTGCTTTGCCCAGGAAGGCAACCAGCGCCGACACACTCTTGTCACCACGACGCCGTGCCCGTTCACGGATGTAGTGCAGATCCCTCGGAATGACGCAGGTGTAGATCTTGTCGCTGAAGGTTTCCACCTCATGGCGCAGGGCATTCTTGGACACATTCTGGCCGATCAGCTTGAGCGTGTGGGCTGCCAGCAGGCCCTGGCCGGCAAAAATCTGTTTACTGTCGATCACACGCATAAAGAACCGGCCATCACGACCGGCGGCCTCCCGCGCACCTTCGTAATTCGCCAGGACACTGTTCATAGCCTCGGTGGCATTCTGGAAAATCAGGCTTCGGGATTTCGTGACCGTCTCGCAGATAGCAATATCGAACTGGGTGACGATCTTCTCCATGAACAGATCGTGTATCTGCTCTGCGGTGAAGGCGCGGGTTTCCGCCTGATGGCTTTTCTGCAACAGGCCGCTCTGATAGAACTCCTGGGTCCGAACCGGATCATGCTTGTCTATGTAGGTCTGGCCATCGATTACAGCGGTTACCGGCAGCACGAACAGGTCGTGCTTGCGGCTGAACTCATAGGGTAAGTCGCACGCAGAATCGACGATCAAACCAACTCGCATGGTGGGCCTCCAGCTCCGGGTAGCTTCTCGAACGGAAGCCCCCTTTATTGTCGTTATTCTTTGTGCCGCACAGTTTTACACACCGCGATCAGAATTTCAGCAACCCGGCCCTATCGTGCTGCCGATGTCATATCCAGCTCACGGAGATTCTGCTCGAGCAGTTCGCGGTTATCCTGCTGCCAGGGGTGAAAGCCTTTACGGAAATACGCCAGGAATTCCGGCAGACACTTGCGGAGCACTCCGGGCTTGCCCCAGAGAAAATTAAACCCGCCAACCCAGGTGCGCAGGCTCCAGAGTTTGCCATCGGCCTTCAGCAGGCTACAGGTATTCAAAAAGGTGTACTTGAAGAAGTTCCAGGTCACAAACAGGAAGACGATCCGGCGCAGCCGCTCGTTGCCGACACATTCCCGGTAAACATCAAAGGCAACGGATTTGTGTTCGGTTTCCTCGATGGCGTGCCAGCGCCAGAGCTTTGCCATGGCCGGGGTAGCCCCTTCGATCCATTCGGGGTGACTCAGGATGGCGTTGGCCAGTACCGCCGTGTAATGCTCGGCACCGCAGGTGCCCGCCAGTTGCCGGCTCGGCGGAAGTTTGCCAACCCACGCCATATGCTTCTCGAACCGCCGGTCGAGGGCATCGATATCATAGCCCCGCGCCTTCAGAGCTTCGTTGTAGCTCTTGTGCTCCCGGCTGTGCAGCGCCTCCTGGCCTATAAAGCCGCGAATTTCCGCTTTCAGCTTGGGATCCTCAATCTGGTCCCGATAGAGTCGCACGGCATTAATGAATTGCTGTTCGCCATCAGGGAACTGCAGGGAAAGGGCATTGAAAAACGCGGTCCGGAAGGCATCGTTGCCGTGCCAGAGCGTTTTCAGATCTTCACTCACATCGAACCGCATGTGTCTCGGCTCAACAGACACCCCCTCTGGCGTGGAGCTGATGGTCATGGCGGCCTCCTGTCATCGGCATTTTGTTCTATGTGTTTTTCACCACGGATGTTCTTTGACCAGATCTGTGAGTGTAACTCTGCCTGACTTCAAACAGGAAGGCTGTCCTAGAGCAAATCAGACAACTTGTCACAATATGACAAGCTGTCACACACCTGTCAGCTCTTTGTCTTCAGGCAGAATCCCCCACTCAATAAACATCCTCCAGATACCGGCCTTCCGCTCTCAATTGATCCACATCCATGCGCAAGGGCCTGAGAATCTCCTCGAAAACCTGTTTCACCCCGGCGGCCATGTCCCTGCCGCCACACACCAGAACCTGGGCACCGGTATCAATCATCTGCTGCAAGGCGGTCTGATCCTGCCGGAGCCTGTCCTGCACGTAGGCCCTTTCATCGGATCTTGAGAACGCGGTACTCAGCCCCGTTAGCCGGCGATCCTCAAGGTAGTGTCCCAGTTCCGGTTGATAGAGAAAGTCCGAATTCGCACTTCGCCCGCCCCAGTACAGGTACATGGGGTTACGGGCGGTGTTTTTCCGGATAAATCCCGTCAGCGGGCCGATCCCCGCACCGGCACCAATCAGAATGACGGGCACTGTGCCAGTGGCCGGGCGAAACCCCGGATTCTGGCGAATGAAGGCCTCAATACTGTCACCCGGTTTCAGGCCATGCAGGTAACCGGAGCAAAGGCCACCGGGCTGTTTGCGAACGCAGATCTCAAACACACCGTCACTGGCCGACGAAGCCAATGAGTAAAACCGCGCATCCTGCCCCTCCTGTGGCGGCAGGATGCCAAGCAGGTCACCCGCCTCGAACACTGGCAGGCTATTGCGGCCAGACCGGGAAAACCAGCACCGCCATCTCTGCCCCGCGTCTGCCAGCCGGAAGCGCAGTATGCTGGTCGGTGCCTGCACTGCGAGCCCGTAATCCACACGTCCTGCAAGCTCCAGCCGGAAGGTGCGCGGTGGGACCGGATCATGGCTCAGGGAAAGCTGAGCCCCGATCGCAGTGCCAAGCCGGTCACCCCACTCGCTGAACCGGGCAGCGGAGCAGCGGTCAATCAGTTCAACGGGCTGTATCCGGCTCAGCCCCTTGCCGGCGAGCGCTTCATCGACCTCCAGAGCAAACCGGCAGAAGTTCGGGAACTGACGGTCACCAAACCCCAGTACGGCATATTTCAGCGCGCTTCCGGCCCTGAAGTCGCGGAGTCGGTCCATGAATCGCCCGGCAGAGCCCGGCGCATCACCATCACCATAGGTGGAGGTCAGCACGAACAGCATGCCGGCCCTTGGATAGGAATGCGCCAGTGCATTCATCTCCGCGCAATGTACCCGATATCCCGCCTTGGTCAGGCCCGCCTTCAATGCCCGGGCAAAGCCCCAAGTAGCACCGGCCTCCGACCCCACAAGAACAATCACGTCGGCCTCGGCGGCAGCGGCATTGTCCTGGGTCTGTAACGACAACCGGCGCCGCTGCCACCAGATGATCGTTCCGGTCACCGACAGTGCCGGCACGGCCAGCGCGGCCACACCGAGGATCAGGCCCAGCCACCAGAGGCCCTCACCGGTATGCAACCTCATGATCCATTGCTGGACCATGCTGCCGGTGGACCGGGGCTGGAACTGCAGCAGCTCGCCGGTAGCCTGATCAACGAACCCGGAGCCCCCAGTGGTGGTCAGGGAGTACACATCCTGAGGGTCATCCGGATAGGGAAACACGAGTTCCCGGAGATCGTTAAGATCAACCTGTGAGAGCGCCTGAAGCCGATCCACGGGACGGGGTTGGCCCCCGGAAACCTCTGCCGGGAAACCTGGCCCCAGATCGGAGGCCTCGGGTATCAGGCCAAATCGCTGGGCTGACATGAAGCTGCCGGTCAGTGCCGACAGCAACAGCCCCAAAACCGCCAGCCGGGCCATTTCGGCGTGAACCCGTTTGCTGCCGGTGCCGGCCAACGGCCGCATCAATGCTCTCCAGCCACCGCTCCGACGGGCCAGCAATACCATGCCCGATAGGCAGACAAACAACATCAACGCGGCCGAGATGCCCGCTACCATCCGCCCTGGTGTATCCAGCAGGAACGAACGGTGCAGGTCCCTGATCCATACAAAGAACGCCGATGGCTGGTAGGCTCCCAGACGCTCGCCGGTCACCGGGTTGACCAGATCCGCCCCGGCCTGGCCATCCCGGCTGTAGTAAACGACCACCTGGCCGGAGAGGTCACGCACAATCTGTTCAGTACCCGGGTAGTTTGCCACCACCCGTCCTGCCAGCTGGGCAACGCTGGCCTCACCGGCAGGCGGAACCACTGCGCCGGCCCGGTCTAACGCCGGCGCGAGGGCCAGGATTGAACCGGTAACAGCAAGTGTCACCAGAAACACCACCGCAAACAGACCGGGCAGACCGTGCAATTTACGCAACATCAAACTTGCTCCTGGCTAACCATTAAAAATCGTAGCGGAACGAGCGAACGTAACCCCGCCCGGAGACCGGCTTGCCCGCGCCCTCGGTGGTCAGCGGTACCGACACATCGGCCCGGTTGTCCCGCATATCCTCAACCGCGGTGTCGACCAGGACTTCGTGGCCGCTGTCAATCAGCGTGTCATCAAGATCTAGGGTGATTTTCAGGGTTCGGCCGCTGGTGATGCTGGCGCCCGTCAGCCCGTCGTATTCTGCGGGGTCCAGCCTGCTGCCACGGGCCCAGCCGCTCAGATGCTTGTAGTACTTGGACTTTTTGCCGGCAACCCAGAGAGTTCCCTGATACGCACCGGACGCATCCGTCAGGTAGAGGGCCATGTAGGCGCCATCTCCGCCGTAGTCGAGTAACTCGGTTGTGAAGGTCACTTCACGAGCCTGAGCAAGAGCGGGCAAGGCGACTGAGACAGCCAGGCCCAGAGCAAGAAGAATCTTTTTCATACCGTACCTCTCCATACCGTACTTCCGGTATCACGTTGAATTACAGAAACAGCGGGTAAAACAATGGGGGGTTATTCCACGGTCACTGTCGGGCGCCCCTTGACGATGCCATTACGGGGAACCGGACGATCGGCCCGAGCCTTGTCCCGGGCCTGGCCGTCACCTCGGTCATCTCTGTTATCGTCTTCGTCGTCATCGTCTTCCCGCTCCAGATCCATCAGCTCGAAAGTAGCCGGTGCAAACGATGCCTCAGCACTAAAACCTTCCGGGGCCATACCCTTCACTTCATAACAACCGTCATCCACCTTGATGCGGTAAACCGTCCAGCCTTCTGACTCCAGTTTCTGACGCAACTGCTCCCGTGGCTGCCAGTCAGTCATCGGGTCATCACAATCATCGTCCGCCAGCACCGGCGCACTGAGGCACAGTAGCGCGAGGCTGATAATCACAGGTTTGGTTTTCATCGGATGTCTCCTGTTGAGTCCACACCATCTATTCTGGGGCGCAGACCTGACACTGGCCTGAACGCCCCGGAAATGATTAACGGAACTGGAAGGCTTCCTTATGGAAGCGTGACAAACGCAACGGTGCCGCCCGCAATCCCCGCTCCAGGGTCTGCCCCAGTCCTGCCGGGCCACAGAACCAGACTTCGGCCCTGGCACCCGAGGACTTACTGGCAGACAAGGCTTCTGCCGAAAGGCTCTCCCCCATGCTGCTGTCGTGAATCTGCAGCTTGATGCCCGGAAAGTCCTGGCAAAGGGCCTGAAGCCGCTCTACCACCGGGTCCTGGCCCGCGTTGCGGGTGCAGTAATGCAAATCCGCTTCGGGTTCGGGCTGGTTGGCGGCACTCGCCGCTTCGAGCCAGGCGAGAAACGGCGTGACACCAATACCGCCGGCAATCCAGATCTGGTGGGCCTTGCGATTTCTTCGGTTGAAATCGAAGCAACCGTAGGGACCTTCCACGGTCACCGGCTGACCCACCCTGATCTTATGGGCAAGGTTGCGGGTGAAGTCGCCAAGAGACTTGATCAGAAAAGTGACGCGGCCATCACCACCATCGGCACTGGCAATGGTGAAGGGATGAGAGCCTTCCAGCTTGTTGAACGTCACCAGGGCAAACTGCCCGGGCCGATGCCCCCGCCAGGCCTGGCCCAGGTCCAAAGTCACCTCGGTGATATTCGGTTCCGGGGTATCGATGGCTGAGATAGTGCCCTGCACCTGACGATGCCGACCGACTCTTCCGGCCAGTGAAAGCACGCTGGCAAGGCTGCCACCTGATAACAGGGCTGCCATCAGCCAACCGATAGGCTGCTGCCACCAGTCGAGCGGGGCCAGCCAGGCAGCATGGAACGCGAGCAGCAGGTAAAGCGCAGGCATTGCCCGGTGCAGATACCGCCAGTACCGATAGGGGAACTTACGCAACAGGGTAATCAGCAACATGGCGAACAACAGGTAAATGGCAAACTCGCCCACCTCTTCTGCCGCATCTCGCATGGCTTCGACCAACCCCGAATCGTGCTGGTCTTCGAGTCGACTGGCTCCACCGAAGATTGATTCGATGACATCGTCCCCCATCTCGATCAACCAGTGAGCCGCCGCGAAGGTCACCGCAAGAATGCCCGCCCATTTATGGGTTCGGTAGATCTTGTCCAGCCCACCCATGGGTCGTTCAAGCCAGGCCGGGCGTAGGGCCAGCATCATGGTCAGGGACAGTAAGGCGATGGATAACCAGCCGCTGAGCAAGAGGCCCTGATCATAGACGGACCAGGCCCCGCCCGATGTTGTCAGGCTCCATGCCCACAGGCCGGTAACCACAAGAATGAAAGGTAATATCAGCCGGATCATGGTGTCTCCTCTGATCAGTTCCGGGAATCGTCACGATCAGGCTAGCGCCGGAACCTGACAGCCAGCTGAAGCGGATCAGAAAACAGGGCCGATCCTTGACTTTTCAGGCTGCCGTCAGGTTCTGGCTGTAGTATCTTCGTCGGAAATTGCATCAGAGGTGAGCTATGCGGATATTGCTGGTGGAAGATACCGTGGGCCTGGGCGAGGCCGTGCGGGATCAGATCACCGAGGAAGGCCATGCCGTGGACTGGGTGGAGTCACTGAGGTTTGCTGAAGCAGGCTTCCGAACCACCACCTACGATTTGATTCTTCTCGACCTGATGCTCCCGGATGGCCATGGCCTGGATTTTCTGAAAACCATCAGAGCCAGCGGAAACAGCACCCCGGTGATTATTCTCACGGCGCGGGACCAGGTATCTGACCGCATTGAGGGACTGAATGCCGGTGCCGACGACTACCTGATAAAACCCTTTGATCTGTCCGAACTGTCCGCCCGTGTGGCTGCCGTCGCCCGTCGTTACAGAGGCAACCCGAATCCGCGGATCCAAGTGGGTAACCTGGAGGTGGATCTTCGCGATCACCGCATCCAGCGCAATGGTCAACCGGTGGAACTGACCGCCCGCGAGTGGGCCTTGTTTGAGGGCTTTATCCAGCGACCCGGGATGCTGCTTTCAAGGCAGCAACTGGAGGATCGGCTGTATGCCTTCGGGGCGGAAATCGAGAGCAACACCATTGAAGTCTATGTCAGCCGTATGCGAAAAAAGCTGGGGCGCGATGCCATCGTAACGGTCCGGGGCATGGGCTACCGTCTGGAAACCCATGAGTCGTAACCGCAGCCTGCAAAAACGCCTGGGCATTGGCCTCACCCTGGGAGCCACTCTCCTGTGGCTGCTGGGCGTTGCCGCGTCCGGGTTGGTGGCGCAGCATGAAATGAACGAAGTCTTCGACAGCGCCCTTGAGGAAACTGCGCAACGCATTTTGCCGCTGGCCGTTACCGACATCCTGAATCGCGATACCATTACCGGCAATCAAACCGCTCCTGCACTGAAAGAGCATGACGAGTACCTCACCTACGTGGTCAGGGATCGCCAGGGCAACCTTCTGCTGCAGTCCCACGATGCCAACCCCGATATCTTCGCGGAACTGCCCCGCGAAGGTTTCACCAATACCACCACCCATCGCATCTATGTTGCTTCGGCGGTCAACGACACCCTCTACATTGAAGTCGCCGAACCCCTGGCCCACCGGCGCGAAGCCGCGCTGGAAGCTGGCCTGGCTCTATTGGTGCCGCTGATTGTCCTGATTCCGGTCAGCCTGTTCGGGATCTGGTGGGTTGTCCGGTTATCCCTGCGCCCGGTGATCGAATTCCAGCACTCGATCGAAGCCCGGGGAGCCAGCGACCTCTCACCCGTGGACAAAGACGCGCTCCCTGAAGAGTTCGAACCAACAGCGGTTGCCGTCAATCGGCTGCTGGAGCGGCTGAATCGCGCGCTTGACGCAGAACGGAGTTTCACCGCCAACAGCGCTCACGAATTGCGCACCCCACTGGCCACGGCGCTGGCCAAAGTGCAACGGTTGAAAACACAGCTTGAGGATAACCGCCTGAGAGAGAATGTGGCCGAGATCGAAGAGGCGCTGCATGGCCTGTCCACATTGTCCGGCAAGCTGCTCGAACTTGCCAAGGCCGAAGGCGGAGGCGCACTTTCACAAAAACCGCATGACCTTGTGCCGATACTCGCGATGATCACCCGCGACTTTGAACCTCTGGCGCCTGGCCGGATTCGCCTGACTTTGCCGGACCATGAAGTGAACTCCTTCCTGGATCCGGATGCCTTTGCCATTCTGGCCCGCAACCTGATCGAAAACGCTCTGAAGCACGGCTCCATGCAACAGCCCGTCGACATAATCATGACCGACGATGGCAGCGTGAGAGTCTGCAACGGAGGCGACATCGTGCCTCCAGAACAACTGACCCTGCTGCGAAACCGGTTTTCCCGCTACGACACCAAGTCCGCCGGCTCCGGCCTGGGACTCGCCATAGCCGATGCCATTGCTTCGGGTGCTGGTATGACCCTGCATTTGCGCTCGCCGGCAACCGGACGGGCGGATGGTTTCGAAGCAGACATCAATGTAACCCATGCCGGCAGGGATTCTGGCCAGTGTACCTGACCTTGACCGACCTCATTCTGCTGACCAGTATTATTCAGGCGCTGAGTCTGGCCACATTCTTATTGCTTCCACCCAATAATCGACTGGTAAGCAACCAGCTTCTTGTTGCGACACTGGTTTTCTTCGCGGCCGGGCTTGGAGAGATTTTTCTCTACAGCAGCGGACTGGCGCTTGCACACCCCAATCTGGCGTACCTCGGCACCCTTATCGGGCTACTGCAGGCGGGCACGCTCTTTTTATACACCCGGGCTCTGATGTATCAGGATTTCCGCTTGCGTAAGGAGCATCTCGTTCACACCCTACTGTTCTGGGTCGTCGGTGCCATTTTCCTGATCGAGTACTATTTGCAGCCAACCGGCGAAAAACTCCGCATTCTGAACGAACGCGATCATCCGGGCGTGTTGACCTCGCCTCTGCTCGCTGTTGCCATTCACGCTGTTTTCCTCGGGTACCTGTACGCCACCATTCGCACCATCAACCGCTTCGGCCTCAGCCTGCGACAGGTCTTTTCAAGTATCGAAAACAAACAGCTCTCATGGTTAAGACTACTTCTGATTGGCTACGCAATAGCCTGGACAGTCAGTATGTTCTACTGCATGACGGCCCATGTCTTCAAAAGCGCACCGGGCGCCGATTGGGTGGCAGGGGCCGGCGCTGTTACCGGGTTTCTGTTTATCAACTTTTTGATGGTTAATGCGCTTCGACAGCCGGTAATTTTCACGGGGCTGGCAGCCGACCAGGCTGCGCTGCTGGACGACACCACAGTTCCTGAATTTGATCAGCACCTTAAACAGAAACTGGCACAGTTTATGGCAGAGGATAAACCCTATCTTTACTCGAACCTTACGCTGGAGCAGCTCGCTCAAAAAGTCGGAGCCCACCCCAGAGAGGTCTCCCGAGCGATAAACCAGGGGTTCGGGTGCAATTTCTTCGAATTTGTCAGTAGCTACCGCGTACAGGAAGCGAAGCGTCGACTGGCCGATCCTTCGGACACTTCCAGCATCCTGCAGGTGATGTACGATTCCGGCTTCAATTCCAAGTCCGTTTTCAATACGGCTTTCAAAAACAACACTGGTCTGACCCCCAGCGATTTCCGTCGCATGCACACTCGCAACGACAACAACCGCACCCAACCCTCATCGTGAGACCAGCCATGGCGTTCGACTTTGGATGCCCGCAAACAAGAACCTCCAACCCATTGGTTTATATGTCTTTTATGCCTACCACTTTCCAGGTCTGACTTCACGTTTGCGAACGATTCGCCGGGGCGTTTTCCCTAAGCTGGTTCCCAGGTTCCACCGAAACCGGAACTTGTCTCAATCACCAAAACGCGAGGAAACGTCCATGAAAACCAAACTACGAAAAGCCACCTTTACCGCAAGTGCTGCCGTCCTCCTGGGGCTCATGCTGGCAGGTAATGCCCAGGCCCATTGCGATGCGCTGGATGGCCCTGTCATTACCGAAGCCCGGGCAGCGCTCGAAGCCGGTGATGTTACCCCACTACTGAAATGGGTTCCCGCCGAGGACGAGGCCGAAATCAGGCGTGTATTCGCCGATGTCCGGGACATCCGGGGCGAGGGCGAGAAGGTACGCAAAATTGCAGACAAGCATCTCTTTGCAACACTGGTAAAAGTTCATCGTGCCTCCGAGGGTGCACCCTTTACCGGGATCAAGCCGGCAGGGAACATCGACCCCGGACTGAAGGCGGCAGATGCTGCACTAAGCAACGGCGAGATTGACCAGCTGATTGCAAACATCACCCGGAAAATAGAGACCGGGATTCGGGAACGCTATGACCAGGCCCACAACTCGTTGGCCAGCGCCGATCAGAGTGTCAAGGAAGGGCGCCACTTCGTGACCGACTATGTTGACTACATCCATTACGTAGAAGCTGTTCACGGTGCGGCTGGAGCGGGTAAACACGGTCATTGAAGCTGCCGCGCAACGAAAAAAGGGAGGCACGAAGCCTCCCAAGGACACACAGGGGGTCAGCGCCTTCCGGTGCAGAGCCGGAAGGCGCTGGTTTAGTGCTCTTCTGCGGCTTGTACGCCCGGCGCTTCCGGGTCGGCGGTAAAGCCAAGCAATTTGGTACGTTCAATCAGGAAATAGAGGACGGCGCCGGTGGCCAGGCCCCAACCTGCACCGTATACCGCGAGAACCACACCCATAGTGCCGGCGATGCCACGCTCGGTGTTATTCTCCAGCTGCTCCAGGCCTACCATCAGGCAGATATAGCCGGTCAGAAGCAGGGTCAGCGACAGGGCAATGGGCAGTACCGGCTGGAAGAAGCTCACCAGTGGCAGGATAAACAGGGCAATGAAACCGGTAATCCAGAAGGTGCCGCCACCGCTGTAGATGGAGTCCATGGCATTGCGGCCGTACTTGTAGCGCTCGGCCATGGTGGCGGTCACTGCCGTCCAGATCGGGCCTGCCAGGCCCGGATAGGGCGCAAAGAAGGCATGGCCACCATTGCGCAGCGCGGTCACCAGATGCACCCGGTCAATGCTGTTATCGATGTCTTCGTCTTTGCGCAGGTGGTCGACACGACTCATCAGGGACTGACCCACCACAATGTCGCCGAAGGCAATGACATAGGCAATAACGGCCGTCGGGATGGCGTACAGGAACACACTGCTGTCCGGGAAGCCCACCGCAAATGGCAGATAGTTCCACAGTTCGTCGAATGCCGGCTTGGTGATGCCCCACTCCACATCAGGCACTGCGTATTCACCCGTGGCAAAGCCAACCAGAATCGCAACCACCATACCCGGCACCATGCCGTAGTTGGCGATCTTGCGGGCAATGGAATTGCTTTCGACAAAGCCTTTGAACGATACTGAAAACATCAGGTACAGGCACACCAGACCGCCAATGATCAGGGAGATCGGTGTATTGGCCAGGCGGCCGCCCGCTTCGATCTCACCCATCAGGGCCGCGATACCAGCGCCGATGATAATCCCGCCTTTCATGGAGCGGGGAATCAGCTCCACCAGCTTGCTGCCCAGACGGGTAATGCCCAGAACCAGGAAGATAATGAACACCAGGAACTGCAGGGCGAACAGGGCCTGGATGGCCTCGGGGCCGGGCTCATAGTCACTCAGGAACAGCAGAACCACGGGAATACCCGGCGTAATCCAGCCCGGCACCAGGGGCACACCCAGCAGTGCCGGCAGCATGAAACCGATACCACAAATTACCACGTAGGCCAGAGCCACGTCGTAGGGCACACCCAGGTATTTCTCAAGAAGGGGAATCATGGCCAGGCTGACCACAAACATGATCAGGGCCTGCACCATCTCCGCAAATTCCCAGCGGTAATGTACAAACGGCAGACGAACCTTGAAGGGACCGGCCGGCCAGTACGGCTGCTCTTCCCCGTTCTTTCGGTGAAACATTTGCATAAAAAGGTCTCCGGGCTCACGCGGCGCGTGTGCCTGACAGCGTTGTTTTTCTGGTTTAATTCGGCTGCGCCGGGGCCGGCGCAGCCGATCGGGGAATCAGTCCAGTTCTTTGGCCTGGTCCCTCAGCACGAACTTCTGGATCTTACCCGTGGAGGTTTTGGGCAGCTCCGAGAAGACGATGGTCTTCGGTACCTTGAACCGGGCCAGATGCTCGCGGCAAAAGTTGATGATGTCTTCTTCGCTGACATCACCGGCTTCCGGCTTCAGGGTCACAAAGGCGCAGGGGGTTTCGCCCCACTTTTCGTCCGGCCGGGCAACCACAGCTGCCTCAAGCACAGCCGGGTGGCGGTAAAGGGTATCCTCAACCTCAATGGTGGAAATGTTCTCACCACCGGAGATGATGATGTCCTTCAGCCGGTCCTTGATCTCCATGTAGCCGTCTTCGTGCCATACAGCCAGGTCCCCGGTGTGGAACCAGCCACCCCGGAAGGCCTCTTCGGTGGCTTTGGGGTTCTTCAGATAGCCCTTCATCACCGTATTGCCGCGCAGGAAAATCTCACCGATGGTCTTGCCGTCTTTGGGCACTGGCTCCATGGTGTTCGGGTCGCCGACCATCGTGCCTGCCAGAGTGTGATAACGAACGCCCTGACGGGCCTTTTTCCGGGCACGATCATGCAGTGGCAGCGCATCCCACTCGGATTTCCAGGCACAAACGGTTACCGGGCCATAGACTTCGGTCAGACCGTAAACGTGAGTCACCTGGATGCCCATTTCCTCGATGGCACCAATGACCTGGGCGGGGGGTGCCGCGCCTGCTGTCATGGACTTCACGTCGTGATCAATGCCGGCCTTGGCGGATTCAGGCACGTTCAGCAATGCGTTAAGCACAATCGGGGCGCCACACATGTGGGTAACCTGATGATCCCGGATCAGCTGCAGAATCTTCTCGGGATCAACCCGGCGCAGGCAGACGTGAGTGCCGGCCATGGCGGTGATGGTCCAGGGGAAACACCAACCGTTGCAATGGAACATCGGCAAGGTCCACAGGTACACCGGGTGCATGTCCATGGACCAGACTGTCTGGTTGCCGATGGCATTGATGTAGGCGCCACGGTGATGATAGACCACACCTTTTGGATTGCCGGTAGTGCCGGAGGTGTAGTTCAGAGAGATCGCATCCCACTCGTTCTCCGGGAAGCTCCACTGGAATGCCGGATCCCCTTCCTGCAGGAACGCCTCGTAGTCCAGATCGCTGACCTGAACACCCTCGCCATACTCTGGATCGTCCACATCGATCACCAGCGGCTTGGTGTCCAGCCGGCTGACGGCGTCCCTGATCACCTCACCGAACTCCCGGTCGGCAATCACAACCTTGGCCTCACCGTGATCCAGCATGAAGGCGATGGCCTCAGCGTCCAGGCGAACGTTCAGGGTGTTCAGCACCGCGCCAATCATGGGCACCCCGAAATGGGCTTCCACCATTGCGGGAATATTCGGAAGCATGACGGCAACGGTATCACCGCGTCCGATGCCGCGCCCTTTGAGGGCTGATGCCAGACGGCGGCAACGTTCGTAGGTCTGCGCCCAGTTGTAACGGATGGCCCCGTGAATGACGGCGGGATACTCCGGGTAAACCGTGGCGGTCCGTTCGATGAAATCAACGGGGGATTGGACGGCGTAGTTGGCGTCGACGGGCGCCAGGCCTTGATCAAATATCGAGGTCATTGCGTGGTCCTCTTGAGTACTGTTGTTCTTATGGCGTATTCAGGAATATCGCTAAACTAGCTATACTTCGGGCTGGTCAGAATAGTATTGGATAGCAAAAACA
This sequence comes from Marinobacter sp. L-80, assembly GCF_056859395.1. Classification (NCBI taxonomy): domain Bacteria; kingdom Pseudomonadati; phylum Pseudomonadota; class Gammaproteobacteria; order Pseudomonadales; family Marinobacteraceae; genus Marinobacter; species Marinobacter sp. L-80. Next base: position 200,561 of record NZ_JBSXOI010000061.1, read on the forward strand.
CTAGAAACTATACCAACGTATTATAGTTAATTTACTATAACGATAAGCCATGAACGATTTTTCCACTCCAAGTGTATTTAGTTTGCATGACGCCGACCCGCAACCCGGTTTGATCCTGGATGCGACAGGCAGCGTTCTGGAGGGCAACCTGGCCAGCCATCATCTTTGCCAGAACGCCAACCTGACCTCGCTGTTCCATATGCTGCCGGTCAACGTTCAGGCGCTTGTGAAGTCGTCCCTGGAGCAGGAACGATCGATCGAGAATGTGGAAGCCAGAATTCCGGCAGACACCACCGAGCGTTTCCTGGTGTGGACGTTCGTCCCCGATATCGGGAGCTCGACGGTTCTGGCGCGGGCCAGAGACGCTACAGACGAAATCATCAACCGGGAAGAAGCGACCCGCTCCAACCGTCTTTACCGGCTGATTACCGAGAACACCACCGACCTCATTTCCCGCCATGCCCCGGACGGACGGTTTATCGATGCCACGCCCGCATCCTGGCGGCTGCTGGGCTACTGGCCGGAAGAACTGAGGGGTAAGCCCCTGGAAGAAATTTTCCGGGGCGATCAGGTGGTTCAGAAGCTGGCTGAAACCCGCAACCAGCTACGGGACGACGGCTACGCCACCATGACTCTGGAGATTATTCACCGGGACGGTTCCCGCCGCTGGTTCGAGATTGCCAGCAGGGCCATTCGGGAAACCTACACTGGCGCTGTGATTGAGGTCATCAGCGTATCCCGGGATATCACCGCCCGGGTAGAGTCCGAGGAGAACAACCGCAGGCTGGCCGACGAACTCGCCCACACCGCCAGGCTCGCCACTCTGGGGGAGCTTGCCTCAAGCATTGCCCACGAGATGAACCAGCCATTGGCCACCATCGTGAACTTTGCCAGCGCCAGCCAGCGCTATCTCAAAGGCGCCCGAACCAATCCCGAATGCCTCGATCGAGTGGACGACGGCCTCCAGAAGATTGTTCACCACGCCAACCGGGCCTCGGAGGTCATCAAACGTTTGCGAGCTTTCCTGCGCAAGGGCCAGAAGCGGACCGCACCAATCGCACTGAACGAAGTCGTCAGCAATGTCGCCCGTCTTTGCCAATGGGAGGCCGAGAAAAACAAGGTGCAGATCCGAGAGAATCTGGCCTGTTGTGCGCCCGTCATCACCGCCGACCCGGTGCTGCTGGAACAGGTGCTGATCAATCTGATCCGCAACGGTATCGAAGCCACTGTTGAGGCTCGCGGTGAGGACAACCCGGGCCCACACTCGCAGATCGCCATAACGACCTGCATCAACGATCAGAACGAAACCCTGATTGAGGTCATCGACGAAGGCCCGGGGCTCGACGCGCAGGGCATTCGCCAGATGTTCCAGCCGTTCTATACCAGCAAGCCCCAGGGGCTTGGCCTGGGGCTCTCGATGAGCCGTTCGATTATCGAAGGCTTTGGAGGCTTCCTGGACGCCAGGCCGGCAGCAACGGGCGGACTCTCCCTGATCTGCCGTTTCCCGGCCAGCCCGGGCCACAAGAACAGAACCTCGAACACGGAGATGCAGCCAGATGAGTGATCAAGCGACACCGGAAGCCACCACCGTCTATGTGGTTGACGACGACGCCGGCATGCTGGAATCCACCCAGTGGTTGCTGGAATCGGTCGGGTTGAACGTGGAAGCCTACAGCGACGGCCGGAAATTCCTGGATGCGGTTGGCAACAAGAAAGCGGGCTGCGTGGTTCTGGATGTGCGGATGCCCGGGCTGGGCGGCCTGAACGTTCAGGAGGAGCTTCAGAAGCGGGGGCTGGACCTGCCGATCATCTTTGTCTCCGGGCACGCCGACGTTCCCATTGTGGTGAGGGCGTTCAAGTCCGGGGCCTTCGATTTCATCGAGAAGCCGTTCAATGAACAACTGCTCCTGGACAGCGTCCAACAGGCGCTGCAGGAACATCAGCAGTCCGCTCCACAGTTGCAGGGTGATGAGGCAACCGAAGCCCTGCTGGCCACCCTCACCCGCCGTGAACGGGACGTGTTCCTGCCACTGGCCCAGGGCTACACGAGCCGGGAAATCGCAGAACAGCTGGATGTCAGTGTCAAGACGATTGATCTCTACCGGGCACGAGTCATGAAACGCCTGGGCGCCGATCGCTTGCCGGATGTGACCGGCACCGCCATTGCCGCCGGCCTTCTCGATCCGCTGGACATGCGTGGCGAGAAAACCTGAACGGCACTAACGCGCCGCAGACTGGACGTCGTGCGCCAGCACACCCAGCCTGGCCACGGCATGCTCGATGCGCTCACTCCAGGGGTTGGCGCTGTTCAGTCTCAGGCAATTGTCGTATTTGTCGGCGGTTGAGAACATCAGCCCCGGCGCCACGTTGATATCCTCCGCCCTGGCCCTGTGGTAAACCTCGGTGCCGGAAACGCCGTCGGGCAACTGGACCCATAGCACAAACCCACCCTGGGGACGGCTCACTGCCGTACCTTCCGGGAAGGCCCTGGCCACAGCAGTCCGCATCCGTTCGGTGGCATCGCGATAGTGCTGCCGGGCTGAACGGAGGTAGCGATCATAGCCGCCCTGCTCCAGAAAATGCGCTACCGCCATCTGTGGAATCGATGACGTGGCCAGATTAACGAAATACTTGTGCTGCCTGGCGCTGGCCATATGCCGCCCCGGCACCATCCAGCCCAGCCGGAGGCCCGGTGAAATAGTCTTCGAAAACGAACTGCAATAAATCACATTGTCCGCCCGATCAAAGGCCTTGGCCGGTTTCGGCCGGTCCCCGGTGTGGTGAAGGTCGCCGTAGATGTCGTCCTCGATCAGCGGAACAGCCGCTGCCGCCAGCATGGAGACCAGCTGCTTCTTGCGCTCGTCGGACATTTGCGCACCCATGGGGTTGCTGTGATTGGTCACGACCACACAGGCTTTGAGGGGCCACTGTTCCAGGGCCAGTTGCAGGCCTTCAAGGCTCAGACCCTCGGAAGGATGCGTTGGAATTTCAATGACCTTCAGTCCGACCACTTCCAGAGCCTGAAGAATGCCGGGGAAAGACGGCGATTCCACGGCCACAATATCTCCGGGCTGGGTTACCGCCCTCAGCGCCAGTATGATCGCCTCCTGGGCGCCATTGGTGGCAAGTACGTCGTCTGGCGTCACCGGCACACCGAGGGTCGCCATCCGCTGGGCGATCTGCCGGCGGAACGATTCCTTGCCGGGAAAGGCATAGTCCAGGGTTTCCAGACCCCGGCGTGCCGCCCAGAGCGTGCTGTGCTGGATCTGGCGGAGCGGCAGGTAATCCGGGTGGGGGATCGCCGTAGCCAGCGGTACCATGCGCTTCTGTTCGTCCGCGCACAGGTCCAGGGTCATCTCCCTTGCACTGACTGGAACCGGACGGCTTCGGTGTCGGCGCATAACAGGCTCGGGGGCGTCCACAGTCGGCAGCCGCACGAAGTAGCCGCTACGTTCCCGGGCCTGCAGGAAGCCCCGCGCCTCCAGCGTCTGGTGTGCCTGGAGGATGGTCGAGATGCTAACCCCGAACTGCCGGCTCAACTGTCGCACGCCCGGTAGCCGTTCGCCGTCCCGGTACACGCCTTCATGAATCAGCCCCTGAAGCTGATCCGCGACCTGGTTGTAGAGAATGCCCATTGCCCGCCCTCGCCTGCGAACCTTCATCGTGATAATGATCTATTGCACCAGAACCCGAGCTGTTCGGTGCAGTACAGATTGCTTCCGATATGACCAGTACAGATCTCACCAAATGCATTCTGTACCGGTTCAAAACCAGATTATCTGAATCTGTTATGGCAGTCAGATCTTTTCCTACAATAGGCTCGAAATCAGATGATATTTCCAAACAGGCCAGCGCTTTGAAATAGGAGAAGAGACCGTGACTTTACCCATCTATCAGGTTGATGCGTTCACCAGCGAGGTGTTCGGTGGCAACCCGGCCGCGGTCATGCCGCTGGACCAGTGGCTGCCAGATAACCTCATGCTCTCGCTTGCCGCGGAGAACAACCTCTCCGAAACAGCCTTTTTCGTGCCTCTTCCGGCCGGCGAGGACGCGGATTTCCATATCCGCTGGTTTACTCCGGGCACAGAGGTACCACTGTGCGGCCATGCCACCCTGGCCAGCGCCTGGATCATCTTCAACAAACTCGGCTGGGACAGAGAGCAAATCCGTTTACGCTCCAAAAGCGGCCCGCTATCCGTCCGGCAATCCGACGACGGCTGGCTGGTACTCGATTTCCCGAATCTGGCCTACGAGGAACAGCCCACGCCGGCCCTGATTCGGGAAGCTCTGGACAGCGCGCCTGATACTGCGTTTTTTGTTCCAAACGACACCAATTACATGGTGGTCCTGAAGGACGAAGACGCTGTGCGGTCTGCGCAACCGGATCTGCGCAAATTAAAGCAACTGGGCAACCAGGGGCTGATCATCACCGCACCTGGCAACAACTGCGATTTTGTCAGCCGCTATTTCGCGCCTGGCGCCGGCATTGATGAGGACCCGGTCACCGGTTCCATTCACAGCGTGCTGGTGCCTTACTGGTCCGAACAACTGGGCAAAACCGAGCTTGAGGCTTGGCAGATTTCTGCCCGGGGCGGTGTACTTCGCTGCGAGTTAAAGGGGGATCGCGTCGACATTGCCGGCCAGGCAGCCTTCTTTATGGAAGGCGCCATTCATTTGTGAGGCACACTTGCAGAGTGCAAATGAAAAAACCGACATGGTCGCCGGTGATAGCTCTGACGGTCAGTTTCGTAAACTTACCCTCAATTCTGAAACAGAGGCGAAGTGATGACAGCGACCAAAGCATTTGCAGCACAGTCACCAACGTCCGGCATGGCACCTCATACCATAGACCGCCGGGATCCACGTCCCGATGACGTTGCGATCGAGATCGACTACTGCGGGGTCTGCCATACCGACATTCATTTTGCACAGAACGACTGGGGGATCACCGAGTATCCGGTTGTCCCCGGCCACGAAATTGTGGGGCGGGTCACGGCCGTTGGTCCCGAGGTCAAAAGCTTTAACGTAGGCGATGTCGTCGGCGTCGGTTGCATGGTGGATTCCTGCCGTACCTGCTCAGCTTGTGAAGCAGGTCTGGAGCAGTACTGCAGCGAAGGCATGACCTCCACCTACAACGGCCAGGAACGCCACGATCACTCCATCACCTTTGGCGGCTATTCCGAGCGCATTACCGTCAGCGAACGGTTTGTCGTTCGCATTCCGGAAAAGCTGGACATCAAGGCCGCTGCGCCTCTGCTTTGCGCCGGCATCACCACCTACTCGCCGCTGCGCCATTATGGCGTCAAAGCGGGCCACAAGGTCGGTGTTATCGGCATGGGCGGTCTCGGGCACATGGGTGTTAAATTCGCCCGGGCACTTGGCGCGGAGGTGACCATTTTCACCCGCTCCGAGAGCAAGGTTCCGGAAGCGAAAAAGCAGGGTGCCGATCATGTAGTGATCTCCACCGATGAAGATCAGATGGCCGCAGCCGCTGAAACCTTTGATTTCATGCTGGACACGGTTCCAGTCCAGCACGATCTAAACCCTTACCTCAACTGCCTGAAGCACGATGGCACTCACATACTGGTTGGCCTGCTGGAGCCGGTAGAGCCACCGGTAGAGGCTGGCGCTCTGGTATTCAAGCGCCGAGTTCTGGCCGGGTCGCTGATCGGTGGCATGCCGGAAACCCAGGAAGTTCTGGATTTCTGCGCAGAGCACGACATCAGCTGCGACGTCGAGATGCTCGACATAAACAACCTCAATGAGGCCTACGAGCGCATGAAAAAAGGCGACGTGAAGTATCGCTTCGTGATCAATATGCAAACCCTGAAAAACGGGTAGCTGCGCAGGAGACCGGGCCTCACGGGCCCGGTCTCCGACTCCTTCTCATCCCGCCACTTCATACGTGGTTACCCCGGCACCACAGACGCCAGCCCCCCATATCCGTATAATTCGCCCACTCAATGTTCGTACCCGGTTTGTGGTTACCCCATGCCTTCACACTACGATGTCATTATTATCGGCGCTGGCGCAGCAGGCCTGATGTGCGCGGCCACTGCGGGCTATCGCGGCCGCAGCGTGCTGGTGTTGGACCACGCCAATAAACCCGGCAAGAAAATCCTGATGTCCGGCGGCGGACGCTGCAATTTCACAAACCTGAACAGTACGCCGGCCAACTTCCTTTCGGATAACCCGCACTACTGCATTTCTGCGCTAAAGCGCTATACCCCCCAGGACTTTCTGGAACTTGTAGACCGCCACGGCATTGAACATGAGGAAAAAACCCCTGGTCAGTTGTTCTGCAAAGACAGCGCCAAGGACATTCTCAATATGCTGCTGACCGAATGCGAGTGGGCAGGAGCAGAAGTGAGAATGAAAACAACGGTCGACCGCATTACCGAAATCGACAGCGGCTACCGCCTGAGCGTCGGCTCCGGCGATCTCACCTGTGAATCCCTGGTGATCGCCACCGGTGGCCTGTCGATTCCCACCATGGGCGCCACCGCATTCGGTTACCGGGTAGCCGAGCAGTTCGGGCTGGACATACTTCCCACCCGCGCGGGCCTGGTACCCTTTACCCTGCAGCCGGAATTGAAAGACCAGCTCGCGCCTTTGTCCGGTGTCAGTTGTCCCGTTGACGTGCAGTGCCATGACCAGCACTTCCGGGAACCGATGCTGGTCACCCATCGCGGGCTCAGTGGCCCGGCGATGCTCCAGATTTCCAGTTTCTGGGAGCCGGGCGACAGCCTGGCCATCGATCTGCTGCCGGCCTGCCGCATCAAGGATGACCTGCTGAACCTCCGGAAAACCCGCCCGCAGTCAACCATTGCAAACTACCTGACCCAGCACCTGCCAAAACGGTTTGCCCAGGCCTTCAACGAACTGCAGGGCTGGACCGGTCCCTTGCAGGGCTACAAGAACAGCGATATTGAGCAGGTTGCCGATGTCCTCGGCCATTGGTCGATCAAGCCGGCGGGAACCGAGGGCTACCGCACGGCAGAGGTTACCCTGGGGGGTGTGGATACACGCCAGCTCTCCTCCAAAACCATGGCGGTGCTGGAGAAGCCAAACCTGTATTTCATCGGTGAGGTAGTGGATGTCACCGGACACCTCGGCGGCCATAATTTCCAGTGGGCCTGGGCTTCGGGTGTGGCGGCCGGCAACAGCGCCTGAGGGCACATCCGACTGCCCAAAGCGACCGTCGAACTGGTAAGCTGAGTTCATGTATTGGCATGACCGGAGAACACACAAGATAGGGGGAACGGATGCTCCAGACCCACAGTGACACCACAACCAGCAATGCCCTCGTTGTCGAAGGTGGCGCCATGCGCGGCATCTTCGCCGCCGGCGTACTCGATGCCTTTCTCGAAAAGCGGCATCAGCCTTTCACGGAAGCCTGGGGCGTCTCCGCGGGCTCAACCAATCTCATCGGCTACCTCTGCGGCCATCACGGCCGAAATCATCGAGTAATCACCGACCACGCCTGTCGGCCGGAATTCATCAACTGGGGGCGTTTCTTCCAGGGCGGGCATTTGTGCGATGTTCACTGGCTCTGGCATCAGTCTTACCAGGAAGTACCACTCGATCTGGAACGCTACCTGTCTGGCACCACCAAACTCTGGGTGGCAACCACGTCGGTGGTGACCGGTGAGGCCCGGTATTTTCCGGTCGACGACCAGAACATCCACAACGTGCTCACCGCCTCCTGCTCCATTCCCCTGGCCTACCGTGATTATCCAAGAGTGGAGGACGAGCCCATGAGTGATGGCGGAATTGCCGATTCCATTCCGGTTGCGGAGGCCTATCGCCGGGGAGCCCGGGATATGACGGTGGTGCTTTCCCGACCGCTGGGCTATGAGAAGAAGCCGTTGGCGTTTCCGGCGCTCACCAAGCGGATGTTCCGGGAGCAACCGGGGCTCGCCGAGGCCATAATCCGGCGGGGCGAAAGATACAACGAGACACTGGAATTCATTCGAAATCCGCCGGAGGACTGCCGGCTCCGGATTATCGCGCCACCGGAGAATTTTCCGGTAAGCCGGTTGACCACGGATCTGAACAAGCTGGATCTGGGGTATCAGCAAGGCCACCGCGCCGCGATGGCCTATCTTGCGGAATTGGCCCAGGAAGTGGCCTAGCGAAGGACGACCAGGGGCTTTCTGGCGGTTTCCAGCATCCTGGTGGTTGTACTGCCCACCAGGAACTGACGGATGCGGGAGTGCCCGTAGGCGCCCATCACCAGAATGTCGATATCATGTTCTTCCTGGTAAGCGTGCAATGTGGGTTCCACATCACCGGCGCGGATCGCCAGAGTGATCTCGGATTCCAGCCCTGCCAGCATTTTCTCGGCTTTTTTGAGCTGCTCCCAACGGTCATTGGTATCCGCTCCAACCATCACCAGATGCAATGGCATGCCTTTGAGAACCGGGCTGCCGGCCAGCAATTCCACACCCTTGAACGCCGTGGCACTGCCGTCGAAGGCCAGCATGGCACTGCGAGGCTGGGTGTACTCATCCGACACCAGGAGAATCGGGCGATGCATGCTGCGAATCACCGTCTCCAGCTGGCTGCCAATGTGAGTGCCACGCTCCGAGCTGCTCTCACCGTGCAGCCCCATGACCAGCAGCCGGGTCTGATTCTCCAGCGCCAGCAGGGACTCGGTCAGGTCCCCATGTCGCTGTCTCTGCACCACGTCTGAGATGCCAGCTTCGCCAACCCGCTTTTGGGCTTCATCCAGCATGTGGTGGCCGTGTTCCAGGGCCAGCTTGGCGCGCTTGCGGTCCAGCTCTGCCAGGTCTTCGAGCAGCTGTTCACGGCTGCCCAGACCAATGTTGCCAGCCAGATCCGGCTCCGCCGGATAACGTTCCTCGTCCAGCACGTGCAGCAGCATCATGGGCGTTTCCATGTGCTTGCTGGCCCAGGCTGCGTAATCGCAAACCGCCGGCGCCGCCTGGGAGCCATCAATACAGGCAACTACTCGTAACATCTCAACCTCGCCTTCATGATCCTTGTGATTGTTATTCTGACTGCGATCGCTGTTGGATTCCTTGGTCTGTGTCATGTCAGTGCCCCATCAGCAGGTCAACGGCGTCCGGCTTGTCGTGCACGCCAAAGCGGTCAACAATCGTGGCACTGGCTTCATTCAGCCCGATAACCTCAACTTCCGCGCCTTCCCGGCGGAACTTGATGACCGCCTTGTCCAGGGCACCGACTGCGGTGATATCCCAGAAATGGGCCCGGCTCAGATCAATGACCACATTATCGACTGCTTCCTTGAAATCAAAGGATTCCGTGAATTTTTCCGAGGAACTGAAAAACACCTGGCCCACCACTGTGTAGGTGCGGGTATCGCTTGCTTCATCCAGCTCAGAGGTCACCAGCATGTAATGGCCAACTTTGTTGGCAAAAAACAGGGCCGCCAGCAGAACGCCGGCCAGAACGCCGAACGCCAGGTTATGGGTGGCAACCACCACAATCACCGTAACAACCATCACGATGTTGGTTGAAAGCGGATGTTCCCGCAGGTTCTTGATCGAGCCCCAACTGAAGGTACCAATCGACACCATGATCATCACAGCAACGAGGGCCGCCATGGGGATCTGGACCAGCCACTTGTCCAGCACCAACACCATAATCAGCAGGAACACACCGGCAGTCAGTGTCGACAGCCGGGTACGGCCGCCGGATTTGATATTGATAATGGACTGCCCGATCATCGCGCAGCCCGCCATACCACCAAGCAGGCCGGAGCCGATGTTGGCAATGCCCTGACCCTTGCACTCACGGTTGCGGTCACTGGTGGTGTCGGTCAGGTCATCGACGATGGTTGCGGTCATCATCGATTCCAGCAGCCCCACAACAGCCAGCCCCACGGAGTACGGCAGGATGATCATCAGGGTTTCCAGGTTCAGGGGCACATCCGGCCACAGGAAGATCGGCAGAGTATCGGGCAATTCGCCCATATCACCGACCGTGCGGATGTCGAGGTTCAGGTACATGGCAACGCCGGTCAGAACCACAATGCACACCAGAGGTGAAGGCAGGATCTTGCCGATCCGGGGCAGCAGCGGGAACAGGTAGATGATGCCGAGGCCGGCCGCCGTCATGGCGTAGACATGCCAGGTAACATTCGTCAGTTCGGGCAGCTGCGCCATAAAAATAAGGATGGCCAGGGCGTTTACAAAACCGGTTACCACCGAGCGCGAGACGAACCGCATCAGGCCGCCGAGCTTAAGGTAGCCAGCGGCAATCTGAAGAACACCGGTCAGCAGCGTCGCAGCAAGGAGATACTCGAGACCATGCTCTTTAACCAGTGTCACCATCAACAGGGCCATGGCGCCAGTGGCTGCCGAAATCATGCCGGGACGGCCACCCACGAAGGCAATGATCACCGCAATACAAAAAGAGGCGTAAAGACCCACTTTGGGATCGACACCGGCAATGATCGAGAAGGCAATGGCCTCCGGGATCAGTGCCAGCGCCACGACGATACCGGCGAGCACATCGCCACGAATGTTCGAAAGCCAGTTGGCTTTTAGGGAATTCACCATAATGTCGGGTTTCCGGATTGCTGTGGAGATAAAAAAACTGAGATAAAACCGTCGATTGCACCCAACCTATCTCACGTTGGCTACAGGGATATGTCTCAGGGGATTAAACCAGAGGAAGAGGAAGCTGAGCGCTAGGGCGGAAGGATCGTCACGGTTTCAGTTTGCTGCACGGTTGATGAAAATCAGGTAACTGCGAATTTCAGGGTCGCGAAGCTTACCAGACCCCTAACGGGAAAGTAAGGCGGTTACGGGAATCTTCTTAGAGGTGTAACGACCGGTTGCACCTGCTGCTATCATCAACATATTCAATTATTAACAGGAGCCTACGCCCTCCCATGGATGATCTTGCTTCCCAGTTTCTGGCCGGAAACCAGACCACTCTCGACCTCGCCGTTGCGCTTTTGCTTGGCGCCATCATTGGCCTGGAGCGGGGATGGGATGCCCGGGAACAGAAATCCGGCGAGCGAATTGCCGGCATCCGCACCTTTGCCCTGGTAGGCCTGCTTGGCGGTATTTCCGCGGTATTGGCACAGGAAATCACGGAATGGGCGTTTCCCGTGCTTCTGGTCAGTGTCGTGGCCATGGCCATCGTGGCCTACAGCGAGCGCCTTGAGCATATCCGTAATTTCAGCATCACCGGTATGGTTGGCATGGTGCTGACCTTCTGCTTCGGTGCGGTGGCGGTGGCAGTGGACCCGGTCATCGCCACGGCCGCAGCGGTGGTAACCGCAATCATTCTGGACAACAAGGAAGAAATCCACGGTTGGGTCAACAAGCTGAAGGAACATGAACTGGATGCCGCTCTCAAGCTGCTGCTGATTTCCGTGGTCATGCTGCCGTTGCTGCCAAACGAAAAGATGGGGCCTGGCGGGGTTCTGAATCCCCGGGAAATCTGGTGGATGGTGGTGATGATCGCCTCCATTTCCTTTGTCGGCTACTTCGCCATACGGGTGGCCGGCACCCGCAAGGGCATCCTGTTTACCAGCCTGTTCGCCGGGCTCAGCTCCTCCACTGCCCTCACCCTGCACTTCGCCCGTCAGGCCTCGAAGAACCCTCAGCTCAATGCCCAGTTCGCCACCGGTATCCTGATTGCCTGCGGTACCATGTTTCCCAGAATCCTGGTGTATTGCCTGGTGATCAACCGTGACCTGCTGCCCAGCCTGATCTGGCCGGTGGTGGTCATGACCGCTCTGCTGTATGGGCCGGCGCTGCTTATCTGGCGCCGGAACAATCGCCATACGCAGGTCAGTCAGCCAACCCTCAACCAGAACCCGCTGGATCTGACCTCGGCGCTGGTATTCGGCGTGTTGCTGACCGCGATCCTTCTGCTGGGCGAATTTCTGGGCAACTGGCTGGGCGACGCCGGCATCTATGTTCTGGCAGCAACCTCCGGCATTGCTGACGTAGACGCCATTACCCTCTCCCTCACCCGCATGTCCAATAACAACCTGGCCACGAGCACTGCCGTGATCGGTATTGTTATCGCCGCCGCCACCAACAATCTGGTGAAGTCCGCGCTGGCGGGCTTTATCGGCAACCGCCAGACCGGGTTGCTGGTTGGCATCCCCATGGTGCTCTCGCTGGGCGCGGGACTGCTGGTCGCCTGGCTGCAATAACCCCTTACCTCGCCCGCCGGAACGTCAGGTTGTAGCGGTACCCGCCCGTCTGCGGGTGCTCACCGGCCTTGAGGGTTAACACTCCGTGGTAACGCATTCGGGCAGGGCCGCCCCAGACCACCACGTCACCATGGCCCAGTGGCACCCGGATGGGGCGTTCGCTGCGTTTGAGACCACCAAACTGGAACACCATCGGCAGGCCCAGAGAAACCGACACGATGGGCTGCGTGAAGTCCTGCTCGTCCTTGTCCTGATGCAGCCCCATTCTTGCCCCGGGCTGGTATCGATTGATCAGACAGGCGTCCGGTTCAAATCCCTCAAAACCAGCGGTTTCGGCGGCGCTTCTGGCCAGTTCCCGGAAAGCCGCAGGCATGGCGGGCCAAGGCCGGCCGGATTCCGGATCCTCCGCCTGATACCGGTAACCCCTGCTATCGGTAACCCAGCCAAGATCCCCGCAGCAGCTCATGGCCGCAGACATGGCATGGCCACCAGGGGTCTTCATGTGTCTGAACGGCGCTTCTGAGGTAACCGTTTCAATGCCGGCCATGAGTGATTCGGCGTTCGGGAGCGCGAACTGCCGCAGCACCACCGCGCCATCCATCAGAGGCTCGACTGTCTGTTCCGGTGGCAGGTTAGAAAACAGGTCTTGGGTCATGACTACTGCCCCCTCATAAATGATTTAATCTAATAGCTTACGTGGCTTTTTCACAGGTCGATGAAAGCCTGTTCATGAAGCCGGGCTGAAAAACACGTATATTCTATGGGCTGATTCATTCCTGTTAAGGACTTATTAATGCTGTTTGCAATCATAATTGGCGGTCTGATTGGCTACGCCTTTGGCAAATTCCCGGGCTTTCTCATAGGTGCGGCGATTGGTGCCTTTCTCTTGAACCTTCTCAAGCGCCGCCTGATTGGCAAGCTCCAGAGCATTCAGTCCGGTTTTATTGAATCGGTTTTTGCGGTGATGGGTGCCCTGTGCAAGGCAGACGGCGTGGTATCCAGGGATGAAATCCAGATGGCCGAAGCCATGTTCGTTCGCTTCCGCCTGAATGAAGAACAGAAAGCCAAGGCCAAAACCGCCTTCAACCGTGGTAAAGAGCCGGATTTTGACCTGGATGCCGAACTTAACCGGTTCCTCCAGGCCAGCGGACGCCAACCCGCGTTTCTCCAGATGTTCCTGCAGGTTCAGGTATCAGCCGTAGCTGCGGACGGCAAGGTGCACCCGGCCGAACACGAAATGCTCGTAAAAATCGCCCGTGGGCTGGGGCTACCGGAGAGCCAGGTGGACCAGCTGGAAGCCATGCTCCGAGGAGCCCACACCAACCGGGCCGGTGCGGGCCAGCCCTCCTCCGCTGATCAGATCAGCGATGCCTACAAGGTTCTTGGGGTATCGCCTTCCGCCAGTGATGATGAACTCAAGAAGGCCTACCGCAAGCTGATGAGCGAGAACCACCCGGATAAACTTGCGGGCCGGGGATTGCCCGAGAGCATGCGGGAGATGGCAGAGGAACGCACCCGCGAAATCAGTCATGCCTACGATGTGATCAAGGAAGCCCGGAAAAAATCTGCGTAAGGCCCTCTGCCGTCACCGGTTCAGAACCAGCGCGGTACCCGCACGCGATAACGCTCGTAGTCCTCGCCAAATTTATCCGCCAGCGCCTTCTCCTCCTCCCGGGCCTGGCGGGTGATCACCAGTACACCGGCCACCAGGCATACCAGGGAAAACACACTGGGCAAGGCCAGGAAAAAACCGAGCTGCCCAGCCATCACAGCCAGGAACAGGGGATTACGGGAACGGCCAAATGGCCCGCCTGTGAGCAGTTTGCGCTCATCCTTCCGAGGATCGATACCAGAGCGCCAATCCTCATGCATGTAGGCCTGCAGATAGTTCACGGTAGTAAATGAGCCAATCAGGAGGAGCATGCCAACCAGCAAAATCGGCCACACATAGAGCGGGCCGAACACGCCCAGCCAGGGGTCGATATCCGCAAAAATCCGCACCACGCAGACGCCCAGAATGAACGCCCGAAACACATTGAAGGTTTGCCGGTGCCACCAGGGCGCACTCCCTCGCTCACCATAGTTAATGTGCGAAAAGCGCATTCTCTGATACAGCCCGAGGCTTCGGCCAGCAAACTGGAGACCGATCATCAGAAAGAAAATGCCGAGAAAGTGGCGTACGAGGGGTTCAATAAATTCCATCAGGATCGCTTACAACGTTTTCAGGCCGACAGCTTATTATTTGAAGAGGTCTGTGAAAAGGCCCTGTGCTAGCCGCCGACCACTCACCCTACCTAAAATGACATGTCATCACGTTTTCAAATGCAGTAGAGTCGTGGAATCACTTTCAAGGAGAGTCTGGCCATGAGCGCCCCGCAGTCCTGCCACAGTTTCAGAAACGACGCGATAGGTTGCGATGACGCCACTGCCCTTGCCGAACGGGTCCTCCGCCGGGAAATATCGATCACCGAACTCACTCAAGCCGCTATCGCTCGCGCACAGGCGGTCGAACCGCTCCTTCACGGTCTGGCCTCGGCGAATTACGACCAGGCGATCCGGACTGCTTCAAAGCTTGATGCCGCCGACCAGACCGGTTCCTTTCCCCTGTTCCGCGGTGTTCCAACACTTATCAAAGACAACACCAACGTGTCGGGCATGACCACACGGCACGGCTCCCTGGCCGTGCCCAGCGTTCCTGCATCCGATACCAGTCCATTTGCCCGCCAGTTGCTTGCCCAGGGTTTTCTGTGCCTGGGTAAAAGCACCCTGCCGGAATTCGGATTCAACGCCACAACCGAGCCCGCACACGCGCCGGCAACCTGTAACCCGTGGAACCTGGCCTATTCCTCCGGAGCCTCCTCAGGCGGTTCAGCGGCCCTTGTGGCGGCCGGCGTGGTACCCATTGCCCACGCGAATGACGGCGGAGGCTCCATACGGATTCCGGCCGCCTGCTGCGGCCTGGTCGGCCTTAAGCCCACACTAGGACGATTGATAGACAACGAAGCGGCAGCCTCCCTGCCGATCAACATTATCAGCGAGGGCGTAGTGACGCGCTCGGTACGGGATACCGCTAATTTTTTCGAGCAGGCCGAGACCTATTTCCGCAATCCCGGCCTGCCGGCCATTGGAAGAATGGAGGGCCCCTCCGGTCGTCCTTTGAGAATCGGACTGGTGCTGGATTCCATCAATGGTCACAAAACCGATGACATCACCCGACGGACTGTCGAAGAAACGGCGCTCAGGCTGGAAAAAATGGGCCACCGCATTGAGCCAGTGCCCGTTCCGGTGCACAGCACCTTCCCTGATGACTTTGCCCTGTACTGGGCACTGCTCGCCTTCGGCATCAGGGCCAACGGCAGGAAACTGCTTCACCCGGCCTTCGACAAACACAAAACAGACGGCCTGACCAACGGCCTCGACAGGATGTTCCGGCGACAGTTCTGGCGCCTGCCAACCGCACTCTGGCGGCTCAAGCGTTCCTGGCACGACTATGCACATGCCATGGCCGGATTTGATGCCGTGCTCACACCGGTACTTGGCCACACCACGCCCGCCCTTGGCCACCTGAGCCCCGATGTGCCTTTTGACACCCTGTTCGAACGGCTGCGCGAGTATGTGAGCTTCACCCCTCTGGCAAACGCCACGGGCGCACCGGCAATCTCACTGCCCATGGGCCACACGCCCGATCAACTGCCCGTGTCCGTTCAGTTTATGGGGCGGCACGGAGGCGAACGGACGTTGCTGGATATCGCCTTCACTCTGGAAGCCACCCATCCCTGGCCGCTGCTTTGCGATTTCAGCCGGAACAATCCTGGCAGTGCGGAACAAAACACCAGGGACTCACTGACCAATCCCGTTTGAAGTTGGACACTTATAAAAACAGCTGCCATATTCTTTAAAGAACTTAGACATAACCTGTTCAAGTATCCAAACCGAGAGCCAAGGCCGTTCGTAATTCGAAGAAGGACAATTTATTGAGCCCGGCCATGCGTGACAGTGAAGTCCTCGTGACCCACCACAAGGCACTGATGGAGCTGAGCCACAATACCAGCTTTATCGAGATGCCCCGCCCCCGGAAGCTGGCAGCCCTCATGGAGCTGTGCACCCGGCTGTTGGGCGTGAAACGGGCAAGTGTCTGGCTTTTCCCTCCAGAACGGGACCGGATCACCTGTGAGTGGCTTCACGACACAGAGCTGCCCGGCCGCAATAGCTGCATCGCGCAGAATGGCTCAGAGTTCAACCTGTTTCGCTCAGACCACCCCGACTACTTCCGCGCCATCACCGAAGAACGAGTCATTGCCGTGGAAGACGCCCGCAATGATATCCGTACCCGTTCCTTCGACCGCGATTATCTGTCCGTGCAAAACATTCATTCCATGTTAGACGCGCCGATTTTCGACGGCGAACAACTCAGCGGGGTTGTCTGCCTGGAGTCAAGTGTGCGCCGTGACTGGTCGGTCCCGGACATTTCGCTGTCAGCTGCCATTGCAGACACCATAAGCCTGATGAACACTCACGAGGCATGGCTGAGATCCAAGCGGGCGCTGGAATACGTCAGTCGCTACGACTCCCTCACCGGACTCGCCAACATTGATTCACTGCGTGACCGGCTGAACCACCTGGTGCGCAAGATCAAAGGCCGGGGTACCGGCAGTCTTGCACTGCTCTGGATTGACGTTGACCGCCTGAAAACCATCAACGATGGCCTTGGCCCTCAGGCGGGGGATCAGGTCATCGCCGATATCGGACAGCGCCTGAAAGAAATCCAGTTGGCGGGCAAGGACTTTCTGGCGCGCATTGGAGGGGATGAATTTGCCCTGGTTATTCGCAACTACACCCAGCCGAGCTTTCTGGACGAGGTGATCCGCGAGATCCACAGCCGTATTCGCCAGTCTATCCGGGTGTCCGATCAGGATCTGAATGTCAGTGCCAGTGTGGGCATCTGTCACTTCCCGGGCGATTGCCACGAGTCAGAAGAACTGCTCAGAGGTGCAGAGGCTGCGATGTACCACGCGAAGCGGCAGGGCGGGGACCGTTCGACCCTGTTCGATTCGGAAATCCAGATGACAGCCCGCTCCCGGTTTGCGCTCGAGAGCGAGCTGCGGGAAACACTCAGAACCAGCGGCCTCGATGTCTTCTACCAGCCAATCATGGACCGCACGGGAACACAGCTGGAAAGCGCCGAGGCCCTGGTTCGCTGGCAGCACCCGCAACGTGGCTGGCTGTCACCGATTGAATTTCTGGACGTGGCGCGCAGCGCCGGCCTGATGTATGAGCTGGGCGCCTGTGTGCTGAAAAACGTCTGCGCTCACTGGCGTGAGGCAAAAGACCGGAATACGCCATTACCAACGATATCCGTCAACCTGTCGGCAGAGCAGATATTGGTCCCAGAGTTGCCAGAGCTGGTAAAAGAGATCTGCGGTAACCAGGGCATGCCGGTCAGTGCCCTGCAGTTTGAGGTGACCGAAGACTCCATCCAGGGTGATTTCAGTGTCATCGGTCGGGTTCTGGAACAGCTGGTACACGCCGGCGCCGAGCTCGCTATCGACGACTTTGGCACCGGGTACTCATCGCTGTCCCGGCTCAAAAGCCTGCCCTTCTCCCGCATCAAGATCGACCGCTCGTTCATCAACAACCTTCCGGATGACGAAAACGATTGCGCTATCACCCTGTCGATCATTGGCCTGGCCAGGGGGCTTGGCCTTTCTGTCGTTGCAGAAGGTGTGGAGAGCGAAGCCCATGAAAGCTGGCTGTTCGAGAAAGGCTGCGACTACCTTCAGGGCTACCGTTACAGTAAACCGCTTCCCTACCCAGGGTTTATCAAGCGCTACTTTTCCGAGTGATCCCGTACGTCAAATCCCGGGAAAAGCGATAACACCTCCAGAAAGCTCGCCTCAGGCGCGGCGCTAATGGTCAGTGGTTTACCCGAAACCGGGTGCTGGAATGCCATCCGGGTTGCGGCCAGCATCAACCGCCCCTGGCCGAATCGCTCTGCAAAATAGCGGTTGTGGCGGCCCCGACCGTGATTGGCATCGCCAATGATCGGGTGGTTGATGTGTTTCATATGCCTGCGCAACTGGTGCTTTCGGCCAGTTTTCGGGTTCAGTTCAACAACGGCGTAGCGACTGCTCGGGTATTTCTCGATCTCCACTGGTATCTCGGTCGTCGCCAGCGTGCGGTAATAAGTGAGAGCGTCCCGCACCGGCTGCTCTTCCCCTTTCAGCCGTCGATCCTCCGGTTCCTCTCGCAAGGGATGATCAATCTCCCCGTGTTCCGGCGGCCAGCCACGCACCATCGCCAGATAGGTTTTCGTCACCTCACCGGCCATCAGCGCCATACCCAGCGTGCGGGCAGTGTCGCTGTCCCTGGCAAACACCAGGACGCCGGAGGTAGGCCGGTCCAGTCGATGGACCGGGTAAACATGCTGGCCCTCATTTAGCGCCCGGGCATATTGCAGGGCAAACTCGGTTTCGTGTTTGTCGATAGGGCTCCGGTGAACCAACAGCCCGGCCGGTTTGTGGACAGCCAGAAGGTGTTCGTCCCGGTAAAGAACGGTTAGTGGGTTGCTCATAAGATAGATGTCATAAAAGCTTCATATTCAAGTCGGCCAATTGCATTCAAGAGCCCGCTTCCCTAGCCGATACCAAAGTAGATAACCTAATCAACTAACGCTACGTATACACTAGCGACACACCCTTACCATCGATCGCTCCCAGGAATAGCTGATGAACTGGTACTCGAAAAGCATTCTCAACCGGGTTCTTCTCGTCGTTTTGACGGCAAATCTAGTCGTCGCCGCAGTGGCGGTGATTTACCTGAACTTCTCCCTGAAAGTCAAAGATGACTTCAACAGTCTTGTAAGTACCAGGATGGTGAACGCCCTTGAAGCCCAGGATGTGCTTTCTGATTTCAAGACCCAGGTCCAGGAGTGGAAAAACGTCCTGATCCGCGGAGCCGACCCGGAACAACTGGACAAATACTGGGGCCGATTTCAGCAGCGCGAAGCATCAATACAGAGCCAGCTTGATGACCTGATTCCCCGAATTCAGGAGCCACAGGCAAAGTCACTGATGTCCGACTTCAAACAGGCACACCAGACGATGGGGCGTGCCTATCGTGAGGGATTCGAGGCGTTCACACGCTCAGGCTTTGATCCGAACGCAGGCGATGCCGCGGTACAGGGGATCGACCGTGAACCTGCCAGACTGATTGTAGATGCTGCAACCGCAGTCCGTGAAGATAGCCTTGTCCGGGCCCGAACCCTGAACACCGTTGTCACCGAGCGTAGCTGGCTGGTGGCGGGTCTTCTGATTGCCGCCATCATTCTGGGTACCATCGCGCTGATAATGGTCCTTTTGTCAGGTGTGGTCCGGCCCGCACAGAAGCTCACCTCGCAGATCTCCCGACTGGGCGACGGTGATCTTTCGGATCCTGTAACCATGCAGCGGGCTGACGAATTGGGGCAATTGGCCGACGCTGCCCGAAGCCTGCACCGCTTCCTCAGCGATACCGGAAGCCAACTGAGCGAGAACGCCAGGCAACTGAACGATACCGGCGAGTTGATCCGCCAGAACGCCGACAGTGTCGTCAGCCAGTCTGACCTGGCCCACCAGCGCATTGAGCAGATTGCGACAGCCATGAACGAAATGTCTGCCACCGCGGAGGATGTGGCCAGTCACGCTGCCTCGGTAGCCACCGAAGTGAGCCAGACATCCGACGAGACGGCTACAGCGGATTCGCAGATCAACAAGGCGGTAGACAGCATGCGGCGTCTGACCGACCAGATCCGGAACTCGGCCGAAACCGTTAACCAACTCGCCAATGATGGCAAGAAGGTCGGCGACGTTATGCAGGTTATCCGGGAAATTGCAGACCAGACCAACCTGCTGGCACTGAACGCCGCCATCGAGGCGGCCCGGGCCGGCGACGCAGGTCGCGGATTCGCGGTGGTTGCCGATGAAGTCCGGAACCTGGCTGCCAAGACCCAGGAAGCCACCGTGGAAATCGACCAGATCATCGGCGCCATCAGTGGGGCTTCGCGGGACGCCACCGAGTTCATGCAGGCCTCAGGCGTTGTAGCTCAGGAAAGCAGCGAGGCCGTTGAAGCCGTACGCGCCACCCTGGCCGAAATCAACCGGCGCATGGGCAGCATCAACGACGCAACAACCCAGGTTGCTACAGCGGCCGAAGAACAGACCAGTGTCTGTGAAGACATCAACCGCAATGTCACGGATGTGGCCGAAACCTCCGAAGCCATGCACCAGGCTGCTGAAAACAACCTGCGCACGGTACCTGAACTGGAAGCCATGGCTGCCCGGGCCCAGGAACTGGCGGGCCGGATCAAGCATTAAGTAGTTCGGAAGCGGCTGGTCAGACTCCCGAAAGCCCGACCGGCCCGGTTACCCAGCACCAGCAATGCAGGTGTGAGCAACAGCGTCAGCACCGTAGCAAACGCCAACCCCCCCGCGATGGCACTGGACAGCTGGGTCCACCACTGGGTTGATGGCGCACCAAGGCCCAGGGAGGGCGTCAGCAGGTCCACATTGACGCCGAGGACCATGGGCATCAACCCCAGCACAGTGGTGATGGCCGTCAGCAGCACCGGCCTCAGGCGAAGGCAACCGGTTTCCAGGGCGGCCTCGTAGGCCTCAACCCCGTCCTTGCGCATCTGGTTGTAGGTATCGATCAGAATGATGTTGTTGTTTACCACGATGCCTGCCAGGGCAATCGTACCCATTCCCACCATCACAATGCCGAACGACTGACCGTTTACCAGAAGCCCGAGCAGCACCCCGGCGGTGGAGAGCACAATCGCCGAGAGAATCAGGAAGGTCTGGTACAACGAATTGAACTGGGTCACCAGTATCAACAGCATGAGGCCGATGGCTACCAGGAAGGCCGTCGCAAGGAAGTTTGATGCCTGCTGCTGATCCTCGTTCTCGCCGGCAAACTTCACCGAAATTCCCTCTGGCGGTTCCGGCATCTCGGCCTGCAGGGCCCGCAGCAGCTCATCCACGCGGCGCCCCTGTGCCAGATCGGATTTGATGGTTACCGTGCGCTGGCCATCCACCCGGACAATACTGTTGGTTTTGTCGCCCGGGCGAAGATCGACGAATTCAGAGAGCGGCACCTGGCCCCGGGAGGTATGAATGGTCTGGCGCTGCAGATGATCCAGTTCCCGCCAGTTATTCGGAACTCGCACCACGATGTCCACTTCATCCCGCACGTCTTCAGGGCGATAGGTGGCCAGTTTCAACCCGTTGGTCACCAAGCGCACGGCACTGCCGATACCCAGCACATCGGTACCGAAGCGAGCGGCGGCTTCCCGGTCAACCTGCAGCCGCCACTCAATCCCCGGAAGGCTGCGGTCGTCTTCGATGTCCACGAAACCACCGAGCTCACGCATGCGGTCTTTGATTTCGTCCACGTAGCCATTGAGACTGTTTGCTTCGCGGCTGCTCACCTGTAGCTCTATCGGTTTGCCTTCGGCAGGCCCACCTTCCTGTTTGCGGAATTCCAGCTCAACGCCCGCTATATCAGAGGTCATGTCGCGGAAGTCCTCGAGAATCGCGCTGGCCGGTCGCCGGGTGAACCAGTCGGTAAACTGGAATTGCAGAACGCCTATGACATCTGGCGCCAGTTGCGAGCTGGTCTGTACCATTGAGCGGGCGTACAGGGCCTTCACCTCGGGCATGCCACGCAACCGCTGCTCCACTTCACGCACAATGGCATCCCGCTCCCACACTGAAAGATCACCCCTCGCCCTCACCTGAACCTGGGCGGAATCCGGCTCCACACTGGGGAAGAACTCAACCCCATGGTTGAAGCGGGCGTACGCGGCGTAGATCACGGCGATCACGCAGAGCACACCAATCAACGTCAGCCCCGGTGAACGAAGTAGCAGCCCCAGTACCCGTCGATAACCCTCCATCAGGCGCCCCGAAGAATGCCCCTGCCGCGCCCGGCGCCCCCCACTGGTGCTGCCCAGCACGGGCAGGAACACCAGCGCCATGGCCAGGGAAGCAATCAGACAGATAATCACCGTCAGCGGCAGGAACTTCATGAACTCCCCGACAACGCCGGGCCAGAACAACAACGGCACAAACACCGCCAGCGTGGTTGCGGTCGACGCAATAATGGGCCAGGCCATGCGACTGGCCGCCTCGGCCCAGGCGTGCTTTACCGTCTGCCCTTCCGACAGGTTCCGGTCCGCCAGCTCCGACACAACAATGGCGCCATCCACCAGCATGCCGGCCACCAGGATCAGACTGAACAGCACCACGATGTTGAGCGTGAGCCCCATGCTCCAGATCACCAGGATGCCGGTGAGGAAGGCACCAGGAATCGTCAGCCCCACCATAACCGCCGAACGCGGCCCCATGGCGGCAATCACCACAATCAGAACCAGCACGATGGCGGTGAGCACGTTATTCAGCAGGTCACTGAGAATATCCCGGACTTCCTCGGACTGGTCCATGATGTAGCGGATTTCCAGAGAGTCCGGCAGCTCCGGTCTGGCCTGATCAATCAACTCACGAACCTGGGCAATGGTCTCGATAATGTTGGCACCCGAGCGCTTGGAGACTTCCAGCACCAGCGCCGGCTCCCCATTGATACGAGCGAAACCGGTGGGGTCCTTGAAGGTACGCTGGAGCATGGCCACATCGCCGAAGGTGACCACTGTGTCACCGTCCACCTTGATCGGCATGGACATCACATCCTCGATGGTTTCGATCACCCCGGGCACTTTCAGGGCCATGCGGCCATTGCCGGTATCCAGCGAGCCGGCCGCCACCAGCTGATTGTTGCGGGTTACCAGCGAAGCCAGCTGATCAAAATCAACGCCATAGCTCTCCAGCACCTGGGGATCGACCACGATTTCCAGCAGATCCTCCCGATCGCCACCAATCTCCACTTCCAGAACTTCCGGGATAGACTCGATGGCATCCTGGAACCGCCGGGCGATGGTTATCAGCTCCCGCTCCGACAAGGGGCCAGACAGACCCACGGACAGCACCGGGAACAGGGACACGTTGATCTCGTTTACCCTGGGTTCATCCGCTTCCTGGGGCAGCTTGGTACGTGCTGTATCCACTTTCTCCCGCACGTCCTGAAGCGCCTTGTCCGGATCAAACCCGGCATCGAACTCCAGCATCACCGAGGCATGACCTTCCGAGGCGGTACCACGCATTTCCTTGATGCCTTCAAGCGAACGCAGCTCCTGCTCCATGGGCCGCACCAGCAGACGCTCGGCGTCCTCCGGGCTGATGCCATCCAGGGTCATGGAGACATAGATCATGGGGATGGTGACGTCGGGGTTGGCTTCCTTCGGGATGGTCTGAAACGCGGCAATACCCCCGAGCAGGAGGAACAGAAGCGTCAGCAAGGTGGTCCGGCTGCGATCAATGGCTGCGAAGATCAGTGCGCGCATGCGGTCTAGCCCCTGTCTTCAGCGGCGTCGACCGGCACAACCTGTTCCCCGGTGCTGACGAAACCACCGCCGCGGGTAATCAGGCGGATCTCATCCGGCAAGCCGGTCACCCAGGCACCCTCGGTGGATACACTCAACAACTTCACTTCACCGAACTCGACACGGTTCTCACCGTTCACGTATTTCACACCGGGGCGACCGTCATCACCGAGGGACAAATAAGCGGGTGAGATAAACATCGCCTTTACCTCCGGCAATGCCACCCGCAGGCTGGCGCTGCCACCGGCCACCCGTTTGCGATCCGGATTCTCCACCGCGATCTCCACGGCAAAACTCCGGGTTTCGGGCGAGGCAGCGCTGGCCACAAAGGTCACCACGCCAGAAAGACGGCTGCCATCCAGCAAATCCACGCGAACAGACTGACCGGGCGCCACATTGCCCACCGATTGCTGGGGGATCTGCGCGGTAGCCTTCAGGCGATCCACCCTCACCAATTGAAACAGGGGGGAACCCACCTGCACCAGATCGCCGATATCCACCGATTTGCTGTTGATAATGCCGTCAAAAGGCGCCTCGGGAGTGAGGTGGCTGATGGCCTGTCGGGCACCGGTCAGCTCCGCTTCAGCGGCAGCAAGTTCGCTTTCCAGGCTCAAAATCTGGGATTCCGAGGCAAGGTTATTGGCGCGGAGCCGGCGGGCCGCCACCAGGTCCGCTTCCAGTTTCCGAACCTGGGACTGCCAGCGCAACACCGCGGCACTCCGCCCTTCATCAGCTATCGTAAGCAGCTTCTGACCCTGCTGGACCTGCTCACCCAGACTCACAGCCAGAGACTCCACGCGGCCGGGCACCTGGGCACTCAGCATCACCGAACTCCAGGGCTCCAACTGGCCCTGCAGCATCAGGCCCGGCTCATGCAGCCGGGCCGTCAGGGTTTCCACCTGCACCGTTGTAGGCTGGCCATCGCCGCTGTCCTGACGTTCCGGAGCCTCGTCACTGGCCACCTTCACCTCGCCAGTCGCCATCCAGATCACCATTGCGATCACGATCAGAAGTGACAGCCCAAGAGAACCCCATTTTGCTTTCGTCATTGAATGCTCACTGTTGCTGAATCGGAGGTTGGCAGAAAAAACCGGCAATTAACGGTTGCATCCGGCTAAAAACGTGGGGTAGATTCTACACAGAATCTTTTTACGAATTCAGAGCAGACTGTCGATTTTATGAATCTCAACGCAGTGATTGTCCTTGTGAAGCTTGTCCTGGTGGTCGTGGTACCGTCCGGGGGCTTCTGCGTGGACAAGCGGGTGAGATAGCGACAAACCTGACAAGACACCAGAAACCCCCGGCACCGAAAGGTCCCGGGGGTTTCTTTTTTTACGGCAAAAGAAAAGGGAAAGACGACCATGAACGGCGCACAGCACATTCTTGACGCGTTCCACCGCCACAACATCAGCACGGTTTTCGGATATCCGGGTGGCTGCATCATGCCGCTATACGACGCGCTGGTGGACGATGTGGGCGTGGAGCATGTGCTGTGCCGCCATGAACAGGGCTGCGCCCTGGCGGCAGACGGCTACGCCCGGGCCAGTGGCAAGCTGGGCGTCTGCATTGCCACGTCGGGCCCCGGCGCCACCAACCTGATCACCGGCGTTGCCAACGCGCACCGGGATTCCATTCCCATGCTGGTGATCACCGGCCAGGTTCCCTCGGGCCTGATCGGCACCGACGCCTTCCAGGAAACCGACGTACTGGGCATGACCCTGGGCATCGTTAAACACAGCTACCTGATCGATGATGCCAACAGCCTGCCGACCATCATGGAAGAGGCGATCGAACTGGCTCAGAGCGGTCGCCCCGGGCCGGTCTGGATTGATATCCCCAAGGACCTGTTGCTGTCCGAAGCGGCCGATGCGCCCTTCCCCCAGCCTGAAGCCCGTGAAACAGCTTCAACCGACCTGACGGAAGCCCTGGCGATGCTGCGCGCCGCCCGCAAGCCCCTGCTTTACACCGGCGGTGGCATCAGCCTGGCCCACGCCGAGGACAGCTTCCGGGCCTTTGCCGAATCCTCCGCCCTGCCCGCGGTTGTGACTCTGAAGGGCATCGGCAACCCCGGCAAACACAATCCTTATAACCTAGGCATGCTGGGCATGCACGGTTCCCGGGCAGCCAACAAGGCGGTCGACGAGTGCGACCTGCTGCTGGTTATCGGCGCGCGCCTTGATGATCGCGCCACCGGCAAACTGGATGGCTTTGCGCCCAACGCCAGGATGATCCACATTGATGCTGATGCCGCCGAAATCAACAAACTGCGCGGCGCCGATCTGGCCATCCGCGGCGACCTGAACGAGATACTGAAATCACTGGCGGACGCATTGCAGGCCGAGCCACTGGCCATCAGTGATTGGCAGAAACAGTGCCGCACCTGGCACACCACCGGTGGCTTCCATGCGGCCGACAACGATGATCCGATGGCCCCGATCACCGGCCCGGCTTTCATCCGCCAGCTCTCCCGGATTGCCCCGGACGACACCGTCATCGCCTGCGACGTTGGCCAGCACCAGATGTGGGTAGCCCAGCACTACGAATTCGACCACCCACGGCACCACCTCACCAGTGGCGGCCTCGGCACCATGGGCTTCGGCCTGCCCGCCGCCATCGGCGCCCAGTTTGCGGATCGCAACAGCACCGTCATCAACGTAACCGGTGATGGCTCGTTCATGATGAACGCCCAGGAACTGGCCACCATCCGCCGCTACAACCTGCCGGTAAAGCTGATCGTCATGGACAACCAGTGCCTGGGCATGGTCCGCCAGCAGCAGGAACTGTTCTACAACAACCGCGAAAGCCAGATAAACCTGGACGACAACCCCGACTTCGTCGCCATGGCCCGGGCCTTCGACATTCCGGCCCTGCACATCGAACGCACCGACCAGATCCGCCGCGGCATCGAAACCATCCTGGCCTACAACGGCCCGATGCTGCTGCACGTTGCCATCAGCCGTGAAGAAAACGTATGGCCCATCGTCAAACCCGGCGCAAGCAACACAGACATGATCGACGAAACCGCCCGCACCGCAAAAGCCAGCAAGGAGCAAGTTGCATGAACCCGCAAAGCCAGCCATCAACGCCCAGCTACACCATCAACTGCCGCATGACCCACGAAGCCGCCGCCCTGGAGCGGCTCTGCCAGGTGGTCCGCATCCGCGGGTTCCGGATTGCCACCATGGCGGTTGAAACCGCTGGCGAGCATCTGGATATCGCACTGACTTTGGAGGGTACAAGGCCGATTGCCATGTTGCAGTCGCAACTGGAGAAGCTGCACACGGTTGCCGAGGTTGCCCTCGCGGCTGGATCTGTGGCCCGGTCTCGTTCGGCCTAAGTTCGGAGTTGTGATCCGTTCAGCCTGAGATTTGGCGGGCACGGTCTATTTGTAGCCTGAGGTTTGGCGGGCAGGTACGCGGGTGGCGGTATTTTTTCTTCGGGGAAAAGAAAAACTCCACCTGCCACCCCGCAGGCCCGCCCCTCAACCAACAGGCTACAAAGGCGGGCACCTCCAAATTATCAGGTTTTGTAAGGCAGGCAATTCCAGGTCAGGCCGGAGTAATGCCCACCTGGTTCAGGGCATAGGTCACCACAATCCAGATCAGCATCACCAGCGGCAGGTAGCGACCAACCAGGTACATACGCCACTCCCACCAGCGGCTCTGGGTGCCCAGTACCGTCCGGATCTTTTCGGGCGGAATAAACCAGCAGAACATGGCGGCCCCCAACACCCCGGAGAAGATGATCACATTACCGCCGGCCACCCGGTCGATCACATCCAGCACCGGCTCCCCGGCAATGTTCCACTCCAGCGGGGTGAAACTCAGTGCCGATGCCGTGCCCAGCACCAGCATCACCAGGGTAACAAGACTGACGGCCTTGCCATTGCTAAGCCGGAACTCCTCCGCTACCGCCGCAATCATCACCTTCAGACCGGCCAGGCTGGAACTGAACGCGGCCATGAAAAACAGGCTGAAAAACAGCGTACCCACCCAGTAGCCGCCAACCATGTCCTCGAACACCCGGGGCATGGTCACAAACGCCAGCTGACTGCCCTCCGCGGGCTCCATGCCAAGACTGAACACAAACGGAAAGATCATCCAGCCCGCCAGCAGCGCCACACTGGTCTCGGTACCTGCAACAATCAGACAGGCCCGGGGCACGTGGGTCTGCCGGGGGATAAAACTGCCATAGGTCACCAGGTAGCCCTGACCAATCGCCAGCGTGTAGAACGCCTGCCCGAACGCAAACGCCCAAAGCTTGCCGTCCGCCAGCCGGCTCCAGTCCACCTGGAAAAAGAAATCCTTGGTCTGCTCCCAACCGGGTGTGCGGCTGGCGAAAATCACCAGACCGATCATCACAATGATCAACACCGGCATCAGGATCTTCGACATCAGCTCAATGGCCGTCACATCCTTGGCCAGGATGACTGCCCCCAGCACGGTCACCGCGAAGAAATACCAGAGCGAGTTATACCCGGCGGTAAAGTCATCGAAAACCTGGAGGTTGTTTGTTGCCGCATCCACTGCATAACCGAGGGTCCAGCCGGTAATCACGAGGTAATAGCTGGTGATGGCAACGGTGATCAGCACCACAAACCAGCCGTACACCGCCCCGAAGCGGTTCACCTGCCGGTAGGTCTGAACTGTACTGCCCTTGGAAAGACGCCCCGCCGACACTTCCAGAATCATGATGGGCAAAACCACCACAATCAGCGCCAGCAGATAAGCCACCACAAAAGCCCCGCCACCGTTCTCCCCCACCATATACGGAAACCGCCACAGATTCCCGAGCCCAACAGCCGCTGCGGCCATCGAAGCAACAAACGCAGGCTCGGAACTCCACTGTTTGCGGGATTCCTCAATAAACTCGTGGCGCTTTCGCACGGGGGTTCTTTCTCCAATGCCGGGGAATTTCAATGCATTGAAGGCTAGCAAATCATGGGGTTGGCCGCATGACTGATGTCAACTTGGGGTCTCTGGGAGTTTTAGGACTTCAGCCTTGGGGGAGTGGCCGGCGAT
Organism: Marinobacter sp. L-80; assembly: GCF_056859395.1. Classification (NCBI taxonomy): domain Bacteria; kingdom Pseudomonadati; phylum Pseudomonadota; class Gammaproteobacteria; order Pseudomonadales; family Marinobacteraceae; genus Marinobacter; species Marinobacter sp. L-80. The sequence goes on from NZ_JBSXOI010000061.1 coordinate 229,215, forward strand.
GGGGGTACCTTTTCTTCTGGGAAAAACAACTCGCTTCGCTCAGACATTTTTTCCCGCCAGAAAAGGTACCCCCACCACCGTCCTTCGGACTAAGGAATGCACTTCTTCAAAAAAGTGAAAGCAAGATTTTGAAAATCGCGATATCTCAAGAGTATCTCGGCGCGGGGTGGCCGGTGAATTTTTCGCCGGAAAAAGGTGTCTGAGCGAAGCGAGTTCTTTTTCCAAGAAAAATTCACCGGCCACCCCGCAGCCCGCCCCTAGCCGGGCAGGCTACAACAAGAACCGATCAAATCAACTCGATGGCAACGGCAGTCCCCTCACCACCACCAATACACAGCGAAGCCACACCACGCTTCAGGCCACGCTGCTTCAGGGCATTGATCAGGGTAACGATAATCCGCGAACCGGAAGAACCGATCGGATGCCCCAGGGCACAGGCGCCACCGTGGACGTTCACCTTGTCAGCCGGGAGTTTCAGTTCGTTGATGGCCGCCAGGGTGACAACGGCGAAGGCTTCGTTGATCTCGAAGAGATCCACGTCGTCCACGCTCCAGCCGGCTTTCTTCAGCACCTTCTCGATGGAACCGATGGGCGCCAGGGTGAACTCAGCGGGCAGGCGTGCGTGAGTGGCGTGGGCCACGATGCGGGCCTGGGGTGTCAGGCCACGGGCGTCGGCTTCGGCGGCAGAAGCCAGTACCAGGGCGGAGGCACCGTCGCTGATGGAGCTGGAGTTGGCCGCAGTCACAGAACCGTCTTTGGCGAAGGCCGGCTTGAGGTGCGGGATTTTCTCCGGTTTGGCGTTGCCCGGTTGCTCGTCAGTGTCGACTTCGGTGTCGCCACCACGACCAGATACGGTGACCGGAACAATCTCGTCACGGAACCAGCCGTTTTCGATGGCCGCCAGGGATTTCTGCAGGGAGCCGATGGCAAATTCGTCCATGGCCTGACGGCTGATGTCGTATTTATCCGCGGTACGCTGGGCGAAGACACCCATCAGGCCGCCTTCGTAGGCATCTTCCAGACCATCCAGGAACATGCTGTCCATTACCTGACCGTGGCCCATGCGCATACCGGCGCGGGCCTTGGGCAGCAGGTACGGCGCCTGGCTCATGTTTTCCATGCCGCCGGCGATCATGATGTTGTTGGTACCGGCCTTGATCTGGTCATGGGCCATGATCACGGCCTGCATGCCGGAGCCGCACATCTTGTTGATGGTGGTGCAGCCGGAGCTGTCGGGAATGCCGGAAGCGCGTGAGGCCTGGCGCGCCGGGGCCTGGCCCAGGCCGGCGGGCAGCACGCAGCCCATGATGACTTCCTGGACATCCGCCGGCTGGAGGCCGGAGCGTTCAATGGCGGTCTTGATGGAGATAGCGCCCAGATCCGGCGAGCGCACGGAGCTGAGGGAGCCCATCATGCCACCCATGGGGGTTCTTGCTGAACCTGCGATTACCACATCATTGCTGTCCATTTTGTTGTCCTCCTGATTGGGTGGAGGGCCCGATCAGGGGCAGCCTTTCCGGGACACGCTGTGAATACGTCCCTGTACGCTTGACTGCAGCATCCATGCTGCAGACAGTCCCGGAAAGGCTGCCCCTGCTCGGACCCCGAGCATTCGAGTTGCCTTCCTCAGGCCTTGCCCAGTACCGACCGGGCAATAATTTCTTTCATGACTTCCGAAGTGCCGCCGTAAATGCGCTGCACCCGCGCGTCGATAAAGGCCCGGGAAATCGGGTATTCGGTGGTGTAACCGTAACCGCCAAACAGCTGCAGGCAACCATCGGCCACGCGGCACTGCATCTCGGTGGCGCTGTACTTGGCCATGGAGGCAGTTGGGGCATCCAGCTCGCCCAGATCGTACTGATCAATACACTGGTCCACGAATGCCTTGTTCACCCGGTAGTCGGTTTCCATGCGGGCGATTTCAAACCGGGTGTTTTGCAGTTGGGCCAGCTTCTGGCCGAACAGTTCCCGCTCCCGGGCATAGGCGATGGTCAGGTCGAGGGAGCCACGGGCGGCGGCAACACCAAGGGCACCAATCACCAGCCGCTCCCGGGGCAGCTCCTTCATCAGGTACACAAAACCCTGTCCTTCTTCGCCGAGAAGCGCGGAAGCCGGGATGCGCATGTCGGAGAAGAACAGCTCGGAGGTATCCCCGGAATGCTGGCCGATCTTGTCCAGGTTGCGGCCTTTGCTGAAGCCAGGCAGTGAGGTATCCACCAGGAACAGACTGATGCCCCGGGCGCCGGCCTTCGGATCGGTTTTCGCGGCGACGATGACCATATCAGCGTGCTGACCGTTGGTGATGAAGGTCTTGGAGCCGTTCAGGATGTACTCATCGCCATCTTTCACCGCGCTGGTGCGAATCGCCTGCAGGTCACTGCCTGCGCCGGGCTCGGTCATGGCAATGGCACCAACGGCTTCGCCGGAGACCAGCTTGGGAAGCCACTGCTGCCGCTGCTCTTCATTGCCCATGTGGCTCAGATAGGGAGCGACAATGTCCGAATGGACCATCACGTTGGTGGATAGCGCGCCGAATCCCATGCGGGCGAGTTCTTCACCCACCACCACGGAGAACTGGAAAGGCGCACCGATGCCACCCCACTCTTCGGGTACATCCACGCAGAGCATCCCGGCATTGCCCAGGGTGTTCCAGAGCTCGCGGGGAACCAGCCCGGATTTTTCCCAGGCTTCGTAGTGCGGCGTCACTTCTTTTTCCAGGACCTTGATCACGGAATCCCGGAACATCCCCAGTTCTTCTTTATCAACAGACACGGTCATGTATGTCTCCTGCAATTGAATGCTTCACTTGGGCGCCATGCGGAGCGCGCAGTCCAGACGAATCACTTCGCCGTTGAGAATCGGGTTGCGCACCATCTGGTCCACCATCATGCCGAATTCCTCCGGCTTGCCGAGACGCTTCGGGAACGGCAGCGTGGCTGCCAGGCTTTCCTGAACTTCATCGGGCATACCGGCCATCATGGGCGTCATGAACAGGCCTGGTGCAATCGTATTTACACGGATACCTTCGCGAGCCAGCTCACGGGCCGACTGCAGGGTTAGCGATACCACACCGCCCTTGGAGGCACTGTAGGCGGCCTGGCCAATCTGGCCCTCGTAGGCGGCCACCGAGGCGGTATTGATGATCACACCCCGTTCACCGTCAGCGTTGGGCTCACGCTGGGCCATATCCGCTGCCGCCAGGCGCAGAATGTTAAAGGTACCAATCAGATTGACCTGGACAACCTTGCTGAAGTTCTCCAGGGGCATCACGCCCTCGCGGCCCAGAATCTTCGAGGCCGTGGCAATACCGGCGCAGTTCACGGCAATACCACAGGGGCCATGGGCATCCCGGGCGGCATTAATGGCCGCTTCGGCGCTGTCCGGGGAACTGACATCGCATTTCAGGAAAATGCCGCCGATATCCGCGGCCACCTTTTCACCCTGTTCCTGCTGAAGGTCAAGAACCGCGACCTTGCAGCCGGCGGCGGCCAGTGCGCGAGCCGCACCCTCGCCCAGTCCTGAAGCACCGCCTGTTACAATGGCTGCCACATTTTTGAATTCCATCGTTCACTCCCCTTTTCAGGATTCTGTTTGTTAAAAATCGGACCCTAAAACTACTTTACGTTTACGTAAACTTTATCTAACCTAAGTCTAAAAAGGAAATCCCAATGGACATTAAAAAGACATACAGCATCAGTGAGCTCGCAAAAGAGTTCGACGTGACAACCCGGAGCATTCGTTTCTACGAAGACCAGGAGCTGCTCAGGCCCACACGGCGCGGGCAGACACGGATCTTCAGTTCAAAGGATCGAGTGCGTCTGAAGCTTATTCTCCGCGGCAAGCGAATGGGATTCTCCCTGGCGGAAACCAAAGAACTGTTCGACCTGTGGGACGAAACCCTCAGTGGCAATGAAAAACAGCTGCTGAAGATGCTGACCATCCTGGAAAACAAACGGGCTCAGCTGGAGCAGCAGAAAAACGACATTGCCCAGGCAGAGATGGAAATGGATACAGCCGAAGCCCGGTGCCGAGAAGCCCTGGCCGAGCTGCAGAAAAAAAAGAAACAGCAGGCCCCGGCAAAAGAAGAAGCCAGGCAGACCGCTGAAAACTAATGAATGACAGAAATCAAAGGTAGCCAACGATGAAATCACAGTACTCAGAGCTCAACTTCGGCCTCGGCGAAACCCTCGACATGCTCCGCGAGCAGGTCAACGGCTTTGCTGCTTCCGAAATCGCACCCCGCGCCGAGGAAATCGACCGCAACAACGAGTTCCCCATGGACCTGTGGCGGAAAATGGGCGACATGGGCCTGCTGGGTATCACCGTGAGCGAAGAATACGGCGGCTCCGACATGGGCTACCTGGCGCACGTCATCGCCATGGAAGAAATCAGCCGTGCTTCCGCCTCCGTTGGCCTTTCCTACGGTGCCCACTCCAACCTGTGTGTGAACCAGATTCACCGCAACGGCACCGAAGAACAGAAACAGAAATACCTGCCGAAACTCGTCAGCGGCGAGCACGTTGGCGCCCTGGCCATGTCCGAACCCAACGCCGGCTCCGACGTCATCTCCATGAAACTCAGCGCCAAAGACGCCGGTGACCACTACGTCCTCAACGGCAACAAAATGTGGATCACCAACGGCCCGGATGCGAACACCTACGTCATCTACGCCAAAACCGACACACAGGCCGGCTCCAAAGGCGTGACCGCCTTCATCGTAGAACGCGACGCCCCGGGCTTCAGCCGCCACCAGAAACTCGACAAACTCGGCATGCGCGGCTCCAACACCTGTGAGCTGGTGTTCGAAGACTGCAAAGTACCCAAGGAAAACGTCCTGGGTGGTGTTGGCAACGGCGCCAAAGTCCTCATGAGCGGCCTCGACTACGAGCGCCTGGTTCTCTCCGGCGGCCCGTTGGGCATCATGCAAGCCGCAATGGACGTGGTCGTACCTTACATCCGCGAGCGCAAGCAGTTCGGCCAGGCCATCGGTGAATTCGAACTGGTCCAGGGCAAAGTCGCCGACATGTACACCTGGATGAACACCGCCAAGTCCTACGTCTACATGGTTGCCATGTCCGCCGACCGCGGCGCGGAAACCACCCGTAAAGACGCCGCCGGCGCGATCCTCTACTCCGCCGAAATGGCCACAAAAATCGCCCTGGACGCCATCCAGCTGCTCGGCGGTAACGGTTACATCAACGAATACCCGACAGGCCGCCTGCTGCGGGACGCCAAGCTGTATGAGATCGGTGCCGGAACATCCGAGATCCGTCGGATGCTGATCGGTCGTGAGCTGTACCTGAACAAATAAAGCGCAGCTTGAAGCCAGAAGCCGTCCGTAGCCGGAAAAGCCGGGGACGGCTTGCACCCAAAGTACAACGAGGGACTGGCAGGGTGTCTTTCCGGGAATGTCGGCGGCCATGGATGGCCGACGTCAAGCGCACATGGATGTGCTCGTAGCGGTTCCCGGAAAGATGCCCTGCCAGTCCCGCCGCCCCGAACCTCGAGGCCCGAAAAAATGACAATACTGCAAAGCAAGATTAACCCCAGGTCCGAAGAGTTCCAGGCCAACCAGGAATCCATGGCCCAGGCCGTAGCCGACCTGCGCGACAAAGTTTCAACCATCCAGCAAGGCGGCGGCCCCTCCTACCAGGAGCGCCACATCGCCCGTGGCAAGCTGCTCCCCAGAGAGCGCATCAACCGCCTCCTGGACGACGGCTCCCCGTTCCTGGAAATCGGCCAGTTCGCCGCCTACAACGTCTACGATGAAGAAGTCCCCGCAGCAGGCGTGATCGCCGGCGTGGGCCGCGTCTCCGGCACCGAATGCATGATCATTGCAAACGACGCCACCGTAAAAGGCGGCAGCTACTACCCGCTGACCGTCAAGAAACACCTGCGAGCCCAGGAAATCGCCCTGCAGAACCGCCTGCCGTGCATCTACCTGGTCGACTCCGGCGGCGCCAACCTGCCCCGCCAGGACGAAGTCTTCCCGGATCGCGACCACTTCGGCCGCATCTTTTACAACCAGGCCCGCATGTCCGCCGACGACATCCCGCAGATCGCCGTCGTCATGGGCCTGTGCACCGCCGGTGGCGCCTACGTGCCCGCCATGGCCGACGAATCCATCATCGTCCGTAACCAGGGCACCATCTTCCTGGCTGGCCCGCCGCTGGTGAAAGCCGCCACCGGTGAAGTAGTGACCGCCGAAGACCTCGGTGGCGCCGACGTGCACTGTAAAATCTCCGGTGTTGCCGACCACTACGCCGAGAACGACGCACACGCCCTGGAAATCGCCCGGCGCAGCGTCTCCAACCTGAACCGTCGCAAGCCAACGGATGTGGAAATCCGCAAACCCAAGGCACCGCTGTACGACGCCGAGGAGATCTACGGCATCGTTGGCACCGACCTGCGCAAGCAGTTCGACGTGCGTGACGTCATCGCCCGCACCGTCGACGGTTCCGAGTTTGACGAATTCAAACGCTATTACGGCCAGACCCTGGTCACCGGCTTTGCCCATATCCACGGCTACCCGGTGGGCATCATCGCCAACAACGGCATCCTGTTCAGCGAAGCCGCCCAGAAAGGCGCCCACTTCGTTGAATTGTGCTGCCAGCGCAACATCCCGTTGCTGTTCCTGCAGAATATCACCGGGTTCATGGTTGGCCAGAAGTACGAATCCGAAGGCATCGCCAAGCACGGCGCCAAGATGGTTATGGCCGTGGCCTGTGCCAACGTACCCAAGATCACCGTACTGATCGGCGGCTCCTTTGGCGCGGGTAACTACGGCATGTGCGGCCGCGCCTACAGCCCCGATTTCCTGTGGATGTGGCCGAACGCCCGCATCTCGGTGATGGGCGGCGAACAGGCCGCCGGCGTTATGGCCACCGTTCGCCGTGAAGGCATGGAGCGCAAGGGCCAGGAATGGAGCGCCGAGGAAGAGGCGGAATTCAAGAAGCCGATCATCGACACTTACGAACACCAGGGCCACCCGTACTACGCCAGTGCCCGCCTCTGGGACGACGGCGTTATCGACCCGGCCCAGACCCGGGAAGTGGTTGCCCTGAGCCTGTCTGCCACCCTTAACCGACCCGCCAAGCCGACACGCTTTGGCGTGTTCCGGATGTAATCGGGGAGACTGACATGACAGACAACGAATCCGCAGTTCTGCTCAAACGTCGCGACGAAGGCATTGCCGAGGTGGTTCTAAACCGCCCTGACAAACGCAACGCCTTTGACGACGTGATCATCCAGCAGCTGATCAGCACCCTCACCGAGGTGAATGCCGACAACAGCGTGAAGATCGTTATCCTGCGCTCCGAAGGCAAGCACTTCTCCGCCGGGGCCGACCTTGGCTGGATGCGCCGCATGGCCGAGAACAGCCGCCAGGAAAACCTGGACGATTCCCGGGAACTGGCGCGGCTGATGAACGTACTCAACCATCTGGCCAAGCCGGTGATCGGACTGGTACAGGGCGCTGCCTTCGGCGGCGCGGTGGGCCTTGCCGCCTGCTGCGACATCGTCATTGCCACCGAAAAATCCAGCTTCTGCCTCAGCGAAGTGAAGCTCGGCCTGATTCCGGCGGTGATCAGCCCCTACGTGGTGCGCGCCATCGGCGAGCGCCAGGCCCGGCGGTATTTCATCTCCGCCGAAGTGTTCACGGCAAAGCAGGCCCAGGAATACGGCCTTGTACACATCGTCTGTGACGATGTCGACGCCATGGAAGCCCGCTGCAACGACATGCTCCAGCAACTGGCCATGAACGGGCCCGAGGCCATGAAAGCCGCCAAGGACCTGGTATTCGCCGTCAGCCACAAGCCCATCAACGACGACGTGATTGACGACACGGCACACCGCATCGCGGATATCCGGGTGGGTGAAGAAGGGCAGGAAGGGCTCAGCGCCTTCCTGAACAAGCGCAAGGCCAACTGGGTTCCGGAGGAAGAATAACAATGTTCAGCAAGATACTGATCGCCAACCGGGGCGAAATCGCCTGCCGGATCATACAAACCGCCCACCGCATGGGCATTCGCGTCGTCGCCGTCTATTCTGAGGCCGACGCCAATGCACGGCACGTGGCCATGGCCGACGAAGCCTTCCACATCGGCCCCGCGCCCAGCTCCGAGAGCTACCTGCGGGCTGAAAAGATCATTGAGATTGCCAAGAAGAGTGGCGCTCAGGCCGTTCACCCGGGCTACGGTTTCCTCTCTGAAAACACCGCATTCGCCGAAGCCTGTGAAGCCAACAACATTGTCTTCATTGGCCCGCCTTCCTCGGCCATTGCCGCCATGGGCTCCAAGTCTGCGGCCAAGGCCATCATGGAAAAGGCTGGCGTGCCGCTGGTGCCCGGTTACCACGGCGACGACCAGTCGGTTGAAACCCTGCGGGCCGAAGCCGAGAAATGCGGCTTCCCCTTGCTGCTCAAGGCTGTCGCCGGCGGCGGTGGCAAAGGCATGCGCGTCGTGAACAACATGGGCGAGTTTGACGATGCTCTGGCTGCTGCCAAGCGCGAAGCCCAGAACGCCTTCGGCAACCCCGACATGCTGATCGAACGTTACCTGACCCAGCCACGGCACGTGGAGATTCAGGTCTTCTGCGACAAGGATGGCAAGGGCGTTTACCTGGCAGAGCGTGACTGCTCCGTGCAGCGCCGCCACCAGAAAGTCCTGGAAGAAGCCCCGGCCCCCGGCCTGAGCGAAGACACCCGCAAGGCCATGGGTGAGGCCGCCGTGCGCGCCGCCCAGGCCATCAACTATGTAGGTGCCGGCACCGTTGAATTCCTTTACGACGTCGACGGTTCCTTCTTCTTCATGGAGATGAACACCCGCCTGCAGGTAGAGCACCCGGTGACCGAGATGGTTACCGGCCAGGATCTGGTGGAGTGGCAGCTGAAAGTGGCCTGGGGTGATGCCCTGCCGCTGGAACAGTCCCAGGTGAAAACCCGGGGCCACGCCCTGGAAGCGCGGATCTACGCCGAGGACCCGGACCAGGACTTCCTGCCGGCCACCGGCAACCTGCGTTACCTGAGCACCCCGGATGAAAGCGCCCACGTGCGCGTAGATACCGGTGTGACCGAAGGCGACGACATCAGCATCCACTACGACCCCATGATCGCCAAGCTGATCGTGTGGGACGAAACCCGCGACCAGGCCATCAACCGCATGGTCCAGGCCCTGGAGCATTACCGCATTGCCGGCGTGAAAACCAACATCCGGTTCCTGCACGCCCTGGCCGACGCCCAGCCGTTCCGGGAAGCAGACTTGACCACCGGGTTCATCGAGGATCACCGGGAACTGCTGTTCCCGAAGTCCAAACTGGATACCCACAAAGCCCTGGTACTGGCCGCCGGTTTTGTTCTGGAGCAGCGAAAATCCCGGGAAGTGGTCAGCACCGACCCCTGGTCACCGTTCGGCCGCCAGAACAGCTGGCGCATGAACTCAGAATACGCCCAGCCGCTGCAACTGCAGGTCGGTGACGAGATTCACGACCTGAAGGTACTGGAGCGTGATGACCGTTATCAGGTGTATGTGGGCGACAGCGTCTATAACCTCACCGCCCGCCTGGACGACGATTATCTGCAGGCGGTCATCAACGGCCACCGCATCAGCATCCACGGCAACCTGCACAACGACCAGTTGGTGCTGTTCTACGAAGGCGACACCTTCAACTGCACCGTGTACAAGGAAAGCTACGGCTTCGAGGAAATGGCCGGCGAAGGCAGCCTGGCCGCGCCCATGAACGGTGCCATCGTCGCCGTGCAGGCCAAAGTCGGCGACAAGGTCACCGCCGGCCAGAGCCTGGTGATCATGGAAGCCATGAAGATGGAGCACGCCATCAAGGCCCCGGCCGACGGCGTGGTCACCGAGATCTTCTTCGCCGAAGGCGACCAGGTTTCCGAAGGTGCTGAGCTAATTGCCATTGAGATGAATGACCCTGAAGCGAAACAAGAGGAGGCAGGCTGATGGCCTTTCCCAAACAGGTTCGCCTGGTTGAGATGAGCCCCCGGGACGGACTCCAGAACGAGCCCGGCCCGGTGATCGCCACCGCCATCAAGACCGGACTGATCGACCGCCTGGCAGACAGCGGCCTGAGCCACATCGAGGCCGCCAGCTTCGTGTCCCCGAAATGGGTGCCACAAATGGGCGACGCCGCCGAGGTGATGGCCGGCATCAATCGCAAGGCTGGCGTTCGCTACTCCGCCCTCACCCCGAACCTGAAAGGGTTTGAGGGGGCACTGGCAGCGAAGGTCGGCGAAGTGGCCGTCTTCGGCGCCGCGTCCGAATCCTTCACCAAAAAGAACATCAACTGCACCATCGCCGAAAGCCTTGAACGCTTTGCACCGGTAGTGGAAGAAGCCCGCAAGCACGGCATCCCCGTGCGCGGCTATGTTTCCACCGTGATGGGCTGCCCTTACGAAGGCGACATTGCTCCCGAGCAGGTCGCTGCCGTGGCCAAAGCCCTCTACAACATGGGCTGCCACGAAATCTCCCTGGGCGACACCATCGGCGTGGGCACACCCATCAAAGCCAAGCGCATGCTTGAAGCCGTCGCCGCCCATGTTCCCCTGGAAAAGCTGGCCGCCCACTTCCACGACACCTACGGCCAGGCCCTGGCCAACCTCTACGCGGTGTTGGAAGAAGGCATTGCGGTTATCGACGCCTCCGTCGCCGGCCTCGGCGGCTGCCCCTATGCCAAGGGCGCTTCCGGCAACGTCGCCACCGAAGACGTGCTATACCTGCTTAACGGCCTGGGTATAGAAACAGGTGTTGATCTCGAAAAATTAGTGGCAACCGGCGACTGGATCTGCGGCCAACTGAACCGTGCAAATGGCTCCAAAGTAGGACAGGCGCTAGGCGGTAACTGCCAATGATTAACGTGGTGAGCGGGTACGACTTCCCGGGACTGTCTGCAGCATGGATGCTGCAGGCAAGCGTACAGGGAGGTATTCACAGCGTGTCCCGGGAAGTCGTACCCGCTCGCCACTGCACCAAATCCTGAAGGCTAGGAGTCAGCAAGAATGAGTAATAAAAACGTAGTCGCCCTGGATCTCCCGATCCCGGAGATCAGCGACATGCCGGAAGACACCCGGAAGTACTTCCAGATCTGCCAGGAAAAGCTGGGCATGATTCCGAACGTACTCACCGCCTACAGCCAGAACCTTAAACAGCTGGAAGGCTTCACCCGCCTCTACAACGAACTCATGCTCGGTGAAGGGGAACTCTCCAAACTGGAGCGGGAAATGGTCGCCGTGGTGGTCTCCTCCGAGAACAAATGCTTCTATTGCCTGGTTGCTCACGGCGCCGCCGTGCGGGTCCTGAGCGGCGACTCCCAGCTGGGTGAGCACATGGTGATGAACTTCCGCAGCGCCAAGCTGGACAAGCGCCAGCGGGCCATGCTGGATTTTGCATCCCACCTTACCCGCTCGCCGGCCACCGTTACCGAAGACCACATCCAGGCCCTGCGGGATGCCGGTCTGAGCGACCGCGGCATCTGGGATCTCAGCAACCTGATCGGTTTCTACAACATGTCCAACCGCGTGGCGATTGCCAGCGATATGCAACCCAACCCCGAATATCACAGTCAGAGTCGCTAGCAGGTAAACCACCCTGCTCGCCCTCGAATACAAAAACAATGGAGGCAGAGATATGAGCAAGACTCTACCAAGTTATACAAGCGGAACCGCGGAAAAGCCCCTGCTGGGCATGACCATCGGCGAAATGCTAGACCGCACCGCCGCAAAATACCCGGACAACGAAGCCCTGGTGTGCCTGCACCAGGATATTCGCTGGACCTACAAAGAGTTTGTTGAAAAAGTTGACGAAGCCGCCCGGGCCTTTATGGCCATCGGCGTCAAACGCGGTGACCGCGTGGGCATCTGGTCCCCGAACCGCTACGAGTGGACGGTCACCCAGTTCGCCACCGCCAAGGTCGGCGCCATCCTGGTGAACATCAACCCGGCCTACGGCGTTCACGAACTGCAGTACGCCCTGAACCTGGCCGGCATCACCACCCTGGTAACCGCGGACAGCTTCAAAGCCTCCAACTATCGGGAAATGATCTACGAGCTGGCCCCGGAGCTGAAGCGCAGCGCCCCAGGCAAGCTCAAGGCGGACCACGTTCCGGAATTGCGGGCGGTGATCAATGTGCATGAAGACAAGCACGACGGCATGTGGACCTGGAACGAGTTCCTCGGCTTCTCAAGCGACGTATCCCAGGACGATCTGGTAAAGCGCCAGGGCGAACTGCAGTTCGATGATCCCATCAACATCCAGTTCACCTCCGGCACCACCGGTAACCCGAAAGGCACCACCCTCACCCACCACAACATCCTCAACAACGGGTACTTTGTGGGCGAGAGCCAGCTCCTGACAGAAAAAGACCGCCTGGTGATTCCGGTGCCCCTGTACCACTGCTTCGGCATGGTCATGGGCAACCTGGGCTGCATCACCCACGGATCCACCATGATCTACCCCGGCGAAGGTTTCGAGCCCAAGTCCGTCTTGCAGGCCGTGCACCAGGAGAAGGCCACCGCCCTGTACGGCGTGCCTACTATGTTCATCGCCGAACTGGCCGAGCCGGAGTTCGAGACCTACGACCTCTCCACCCTGCGCACCGGCATCATGGCTGGCTCCATTTGCCCGGCCGAGGTGATGAAGAAGGTTAACGGCAAGATGAACATGAAAGAGGTTCAGATTGCCTACGGCATGACCGAAACCAGCCCGGTTTCCACCCAGACCAGCTCACTGGACCCGTTCGAGAAGCAGGTGACCACCGTGGGCCGCACCCAGCCGCACCTGGAAACCAAGATTGTCGATCCAGGCACCGGCAACGTGGTTCCGCGCGGGGAGATCGGTGAACTTTGCACCCGTGGCTACAGCGTGATGCTGAAGTATTGGAACAACGAAGAGAAAACCCGCGAAGCCATCGACGATGCTGGCTGGATGCACACCGGTGACCTGGCCACCATGGACGAAGAGGGCTACATCCAGATCGTTGGCCGCATCAAGGACATGGTCATCCGCGGTGGTGAGAACATCTACCCGAAAGAAATCGAAGAGTTCCTCTACACCCACCCGGCCATCGAAGAAGTACAGGTAACCGGCATTCCCGATGACAAATACGGCGAAGAGCTGATTGCCTGGGTGAAGCTGGCTCCCGACGCGGCGCCGGTAACGGCCGAGGACCTGCAGGCCTTCTGCAAGGGCAAGATCGCTCACTTCAAGATCCCGAAGAACTACAAGTTCGTGGACGAATTCCCGATGACTGTCACCGGGAAGATCCAGAAGTTCAAGATGCGGGAGATCTCAATTGAGGAGATGGGGTTGAACAAGTAACTTCTCCTCGCTGCTTTGCGAAAACCTCAGACCCCGGCTTTGTCGGGGTTTGTTCTTCCTGGCGTACCGCCGATACCCAGAGCTTTCAGCGGTTCCTGCCGTTAATAAAAATCCATTCGTATTTTCTTTGCCGCTCGGCCTTCGCAGCATTTCTTGCTTTCTTTTGAGCCGGAGCATGGCCTTGATATACGCCGACTCAACTGGCCACCTTAGCTATTTTCTTCAGAGTTTCTTTGCTATCGCCAAACGTACATATCGCATCACAGTGCTTACGCAAGTCAGAGAATAAAATATAATGAATTTCGATATTATTGCCCTTGATCGCTGGCCGACTTAGCTGCAACTCCAATTCCTTTTCTCTGTTGTCAGGAATGATAAGAAACAGGGAGGAGGGATCTTCTGGAAATGAGAAGTACAAGTCGGTAAGCCGAAGTATCCCGGAATATATTGAAGTGCTTTTCTCAACCTCAAAAGCGCAAACAATTTTATTTGTGCCTTTCTCAAACCAAATCACGTCAATTAGCGCAATGGTGTTGTTTGTATCTTTATCAACACCTATATCAGGAAATCCTGGCAGACTTATAAATGAAAAACTAATGCCATCATGACATCTTGACCGATCATTTGAAGCGCTGATTACATCATACCCTAACGAGTGGCCAATTTTCAGGAGATGGTATTGCATTTCTGTATGCAGATCTTCCTCTTCTTTTTCATTTGTAACTTCTTTGTGTCGTTTTTTAAGCAGCCTTTCTATTTTTACCTTCTCATCATCAGAAAGAGCGCCCTCATCTCCAACCAAAAGCTTTTTTACGCCAATGTCAAACAGCAAGCCAGAAAATGCCCCGAGATCTCTGGAAAGCATGCCTCTGTACTGGCTGTTTTTTCCTATAATTATCTCCCGCATACGAAGGTATTCCTGCCACGAACCAAGCTTGATATTTTCCTTGAACAAGTGGTTAAACCCATTAACAATTGCAGTATTGAATGGAGGAATAATCTCAGGATGGAGGAAATACAGAATATTAACCACTGCAGGCCCGAGCCCTTTTATTTTTCTTTGATCAAGTCGAATTATTTCCCTTAATATCTGATCTTCCCTTGTAGCATTATAGCAGTTTTCAAGAAACTGGCCGAATATTACCTTATTTTCTTCATTCTCATAAATATCTGGAATGCGAAGCTTTGGTTTCCAGTAGAATGCATGTGACGCCCCAATAAATACCTGCTTTTGCTCGGTAATACAATTTAAGACAAACTCCAGGGACGAGCCTTTGTAATCGTTACCGAATTCTTTCGTCTTAATATCCAGTATTACTTTCTGAACCCCACGACGAATAGAGCGAAAGGCTTTCAAACGTTCATCGTTATTGATAAACCAGGTATTGAATACTGACTCTTTATCGCACTTATATTTTTCAAGCAAACCCTGTAATTCTATATTCATTATATGTTCCGTATTATTTATTACACATCAACAGGCAGCAGAAAACCCGTTTCCGGGCGGGGCTGTGCCCCATGCTGCCAGTCTTGAAGGTCAAGAGAAGCTTAAGGAGAGTCAGCGCTCACCAGCGAGGTCGCAATGCCGTTGCCCCTGAACTCCTCAATCAAGCCCCAGATTCTTTCGGGCTCCGCCAGATAAACCTGATGACCTGCTCCCGCGAGCCGCTCAAATCGTGCATTACTGAAAGCAGGCAGCAATGCAGCTACGTTTTCTATCGGCGCAGACATGTCGTTTTCGCCGTGAATGAGCAGTGTCCTTTTTTCCCCAACTGCCAAACCCAACCGCCATAGATCTGTTTTGACAAGAATTTCGTCAAGGGAATTGTAATAACTTACCCATGTGTGTTTTCGGGCATCTTCGAAAATATCCTGTGGGAGGTTTTTCGGCCGAAACCATTCTGTCAGGTAAAGAGGATGGAAGAAGCAAACGAATTCGAATCTCGAATCCACCGAAACCCGGTCCCACAATGATTGTTTCGCAAATCCGTTTCTGATTTCGTCTGCGTCGGCATAATTGGGAAGGCCGATGGCGGCAAGCCCGTCAAACCAGTCCGGGTGCCTTGCAACGAGTCCGATTGCCAGGATTGCACCCATCGAGTGCCCCATGACAAAGGATCCACCGGAATCAAAGCCCTCAATTCGCAGTACTTTTTCAATTGCCCCTAAATGCTGCTCGAGCGTGTAGGCGTCATTAGGCTTGGGTGAGTCACCGAAACCCAGCAGGTCGATGAGCAACAGCGACTGGGAATCAGGTACCTCGCCCAGCCCCTTTTTCCAATAATTCAAGGACCCCGTCAATCCGTGCAAAAGAACGATCTTATCGGGGCCACTTCCAATTCGTTCATAGTTAAGCCTCATCGTGTCCTGGTCATAGGGAGGCTCAAGAACGCCATCCAAATAACTCTGCAATCCGACTCCTGAAAAAATGAGCAGGATTACCGTAAGGACGATGTAAAGCGTGCGTTTAAGCATAATGATCATGAAGTCGCCCGACCTGATAATGGCATACCCAGTGAATAACGTTTGATACGCAAGCCTGTAAAGAAAACGAAGTAATTCCCGCCATTGCCAGGCTACCGGTTTTCAGCGTCATTCGCGACCAGCTTGTACGGCTCACCATCCTCGTTCTGAAGCTGGTAATCGTACGCCGCCTGGAGTCCGGTTCATCCTCGACTTCCTCCTCGGGCTCACGCTCAATGTAGCGCGGAGGAGGCGGGGGCGCTGCGTTCGAGGGCGTGACACGCGAAACGGGCGAGCCCGTAACTGATCGCGATCAGTGCCGCTCCCAAGAGTGCAAACACCGTGCTTGAGGGAAACTTCATGCCACCTCCGAAAAACATCCATGCCCTTTAACGCTATTCATTCGTGTCAGCGTAGACCGCAACGAGCCCACCAGCCAAACCTCAGCGATTGGCCGGCCCTGCCGTTTTGCCCGGGCTGCTGTACGAAATCGCCATACAGCAGGTGCACAAAACGCTGATCACCTTGAAAACACTGGCCCTGTCCCCAATAAGAGGGTAGTTTGATGCCTCCGCCCGCGGGCCCGGCATCTTCCCTTAATTCACGCAACCACCATCGGGACAGAGCACTATGGCAACCCTTCACAAACCGTTTCAACAGCGGACCGTCTGGCAGTTGACATCGCTGATCACGCTTGTTTTGTTTCTCAGTGGCTGTGGCATCAATAACATCCCCACTTACGATGAGAAAGTCACCGCCGCCTGGTCCCAGGTGGAAAACCAGTACCAACGCCGCGCGGATCTGATTCCCAACCTGGTGGAAACCGTCAAGGGCTTCGCGGCCCAGGAACAGGAAACCCTGACCGCAGTAATTGAGGCGCGCTCCAAGGCCACGTCGATCCAGGTAGACGAAAGCATCCTCAACAATCCTCAGAGGCTGCAACAGTTCCAGCAGGCCCAGGGTGAGCTGAGCAGCGCCCTGAGCCGACTGATGGCGGTGTCTGAACGCTACCCGGACCTGAAATCGAATCAGAACTTCCTGGCCCTGCAATCCCAGCTTGAAGGTACGGAGAATCGCATTGCCGTCGCGCGACGGGATTTCATCCAGGCGGTGGAGCGCTACAACACCGAATTGCGCACCTTCCCGGGCAAGATCTGGTACAGCATCCTGTACAGCGATCTGGAGCCCCGCGCCAACTTCGAAGCCACCACAGAAAACGCGGATGAAGCGCCCGCGGTGGAATTCTGATGGTTTTCCAGTTGAACAAAAACCTGTTGCTGACATTGCTGGTGCTGCTGCCGGCCACCGTCTGGGCCCAGTCCACGCCGGAGTTTCCCGAGCTGACCGGCCGGGTGGTAGACCGCGCAGAAATGCTGCCTCCTCAGGTGGAAGCGCGCCTGAGCCAGATGCTCCAGGCCCACGAGCAGGCCAGCACTGAACAGGTTGTGGTGGTTACCGTGCCGAACCTGCAGGGTTATCCCATTGAGGATTACGGCTACCAGCTGGGCAGGCACTGGGGCATCGGCCAGGAGGGCGAGGATAATGGCGCCCTACTGATCGTGGCGGAGGAAGAACGCAAAATCCGCATCGAAGTGGGCTATGGCCTTGAAGGCCGGCTCACTGATGCTGACTCCTCAGTCATAATCAATCGCATTATTACACCTGCCTTCCGTCAGGGGGATTTTCAGTCCGGTATTGTTAACGGTGCCGCGGCCATGATTCAGGTGCTCGGCGGCGAGCCCATGGCAGCTCCCCAGAGTCAGCAACCGGTTGCACTGCAGGAAAAACCCAAAGCTGGCATGGTCGCGCTGTTCTTCATCATCATGATGGCAGTGGTGTTTTTTATCGGCAGTCGCGGTGGCCGTGGTGGCCGCGGTGGCGCAGCCCTGTTGGGCGCGGCGTTGCTGGGTGGTGCCATGGGCGGCCGTGGCGGCGGAGGCTTTGGTGGTGGCGGTTTTGGCGGAGGTGGCGGCGGCTTCGGCGGCGGCGGGGCCTCCGGTGGCTGGTAGCTCTACACGGGACTCCCAGCGAGCTGAACCCCCTAACCTGACAATGAGAATTATCGAATCATGACACTACTAGACAAAAGCGATCAGGAAGCTGTCACCGCCGCCATCAATGAGGTGGAACGGGAAACCGATGCCGAACTGGTCACCGTGCTGACGGCACAAGCGGATAACTACAATTACATTCCACTGGTCTGGGCCGGCATTCTCGCATTACTTGTGCCAGGCATTTGTAATTATTTCGGCAGCTGGTTCGGCGCCGACATGCTGATGCTGGTTCAGTGGGGCACGTTCGCGCTGCTCAGTCTGCTGTTCCGGATGCCGGGTATAAACACCCGCCTGATTCCCCGGCAAGTGCGCTACTGGCGGGCGTCCAATCTCGCGCGGCGGCAATTTCTTGAGCAGAACCTGCACCACACGGAAGGCAGCACCGGCATGCTGATCTTCGTCTCGGAAGCGGAACGTTATGTAGAGATTCTGGTGGATCAGGGCATTGCCGATGTGCTGGACAACTCGGTATGGGAAAGTATCGTCACAGACTTCACCGCAAAAGTGCATCAGGGGCAGACACGGCAAGGGTTTCTTGACTGCATTGCCGCCTGCGGCAAACTGCTGAAAGAACACGTGCCCGCCACCCACGAGCGCAATGAACTGCCCAATCATCTCGTGATTCTGCCCTGACGGAAAAGGGAGCCTACGCTATGGAGCGACAAGACCCGGATCCTGCGCTCAAGCCGGCATTGATGCAATTGGATATGGCGCTGGCCGAGTTCGCCCGCGCCCGACGTTCTGATCCAAAAGCGTCCAGCCTGGCGCTTCTGGAGCGCGCGCGTATGCTGATGACCCTGCCCGGGGGCTTCGATGCCCTGTACCGGCGGGTCCGCTCGCTGGAATCCGCGGGTATTTTCGGCACCAGCGACTGGGCTCAACCGGCCATCCTGCAGCCGGCACTGGCCAAGCACTCCCTGCGGGAGGCCGGTGCGGTCACCACCATCGTGGAGGCCATCAGCGAGCTGCGCATGCTGGCCGTCTCCCGTGGCGATTATTTCCATCCCGGCATTTCCGCCGAGCAGGCACGACACTTCCTCACCCAGGTGATGGCCCTGAATCTGGACCTGCTCTCTGGTCAACTCACCGAAGCCGACCGGGAACGCCCGAAACAGCTCGGGATGATTGTTCAGGAACTCTACCGGTATCTGATCTCCCACCTGGGGTACGAAAGCCTGCTGGACAGCCTGGTGGCCGAAGTGTGGCGTTTGCTGGATCAGGGGCCGGTTCAGGTGGACAGCATCTGCGAGATGATCGGGCAGATCGCCAAGTGCCTGTACGACCCGACCATCAGAACCAGACGCAATTCCGACGCCACCCGGCTGGTAAAGGCCCTGTTTGCTCCCACACCCGCCAGCTCCGAGGATCCGGGGCTTGCCGTCTATGAACAACGCCTGAAAGACATGGACGACGTGGCACTCTCCTCAGAGGCCACCTACTTTGCCCGGAGTATGTTCGATACCGGCCTGGCTTCTCCCTATCACGCGGTGATGCTCCGGTTCCTGCGCAGCACTGGTCAGGACGACCTGATACCCAACACACTGGGCCTGACCATGACCGGCCTGGACGATCTCTACTGTTACACCGAGCTCGTTCATGCCCTGATTGACGAAGCCATCTACCCGGAAACCTGCCAGGCCGTTTACGGCCTTACCATGATGCTGGAGCGCGGGTCATTGTTTACCCCCTCCGTTGCCCAGGCCCTGTGGCGGCAAATCAATCTTCGCCCCTCTGCGGAAACCGAACAGACCCTCGTAGAAGCATTCGGCGATGCACGCCCGCCGAGGGTGTTCCTGCTTGCCGGGGTTATCAATCTGCTGGGTCAGCCGCTGGGTGTTGGCCAGGGCAACAACCCCACCTGCCAATCTGCCATCGGTCTTTCCATGTGGGCGTCGAACGAGGCCGACTACCTGCTTCAGGTATTGACCTGGGCTGCCAGGGACAATGAGGTGCTGAGCCGGTTCGAAGGCCAGGAAGTGTCCTCCAGGAATCTGGAACCCGGGCTGGTGAAAGGCACACCGGTGGACGTGGACCCGGTATCGCTGGTTCTCATTCCTCATCTGGATCGCATCTACGGCGAAATGTGGCGCCGCTGTGAAAACCGCGATGACGATGCCCACCGCTGGATCAACCCGGAGTTCTACGGCTGGTGGGTAAGCCACGGCTTCCGCGTGGTGGCCGATGTGCAAACCGGTGAGATACAGGACTATAAAGACTTTATCCGGTATTTCTATGCCAGCTACCACCCCTTCTACAACGGCAACATGCCGGTGATTCACGCCCAACCTGCGGGTATTGCCGTGACGGACAGCGCCGCACGTTTCGTGGGCCGCCACGCCATCAACATACTGCGGGTCGCCCTGAGCCCGAAAAACGAGATGCGGGTGTATTTTTTCAACCCGAATAACGACAGCGGCCAGGATTGGGGCCAGGGTATTACCTGCTCAACCTACGGCAATGGCGAAGTTCGCGGCGAAGCCTCCCTGCCTGTGGCGGAATTCACTTCCAGACTGTACGCCTTCCACTACGACACGCTGGAGCTGGGCGATCTCTCGGCGATACCCGATGAGGAGGTCGCCCGGGTGATGGACCTGGGCTACACCAGCTGGGCGGCGCCCACCGAGGGATCAGCGGAGTAAAGACTCGAGCCGGGCACCTCAGTAGCTCTCATTCTTACCGGTGACCGGCGACAGCGGCTCGCCTTCTTCGCCTTGCAGCTGATAGTCGTAGGCCGCCTGCAGGCCGGTATCCTCTTCGGTCTCCTCCTCCGGCTCGTATTCCAGGTAGCGCGGATAAAGCGGAGACAGCATGGCCACGACAATGCCGATTGTGCAGAACATGGCAAACGCATCAGCATAACCAACCTCGCTTACCAGCACACCGACCACGGGTGAGCCCGCCGCCTGCCCCAGGGACACCGCCATAAATGGCAGCACCGGACCCATGGAGAGCCGCCCCGGCAGCAGCCGGATGCCGGTCATGAGGTACAGGCCGGTCAGACTCATGTAGGCCAGGCCAAAGACCAGCGCCGAGAAGCCAGAAATCAACAGGTTGTCGGGGCTCGCGGCCAGCAACGCCAGGCTGGCAGCCAGCATCATCAGCATCAGGGCCTGGGTGATCGGAGGATTGTTGCGGTCGGCCAGATCGGCCACCACCGCGCCGCCCAGACCGGCAATGCCAACACCCAACCACAGCCAGCCGGTGGCGTCAGAAGGCATGGCGCCCAGATTGACCACCAGGTCGGGCGCGAAGATCCAGTAGGCGGCCGAGACAAAGCCCATCATGAAAGCGAACAGCGAGAGCCTGAGCAGGCGCCACCACTGATCGGCACTGATGGGCTGCGCCGGTGCCGCATTCGCAGGCACAACACGTGACACGGAGGGAATTAAGAACCAGGTGGCAATCACTCCGATGACGGCCAGAACCGCAAAGGAAGCGTAGGCATAGCGCCAGGCCCCGGCCAGAAACAGAATTGTTGGCACAGCAACTACCACACCAATACTGGTGCCCGCGTTCATCACAGAGCTGACCCGGCCATGCAGAGAGCGCCTCACCAGCGCCTGCATGGCTGCCGTGAGCGCCGGCATCATCAGGCCGGTACAGATGCCACAGAGGACAACACCAACACCGAGGGAAACGGCCCCCACGGACTGGCTGATCAGCGCCAGGCCGACAACACCAAAAATACCGGACGCCATGGCGGTGTTTCGGGCACCGAGCCGATCTGCCGAGAGCGGCGCAATCAGGGTAGCGAATACGAAACTGATCAGTGGCAGAGCACCGATCACACCGATCACATCCGGCGCCAGCCCCAGGTCTTCCCGGATAGGGGGAACAAACAAACCAAACGCAAAACGCGCCAGCCCGTAACTGATCGCGATCAGTGCGGCGCCCAGGAGTGCAAATGACGTGCTCGAAGGAAACTTCATTCGGTTGTGCTCTTTGCGCTGTGCATCCCTATCAGCCTAGACATCAAAGCAAGGTATTTAAAGCACCGGCCAGCCGGGGCGCAGCTATCAGCCTGCAGTCTGGGGCAGAAACCGTCGATCCCAGAGCCGCTCAGTGGCTTCAAACAGGCTATCTACCGTGAGCGCCAAAAGGCCAATCAGAATCGCACCCTGCAACACATAGGCCGTGTTGCCATTTACCAGCCCCGCAATCACCGGATCACCGAGGGTTCGGGCACCGATCGTTGAGCCAATGGCAGCGGTGGCAATATTGATCGTAACCGAGGTTCGGATGCCGGCCAGGATCACCCTGCCCGCCAGCGGCAACTCCACCTGCAGCAACACCTGAAAAGACGACATGCCCATACCCAGCGCAGCCTGCCGGACGGTGGCATCAACTCCCTCAAGGCCCGCCAGTGTGTTGCGGAGAATGGGCAGCAAGCCATACAGAATCAACGCCACGAGAATCGGTGCCTCACCAAATCCGAGAACCGGCACCGCCAGGGCCAGAACCGCCACCGGTGGAAAGGTCTGACCAATGGACGCGATCTGGCTCACCAGCGGCAGAAAGTCCCGGCCCGAGGGGCGGGTTGCGAAGATACCGCCCGCTACCGCAGCGACGGTTCCCACAAAGGCGGAAATCACCACCAGCATCAGATGGTTCTGAAGCAGAAACAGGAAGCTCTCCCGCTCGTAGATCACGTTCTGTTTATCCGGCTGGACCCACTGGAACAGCGGCTCCAGAACCGGCATGCCGGCGCTCAGGGCACACAGAAGCGCGGTCAGCGATACAGGCGGCAACCAGATCCGCATCAGGCACCTTCCCGGATAATGCGTTCGCGGGTGATGGTTCCGGTTTCCTCGCCATCGGCATTGAACACCGGCACCTGATTCCAGTTCTGCCAGAGCATAATCGAGAGGGCCACTCTCAGGCTGTCGGCCTCCTTGAGGCCGTCGGCGCCGGGTTCAGGCCGCCTTGGCTGCGGGTAGCTCTGCATCAGGTCTCGTACAGTGCGCAGGCTCATCAGTTTCAGGCCCCGGTCCTGCTTGCCCACGAGATTCTCCACAAAATCGGACGCGGGCCGCCGGAGAATGTTCTCCGGCGTGTCGTGCTGGATGATGCGGCCCCGGTCCATCACGGCAATGCGGGTCGCCAGCCTCAGGGCTTCGTCGATATCGTGGGTCACAAACACGGTGGTTTTCCGCAGCTGACTCTGGATGCGCAACATCTCCAACTGCAGGTTTTCCCGGGTGATGGCATCCAGCGCGCCGAAGGGTTCGTCCATCAGCAGAATATTGGGGTTGGCCGCCAGCGCCCGGGCAACCCCCACCCGCTGGGCCTGCCCCCCCGGACAGTTGCTGAGGATATTTGTTGGCGTGGGTGGCCGGGTCAAGATCCAGCAGCGTCAGCAGTTCATGCACGCGCTCGTCGATCCGCTCGCGGGGCCATTTCAGAAGCTGGGGCACCATGGCGATGTTGCGGGCCACCGTCCAGTGCGGAAACAGGCCCGTGCCCTGGATGACATACCCCATATTCAACCGCAGCTGCTCCGGGTTCATGGCGGTAACGTCCTTGCCATCTACCAGGATCTCGCCCTCGCTGTGGGGCAACAACTGGTTGATCATTCGCAAAGTGGTGGACTTGCCGCAGCCTGAGCTGCCCACCAGCACGCACACTTCTCCGGTTTCGACCGTCAGGTTGATCCGGTCCACGGCCACGGCATCGCCGAAGCGGCGGGTTACGTTTTTCAGTTCGATCATTCGGACATACCCTTTTCCTGTCAGGCCGTCGCCGGTGTCGGCTTGAGAATGGCCGCCAGCATGGTGAACAACGCATCAGCCAGCAGAGCGAGTGCGATGGTGGGCAACGCACCAAGCAATACCAGATCCATCGCCGCCTGCCCCAGGCCCTGAAAGATAAAGCTGCCAAAACCGCCGGCGCCGATCAGCGCGGCAACCGCCGTCAGGCCGATGGCCTGAATCGTGGTGATGCGAACGCCCTCCACCATCACCGGCAGTGCCAGGGGTAGCTTGAGTTTGAAAAACAGCTGCCGCTCGTTCATGCCCATGCCTTGCCCGGCATCCGCCAGGCTTTCAGGCACTTCGGTAAGCGCGACGAAGGTATTGCGCACCATCGGCAGCAGACTGTAGGCCACCAGCGCCAGCAGCGCTGGCGCCCAGCCAATGCCACGGATGCCCATGGCCTGAAGCGCCGGGAAAGCAGCCGCAAGCGCGCTGAGCGGTGCGATCAGCAAGCCGAACACCGCCAGGCTGGGAATGGTCTGGAGAAAACTGACGGCGCCGAGGATAGGCCGGCGCCAGGCCACACTGCGAATCATCTTCAGCGCCAGCAGAAAGGCCAGACAGGCGCTGATGCCGACCGCACCGAAAGCCAGTGCCATGTGAGTCCAGAAGGCCTGCTCAAACTTATCCGGCCGGGCGTTGAACTCCCGAACCAGAGACAGACTCTCCAGGCCGTCACCCCGCAGGAACCACAGCCAGCTTCCACTGATAACCGCCAGGATCAGCAGTTGCAGCCCTCGGCCACTTCCGAGGCGCCCCAGGATTTCGATCAGCATCAGGGACAACAAAAACAGCAGGCACCAGAAACCGGCTCCGATGGACGATCGCGCATAGGGGGCGTCTTCCGGCAGATGCCGGCCTGCGAAGACCTCAAGCAGCAGTGGCATCAATGCCAGAGAGAGGCCCACCAGAGCCAGGAGCGGCAGGTACCGACGGCGCACCGGCAGAAGAGACAGCACAACGCAGCCCGCCAGAATCAGTGACACCAGCCCAGCCCCTGCTCCGCCTACCGCCGACCAAAGACCATGCCCGGTACCAGGAACGATCCGGTTGGGTTGAATAACGCCCAGATCCAGAAGCCAGACCAGTGCCAGGGCCAGCAACCCCAGCACGGGCAGGACACGGTTCGGCATGGAGTTCGGGGAAACGGAGCTGAGAATCGACAAACCTCAGTCCTGGGCCAGGGAATCCAGGTAATCCCGGGCAACGGTGTCCGCCGGCACACCGTTCACGGCCACCTGGCCATTCAGGCGCTGCAGCGTTTCGAGATCCAGCGACTCGAAGATGGGGGTCAACACCTCCCGGATCTGCGGATAGGTTTCCAGCACCTCGCCACGCACGATGGGTGCAGGTTGATAGACCGGCTGAACGCCGGCGGTATCTTCCATCACCTTCAGATCCAGGGCATCCAGGCCACCGTCGGTGCCATAGGTCATCGCCCCGTTCACATCGTTGTTGTTCAACGCCGCCGCGCGGAGGGTGGCCGCCGTGTTGCCACCGGAAAGAATCAACAGCTGGTCGGACTCAAGCTCGAAGCCATAGGCCTCCTGGAAGGCTGGCAGGGCACTGGCGGATTCCACAAACTCGGCGCTGGCCGCAAACTTGAAGGCACCGCCTTCATTGATATAGCGGGCCAGGTCCTCAAGTGTGGCCAGGTTGTTGTCACGCGCCAGATCCCCCGCACGCTCATGGCCCAGGTGTTGTTTGCCTCTGCCGGTTGCAGCCAGACAATGTTGTGCGCCTCTTTATCCAGGCGAGCAGCCTCCTGGTAAGCCTTGTCGGCGTCCTTCCAGATATCCCGGTCGGCCTGGTCGTGGAAAAACGCGGCATTGCCGGTGTATTCGGGGTAGATATCGATTTCGCCGGCCTTGATCGCATTGCGCACAATGCTGGTGCCACCCAACTGAAGCCGGTTTTCAATCGGAATACCGGCCCCTTCCAGGGACTGCAACACCATCTGCCCCAGCACCGAGCCCTCGGTGTCGATCTTGGAGGACACCACCACCGGATCCGCAGCCAATACCGATCCGGACATTACCAACGCTATCAATGCCGCTGTGCGGCGAAAAAAGGATTTGGAATTCACGGCCATTCCTCTGGTTTTTTAGTTACCTATATCAGTCTAGAGGGCGCATCTACGATGGCAAACGCTAATTGGTCTTGCCCATGCAAACTTGCCTGGCGACTGATTGGACAGATGTCCATCGACACATCCGGTTTGAGTTCCAAAAGCCCGCCGGGTTAGGCTGTCTAAAAAGCGAGCAGCATGGTATTCGGTCACTATGGCACAGCCCCTGGAAACACCCCGCGAACCGACCTCCACCGTAGCGCCCCTGAACCCGGAGAATGTGGCCCTCCTCGAACAGGAAGGCTTGTCGCTCAAGCCGCTGGACCCTATCGGCGTTGAAATCTACGGCGCAGACGTGCGCAACCAGCTGCCAGAGCCGGCGATAAAGGCCCTGGAAGCGGAAATGGCCAATCGCGGGTTCATTGTCTTCAAGCACCAGCCCGGTCTCTCGCCTGACGAACTGATTGATGCCTGCAAGTGGTGGGGCGGCCGTGAGATCCACTCCACACACGGTGTTCACCCCGCAACGCCTGGCCGCAACCGGCACATCTTCCGCTGCTCCAACGATGGCCGCCAGGGCATTCTCGGCGTTGGCCCCCAGTGGCACAACGACGGCAGTTTCGAAGCCGCTACCTTCTCCCACAGCGCCTACTACATGGCCCGCGCACCGGAAAACGGCGGCGGCACCCACTTCGCGCATCAGGGCGCGGCGTTTGATTCACTGCCGCCGGAAAAGCAGGATCTCTGGGAGCGCCTGGTCTCGGTAAACTCCGCCTCCAGCGTGACCCATCCCGTGGTTCATACCCACCCGATTTCCGGCCGTAAAAGCGTGTGGCTGCACCTGGGCATGACCGGCGCGGTGATTGAACGACTGCCGGAAGAAGGGCTGACGCTTGACCAGCTGAAAACCCTGCCCGCCCCCGCGGACAGCTTCCGGTTGCTGGAAGAAACCGCCATGAAGGAACTGTTCAACGATTACAATGATCTGCTGAACGACTCCTTCAGGGATGGCTACGGCATTCGCTACGAATACGATACCGGCGATCTGCTGTTTATCGACAACTGGGCTGTCGCCCATCGTGCCTCGCCAGAGGCCCACCTGCCGGCAGAGCAACAGGGCCTGCGCATTATGGATCGGGTAACCATCAAGGCCCCGCGGAACCTCGCGCCCCACTTTGGCCTGCCGCAGTACATCAACATGGCTGGCCCTCACCCGTTCAATAAAGACGGCGTGTGGCAAGCCGGCGGCGTGGGCTTTCGCTGGAAAGACGACATTCGCATGCAGAACTAGGCGGGGCGGTTTAAGATAACCCTGTTATTGCCATCTGCTGGACCCTGCCATGAAAGCGCGTGTGCAGTCTTACCTCGCACTGCTCCCTCTCTGCCTGTTCCTGGCTGCGTCCCCGCCTGCGGTTGCCGAAACTGTCCTGCATGTTGCCTATGAGGATAAAACCCAGTTCCCCTACTACATGGGTGACACCGAAAAGGTTCTGGAGAATCCCGGCGCAGCCGTGGAGCTGGTCAAGTTGGTAGAGGAACGGATACCGGGTTTGCGGATCAAATTCAGCCGCTACCCCTGGAAACGATGCCTGGCCATGCTCGAATCCGGCCAGGTGGATGGTATCTTCAATGCCTCTTACAATGCTGCGCGTACCCGAATTGGCGAATACCCCCGGCGGGACGGCCAGGTTGACCCCACCCGACGACTGACGACGATCAGCTACCATCTATACGCCCTGCCAGATACCGATCTCGGCTGGAGCGGCGAGGCCTTCGAAGATACTGACCTGGAGATTGGCGCGCCACTGGGCTACTCCATCGTGAACGATCTGGAAAGCCTGGGCGTTTCCGTGATGAAGGTGCGCAGCTCCAGGCAAAGCCTCCAACTGCTGACCGCGGGACGAGTCCATGCCGTTGCCCTGCAATCCGTCACCGCCGATTTCCTGTTGAGCCGTAACGCCGATCAGCTCCCGGGCATTGTCCGGATTGAACCACCCCTGAAAACCAAACCTTACTATCTGATGCTCTCGCGGGAGTTCAAAGCGGCAAATCCAGAGCTTTCAGAGCAAATATGGGATGCCATCGGCGAACTCAGAGAAGAAAAGCTTGAGGCCCTGGCACAGCCCTATCTGTCGGAACCGGGTTAATCATCTTTCCGGAGCTGGTTGAGCCGGGTCATCACAAACGCCGCGATAGCGAGAATCAGAATCGCAATGGCCTCGTATAGAATGTTCTCGGGCGCCATGTCCTTGCCCTGAAGAATAATCAGTCGGGCCAGCGCCGTGATGGCAATGAAAATCGGAAAGACAGAAGCGGATCGCCGATCCGAGTAGAACACGGCCACCATTCCGATTACCTCCAGATACAGAAACATCAACAGAATATCTGCGAGATTGATGCTTTGTGCGGCGTACAGCGAATGAAGTTCGAAGGCCACCCCACCAAGCGTCATCAATACAACGAGGAACAGCAGAATGCGCTCGATTATCTGAAAAAGACCGAGCGCCAACTTCTTTTCGGAAGAATCCATGGGGTTTGCCTTGTTGTTTTAGGGTATGTCTCTTCGGAAAGTCTAGCCAAGTAATCAGCCAACGCCGATCACATTGATTAAAGTGCGGTTCCGCGATGAGCCAACCCGTAATCAATCGCCGCACACACCGCCGCGGCCTGCGCGGCATTGCATTGCTCGGGGGTTACATGGGGGCTGTCGGGATACACCTCGGTGGTGGTCCGGTAGGGAGCGCGGGTCATGCCAGCGCACAGGCCCCACTGCGAGAGCGGATACTGGATCACGCCCCGGGCAACCACTGGTGAGCCGAAAATCTCGCCTTTCTCGTCGGCCGGTGCAATGTGCGTCACCTGCTCCACCGCCTTGATCAGTGCCTGCTGGAAATCTGGCTGCGGGTGTTCACTATCGTCCACCACATAGAAGCCATCAGGAATGCCGGCCGGCTCGAATGGCTTGCCGTCGCGGGCGGCCAGCGCCGGGCGGAACTCCGACTCGTCGGTATCGGTGGTTTCGTGAAGGTCGATATGAATCAAAACATGCTCACGAACCGGCGCAACCAACCGCATGAGGGCGGCCGACTCTTCCGCGGGACTGTCGTCATGGAACGAGCGGTTCGGATCAATCGCATTCCGGTTCCAGCGATGAATCCGCTCATACGCCCAGGGGCTGACGCAGGGCGCAACCAGCAAGTTCACGCGCCCGGCATAATCCTCCGCGTGCTTGTCGAGGAACTCAAGCGCGCCATGAACACCACTGGTCTCGTAACCGTGAACGCCGCCCGTGATCAGCACCACGGGCAGGTCGTTGTTCCAGTCGCGGCTGCGAATCGCCTTCAGCGGATAATAATCCGGGCCGTAATCCAGCCCGCCATATTCTTCCACATCAAACCGCGCGCCAAGGCGCTCGATCACACTCAACACCTCCGCCTCGTAACTGCGCTGACGGGTCTGCCGTGACAACCACTCGGCGCGCTCTGCCTCGCCCCATGGAGTGCCGGGCGTTCCGATTGGATAGGGTGTTGAATCTGTGTTCATAGCAGCGCTCCGTTAACGATCGCCCGCAGCTCCTGACGGATTGGGTAGGTGGACGACGGAATCAGTTGCGTCATGAAAATCATCACCAGTTCCTCAACGGGATCGACAAAAAAGTTAGTGCTCGCAAGGCCACCCCAACCGTATTCACCAACCGATCCGTTGGTCTGGGATTTGGGGACGTCCGTTTTTACCGAAAAACCCAGACCAAAGCCAGTCCCGGCAAACGGTGTCTCGCTGAATGCACCCACAGACAGGCCCGGCAGGTCCTGATTGTTGGGCAGATGGTTACGACACATGAATTCCAGGGTTTTTCGACCAATAATCCGCCGGCCCCGGAACTCGCCACCCTGACACAGGGCCTGGGCGAAGTGGAAATAATCGTCGATGGTGGAAACCAGCCCGCCACCGCCGGACATGAACTGGGGCTTGCGCCGGAAGGGAGACGTCTCGGGGTCATCCTGCAGCGTGAACTGATCACCGGCCTGGTACTGGTAGCATGCAGCGAAGCGGTCAAGCTGATCATCCCGAACGTGGAAGCCGGTGTCAGTCATATCCAGAGGCTCAAAAATATGGTCCCGCAGATACTCATCAAACGGCTTGCCCGACAGCAACTGCACCAGATACCCCAGCACATCCGTGCTGACCGAATAATTCCAGGCTGTGCCCGGGGAGAACTCCAGCGGCAGCTCGGCCAGGTGATCGACCAGGGCTTCCAGCGACATACTCCGGCTGCCATCCAGCCTGAGCTCGCGGTAGGCAGCGTCAACGTTGGTGCGCTGCATGAACCCGTAAGTCAGGCCTGACATATGCGTGAACAGGTCGCGAATCGTCATGGTGCTGGATGCAGGCGTGGTCAGGAAGTTCGGATAAACCCCGCTTTTATAAATCCGCTGGTGTCTCCAGGCAGGAATATACTTGTGTACGGGATCATCCAGTAAAAACCGCCCCTGCTCATAGAGCTGCATCATGGCGATAGACGTAATCGGCTTGGTCATGGAATAGATGCGGAACACCGTATCCCGGCGAACCGGCTTGTTGCGTTCCACGTCCATCAGCCCCTGGGCTTTCACATAGGCAATCTCCCCTCGCCGGGCGACCAGTGTCAGCGCGCCAGGTAACTTCCCGGGCTGGATGTAGCAACGGTCAAGGTGGCTTTCAATGTTTGAAAGATGATCCGTAGACAGGCCAGCAACCTGTGTGTGTTCCGTCATAGAGGGGGCACCTACTTGCGGGTTTTCGGATTTATGCGACCAGCTTACTCTGGCAGGCCCTCGAACTCTGGCACGTCGCCAAAGTCGCCTTCTAACTCAAACTTCACAGTGCCACACAGGCAAGAGCCAGAATGAACAGTCATCGGTTTTTCTCTATCGCCTCTTACTGAGACACCTGAAACATCGAGAACAGGCAGTCCGGCAGCGACTATTATTTACGTGATCGCAGTGCTGCACCATAAAACAATTCTGCGAGATAGTCAGGCGTCATTCATGAAGCCACGGCGCATAACTCAGCCCCACCAACACACTCAGCGGCAGGCCTGACAAAGCGAGGCTGCGCCGCTCAGAGGTAATGGCAAGTAGTCTGACCCGAGCACGGCTAGTCCAGGTTCCTGGACAGAAACCAGGATTGCAGAAACTCAATGCAGCTGAGTAATTTTGGCTGCGTAAACTGCCGGTTCGGATAGAGCGCATACAGTGTAAGGTCCGGGCGGCTCACCTCCGGCAGCACTTCCAACAGCTTGCCCTGCTCGATGCCCTCCCTGGCCACAAAGCTGGGGAGAAAACCTATGCCCAGCCCGTCCTCAATCACCTGTTTCATGAACAACGTACTGTTCACCTTAAGGGAACCACCAACGATGATCCCCTGCGCCAGCGGCCAAAAATTTCCCGACTTGAAGTAGCTGTAGACGAAGCAATTATGCGCGGCCAGATCCTCCACGTCCCGAATCGGAGGATGGCTCTCCAGGTAGCTGGGTGACACGCACACCTTGTAGGTAAAACGGACCAGCGGTTTGCCCACATAATTGGAATCTAGCATCTGGCTGGACGCCCGGAACCCCAGATCAAAACCATGCTCGATCAGATCCAGGCTTTCGTCTCCAAGCTGTATGTCCAGCTCCACATCCGGGTATTGTTTCATATAGGCGGAGAACAGCTGGGACAGGTCGGTAATGCCCAACGCCATGGGCGCGTTGATGCGCAATTTACCGCGCGGGTTTTCCTGCATGTGCTGCACGTAGGCGTCTGCGTCGTCTACCTGAACCTGCAATTCCCGGCACCGTTTCAGGTAGCCCTCGCCGATGGACGTCAACTGCTGGCCCCGGGTCGAGCGGTGCAGCAGCCTTACCCCCAGGTCCTCCTCCAGTCGCCCTATCTCCTTGCTGATCATCGACGTGGTTACGTTCAGCTCGTTAGCCACGCTGGTGAAGCTACCGGCATCCACTACCCGAACGAACATTCGCATTGCTCGCAATTTATCCATACCGCTCGGCCTAAATGTTTCCAAAATGTTGATACTGTAAAAACATTATTGCCATTTAAGAACATGATGGGAAGCACCAAACTTTACCTGCGATCACGCAATTACCCAATACACGAGGTTTTATTATGTACACCCTTTACTTCATTCCCAACGCCTGTTCACTGGCCACGCAGGCGGTTCTTAACGAGCTCGACCAGGAAAGCACACTGGTTCAAAAGCTGGACGCCAACCACTTTGAAGCCCTTAATCCCGTCGGTACCGTCCCCGTGCTCGTGGACGGTGACAAGGTGATAAACGAAGGCGTTGCGGTCATCCTTTACCTGCTCAATAAGCATAAGAACAACTTGATCCCTGAAAGCGGCGACGCACGGCACCGGGCCATCGAAAACATGATGTTTGCAAACGCCACCATGCACCCCGCCTATGGACGACTGTTCTTTGCCCAAGCCAACGTGTCGGATGCAGCGGCCAGGCAACAAGTTTTCGATTCTGCGGCGGTGGCCATCAATAAACTGTGGCAGGTGGTGGAAGCGAGGCTGGAGCACACGCCTTACCTCGGGGGGCACGACATATCACCCGCCGACATTCTGCTGGCTGTGTACTCTCGTTGGGGCGAGTTCTTCCCCGTAGATATCGTGCTCGGCCCAAACAGCCGACTGATGGTGGATGCTGTATTGAAGCGCGACAGTATGCAGCGGGCTATTCAGCGGGAACAGGATTACGGAACGGGGGCGGCTGCATAAATGGATACCGAACAACCCCAACTGGAAGCCATGGTGAACGAGTATTTTCAGGGCCTGCACACGGGGGACACCGACCGACTGTCGCCGCTGTTTCACCAGGACTGTGTACTCAAATCACCTGGCCTGCGGCGCACACTGAATGAATGGCTAACCGATGTCGCAAGGCGACCAATACCCGCGCACATGGGTCATCCGGAGAACTACCGCATTCTCCGGGTGGAACTGGCAGACAGCCAGGCCATGGTGAAAGTGGCGTGCCCGCTTCCCCACGGCAACTTTACCGACTACCTGGGTTTGCTGAAGGAGGACGGTGTCTGGAGGATCGTCAACAAGATGTACGCGCCAGCCATCGCCTGAATGAACGGAAAAACCATGAAAAGCCTGCCACCCGGCAGGCCATCCAACCATTGAACAAGAGGAATTTCGAATGCCTTATGTCAACATCAAGGTCACCGACGACAACGTGACCGTTGAACAGAAGCGCCAACTGATTCAGGGAACGACGCAGCTACTGGTGGACATTCTGAACAAGAACCCTGACGCCACCCACGTGGTCATCGACGAAGTGTCGACCGACAACTGGGGCGTCAAAGGGGAAACTGTCACCGAACTGCGAAAGCGATAACCAACTAACAGGGGAGCAGAACTCACCATGACCACCCTCCGGGAACTTCTGAACGTTGACTACCCAGTGATTCAGGCACCGATGGCCGGCGTGCAGGACAGCGCGTTGACCATCGCAGTTTCCAAAGCGGGCGGGCTGGGTTCGCTCCCCTGCGCCATGCTCACAGGCGAAAAAATCCGCGAAGAAATCGCCAATATCCGGGCCGCAACAGACCGGCCCTTCAACCTGAATTTCTTCTGCCACACCCAGCCACCGGAAGACCCGGAGAAAGAAGCCGCCTGGCGGCAAAGCCTGCAACCCTACTACGAGGAACTGAGGCTGGAGATGAACGAAGACGCCGGCGGCCCAGGCCGCCGCCCTTTCGATGAACAAACGGCCGACCTGGTGGCTGAATTGAAGCCTGCGGTAGTGAGCTTTCACTTCGGCTTACCGGCCCCCGATTTGCTGGCCCACATCAAATCCAACGGTGTTAAAGTACTGGCCAGTGCCACTACGGTGGCCGAAGCCTTGTGGCTGGAGGAGAGAGGCGCAGACGCCATCATTGCGCAAGGGCTCGAAGCCGGTGGTCACCGCGGCCACTTTCTGTCTGACGACCTTGGTCTGCACATGGGTATATTTGCGTTACTCCCCCGAATCACATCCAGAGTGAAGCTCCCTGTAATTGCGGCAGGCGGCATTGCCTCTTCCGAAGGTGTCAAAGCAGCCATACAACTGGGCGCCACCGCGGCCCAGGTCGGCACAGCTTACCTGCTGTGTACCGAAGCAAAAACCAGTGCCATCCACCGGGCCGCCCTTCAGTCCCAGCAAGCTTCCCACACCGAAATCACCAACGTGTTTTCCGGCCGGCCAGCGCGCGGCATCGTCAACCGGCTCATTCGCGAGCAAGGCCCTATCAGTTTGCGCGTGCCTGATTTTCCCAATGCGGCGGCTGCACTGGCACCCCTCAGATCGGAGGCAGAAAAGCTTGGCAAGGGAGACTTTTCGCCCCTTTGGGCGGGGCAGAACACCATGGGGTGCGAAGAGATCTCAGCCGGGGAAATGACGTTGAGGTTGGCGGGTTTCGAGTAATGCTTGCTGGCGAACAAATGCCTTCTGCGTCTTGCCAGAAAAGGCCAAGTAAAAGACGAAGGCAACAGCCGGTTTTAAAGCCCCCTCTTGGCTTCAGCTATTACAGTCTTCATCCTCGCCTGAAGTGCCCGATGCCGGGGAACGCACAGATATAACGTTTCGCTGACCGGGTTAGCGAGAGGATGAGCTTTGATGTGCTCAGACTTCTCAAAGGCCTCAACGGCATGTGCAGGTAAGACGGTAAAACCCAAACCCATACTAACCGGCTCCAGAATCAAACCGATCTGGTTCGAGAACCCCTTTCTGGGAAACAGGTTACTGTGCTGAAACTCAGGGTAATTGGCACCAAGAAGCAAGCTGGCGTGATGACTCCCATCCGGGTGATCGATAAACCCTAGAGCCATCAGAGTGTCCCAGTCCGGTTCCTCGACAGTAGCAGGTGTTACCAACAGCAGCGATTCCTGCGCGACAGGCGTGCAACTTACCTCGGACAGGGTAGATTTCGAAGTCATGAATCCGAGATCAACAATCGACTTCGCGATCGCGTTCTCCACATCCGGATTTGGCGCAAACCGGTAATCGATAACAAGCTTCGGGTGCTTGCTCTGTAGCGCCAAGAGATGTGGATAAAGCTTCAGCCCGACACTACCCGGAGACATGATCCGCACACTGCCTGCAAAGGGCGGATCCTCTCCGACTGTCTGTTCCAGATTCGACAACGCAAAGAGGATGCCCTGCGCCTCGGTATAAAGCCTTTCGCCTGCACCCGATAGAGAAAACTGCTTACCCTGCCTCACAAGCAATTCGGTACCGAGCTGCTCTTCAAGCTTACGCACATGCTGACTGCCCCCCGACTGTGTCATGTGAAGGCGCTCGCCGGTTCGGGTGAAATGACCGACTTCCACCAGTGTGCAAAAGGTGCGTAACCAGGCCGTATTCATCATTACATTACGTAATCTTTTAGAGAATAAATGATAATTTTAACTAATTATCAGCCCCATGTAACCTGCTCTCAGTCTTAACAAAGGAGGACAGCCAATGAGCAACGTGTACCCAAGAAACTTTTCACACATCGGCATATCCGTGCCGGATCTTGAACAAGCCGTAAAGTTCTACACGGAGGTTATGGGTTGGTATTTGATTATGGAACCAACCGAGATCGAGGAAGACGACAGCGCCATTGGAGAAATGTGCACAGACGTATTTGGCGCGGGCTGGGGCAAGTTCCGTATCGCTCACTTATCGACAGGCGATCGGATTGGTGTGGAGCTTTTCCAGTTTAAGAACCAGACCAACCCGGAAGACAATTTCGAGTATTGGAAAACAGGGGTTTTTCATTTCTGCGTTCAAGACCCGAACGTAGAGGAACTGGCAGAGCGGATTGTGGCCGCAGGTGGCAAAAAGCGCATGGAGAAACCGCGCTACTATTACCCCGGCGAGAAGCCCTACCGCATGATTTATATGGAAGACCCGTTCGGAAACATCCTGGAAATCTATAGCCACAGCTATGAATTGATCTACAGTGCGGGCGCCTACCAATAAGCGCCAAGACAGTTTCAGGGGGCTTTCTGCTACGGGAAGTCTCCTTGATTTAACGCTTGGCTTTGCTATGAAGCGAAGCGGAGACATAGGCATCCGAGTGCCGCGCCTGGTTAGCTGTTCCCAAGCATGTACGCCCGAAGCTGTCGCTCCTCTCGCATGACATAGAGAATGAGAACTCGCTTATCATCCTCACGATAAAAAATGCGACACGGCGGAACCACTACCTCCCTGTATACTGAATTAGGGAGTTCTGGAGGAATCCGTCCGGATTGGGGAAAATCTTCCAAACGCTCGGTCTTATCGAAAACATCCTGGACCAGGTGACTTGCGGCTGCAGGATTATCAAGAACAATGTACTCGGCGATGGCATCCAGTTCTTGAAGGGCGGGCTCCGTCCAGATTACTTCAGCCATTTACTCATTTTCTCCCTGGCCTCACTCTGGCTGTACGTTCTTCCCTCAAGTACAGCACGCTCTCCCCGTGAGAGCCCCTCAAGCAGCTCAAGTCGACGCTGCATAAACTCATAATCCTGCACATCAACAAGGTATGCGGATGGCTGACCATGCTCCGTGATCAGTATCGGCTCCTTAGACGAGTGCAAATCTGCAAGAATCTTTGTGGCTTGGCGCTTAAGGTTCGTAACAAGCTCAACTTTCATGGGCTAACCCTGATCCAAATTTATAGTGATACTATAGTATCACTTTTCGGGTGAGGCAATCACAGCTAATCGGGATAGGGAGGCACCTCACGATGCCCCTCCTCCCACATCACCGGGCATACGGATCACGTACCAC
Organism: Marinobacter sp. L-80; assembly: GCF_056859395.1. Classification (NCBI taxonomy): domain Bacteria; kingdom Pseudomonadati; phylum Pseudomonadota; class Gammaproteobacteria; order Pseudomonadales; family Marinobacteraceae; genus Marinobacter; species Marinobacter sp. L-80. Next base: position 265,674 of record NZ_JBSXOI010000061.1, read on the forward strand.
GGCGATTCAGTGACTTGATTCAACCCGTTACCGCACTGCCAGTTCCGGCAGTCCATAGCTCCGGAACAACCGGGCCGGTAAGGCTTCCCGCAGGGCCGGCGAATGACTCAGCCGCCACGGGCCGTGGGCCGATTTGGCGGTGTTCCAGGCCAATCTGACCGGGACACCCCGCTTTCTCAGCTCACGATACCCCCTTCGGCCCCATTGCTTCCACACGTAACTTCTCATTCTCCGCCGTATCCACTTGTCCAGGTCCCGCAGCGGGCTCAGTACTTCGGCTGCGTCGAAGTACGCTTTCCAACCAAGCAGGGTCTCTTTCAGATCTGCGATCACCCGGGCCAGTGAGTGGCCCCGTGTTCGGCGGCTCAGTAGCCGGATCTGGGTTTTCAGCTTGGTGATGGCTTTGTCAGCCACTTTCAATCGCTGCCCTTTCCGGCTGAGGGTGAAGCCCAGGAAGCTGCGCTTCCAGGGCCGGTCTACCGCGCTCTTTCGTGTATTCACTGTGAGCCTCAG